>CAYSFP010000160.1:0-12572 GCA_964430075.1 uncultured Planctomycetaceae bacterium | reverse complement strand
ACCGCAACTTCGAGGGCCGCCAGGGCAAGGGCGGCCGCACCCACCTGGTGTCGCCGGCGATGGCGGCGGCGGCGGCGGTGGCGGGGCATTTTGTGGATGTGCGGGAGTGGTCGTGAGGGCTTTTCTTAGGAGGAAGTGATGAGCAGCACAGACGCGGCCTCTCATTCATTTGGATACACCGGCGCCGACCTCCTTGAGGCTAGGGCGGTCGCAAGCGGCACTGGACGTGGCGGCGCGGCGGCCGAGCCGGTGATCATTGTTTCGTCCGACCTGCCCATCGAATTAATCATCCCGACTTCCGCATGTACCTTTGACGGCTTTCGTCGTTGGGCGCTCTCGGATGAATTCCCCAGGGGCGGCCGGCTTTCCTACATCGGCGACGCGATCTTTCTCGATATGAGCCCAGAATCTTTTGAAGAACAGGGAGCCATCAAGACCGAGGTATGCCGAGTTCTGGCGCAGTTGGTACGAGACCGAGAACTTGGATACCTTCGGATCGATCGTACGTTGATCTCAAACAAGGCTGCTCGCTTATCAAGTGAACCGGATGGCGTGTTCGTGTCGAGCGCAACTCTCAGATCGGGACGCGTGAAGCTCGTTCCTGAAATCGGTCGGGCCACCTGTAGTAAGGAGTTGGTCGGCAGCGTCGACTGGGTCATGGAGATCGTCAGCCGCGCGTCGCGAACGAAGGACGCACAGGTTCTACGCGATATCTACTTTAGCGCGGGGATTCCTGAATACTGGCTGATCGACCCACTCGTAGAAGACGATGAGCCGATCAACTTCAAAATTCTTGTCGCTGGTCCTGCCGGCTATTTGGAAGTTGAGCCACAGGAGGGCTGGATGGCGTCTCCGACGTTTCAGCGACTGTTCCAATTAAATCGCAAGCGCGACGCAGATGACTTTTGGCAATACACGCTTGATGCAAAAGAGAACCAATGAAACCCTTCACCGCCCACGCCGGCAAAGTCGTCGCGCTCGACCGGGCCAACGTCGACACCGATCAGATCATCCCCAAGCAGTTCCTCAAGCGGATCGAGCGCACGGGGTTCGGCGAGTTTCTGTTCTGGGACTGGGCCCGCTGCGACGACGGGTCGCTCAACCCGGAGTTCGAGCTGAACCGCCCCGAGGCGGCCGGCGCGAGCATCCTGCTGGCCCGCCGCAACTTCGGCTGCGGCTCCAGCCGCGAGCACGCCCCCTGGGCGCTCGAGGACTATGGGTTCCGCGTGGTCGTCGCCCCCAGCTTCGCCGACATTTTCTACAACAACTGCTTCAAGAACGGCATGCTGCCGATCAAGCTCAGCGAGCAGCAGGTCGACGAGCTGTTTCAGCGGGCGGCGCAGCACGCCCCGTACCAGCTCACGGCGGATATCAACGCCTGCACGCTTTCGGACGCGCATGGATTCTCCGCAAAGTTCGACGTCGAACCCTTCCGCCGCCACTGCCTGCTGAACGGCCTGGACGACATCGGGCTGACGCTCGAGCACGAATCCAAGATCGCGGCGTACGAAAAAACGCACGGCATCGGGGTCTAACGATAGGCAGCGCGGCGCGTTACCGATCTCTCGCCAAGGCGCGAAGGCGCAAAGCAAGACACGCAAAGCAAAACGCAGAATTTTGGATATGTTTTCTTCTCATCCGTCCTCTGCGCCTTTGCGCCTTTGCGAGAGACTCTTCCGGCCGTCGCCGATGCGCGTGGTCGCAATTCTCGTAGCATCAACGCTGGCAACCAGCGAATTCTGCTCTGCCCAAGAGCCGCCGCCGTTTGCCGAGGGGCGCGACGAGACGGCGGAGTATCTCGTCGAAACCGTGGTCACGGGGCTCGATCGACCGAGCGGGCTGGCCGTTCGCCTGGCGGCGCCGCGCGGCGGGCCATTTGAGATCTTTATTGCCGAACGTGGCGCCGGTCGCGTCGTGAGTTGGCAGACGGGCGACGAGGCTGAGCCGACGCCGGTGATCGCGGGCTTTCCCATCGAATCGGTCGCCTTGAACGAACCTGGCGACGGCGCCTCCGGACCGCTTGGCCTCGATTTCCTGTCGCGCAATTGGCTCGCCGTTGGTACGGGCGGTGGAAATAGCCAGGTGCGCGTCTACCAGTTGCCCGCCGACAATGGGACAACCCTTGATTTCAACCAGGCCGACCACGCCCTTGGCCCGCTGGGACCTGGGCCGCGATCCGCGCACGGCGAACACGATTTCGCGAGCCTCGCCCACCAGGGCGCCGACTTTCTTGTCGCGTCGCAAAACGGCGACCAGCGCGGCTGGATCCTGCGGGCGACGCTCGACTCGAACCGCCTAGCCGGGCTGGAGCCGTTCATCCCCACGCACGAGCGGATGGGCCGCGCGCGTCCGTCGGCCGTCGTGGTCGACCCGCGGCCGCGGCGCCACTACCTGCTCGTCGCCCAGCGCGGCGAGATCGGGCAGGCGCTGGATAGCCGCGTGGCCTGGTTCAGTCCGGCGAGCGGCCAGCTCGCCCTTAATCTGAACGTGGGACTGAATGACGTCGTCGCCCTGGCCTACAGTCCCGCGGCCGAGTTGTACGCGCTTGACGATTCGCAAAGCGAAACGCATCCCGCGGGCGTCTACCGGCTGGACGCCGCCCAGGTCGACGGCCGCGAGTCGTGTCGCGCGGCGTTGATCGCCAAGATCCCATCGCCCACGGCGCTGGCGTTCACGCCCGACGGGACAATGTATGTCGCGTCCCGCGGCGAGCGGAGCGCGGACGCCGGCGCGAATCGCGACGAAGCGGAGGCGCCGCGGGGCCAGTTGCTGCGAGTCAAACTCAAGACTGCCGAGGCGCCCCCAGTCCCTCCGCAGCAGACGCCGACTGATTCGGCTGAGGAACCGCCTGCCGATGTCCCGCCGCGCTAAGATCGAAGCGATGCTCGCCGAGGAGCCCGGCGATGTGTTTCTGCGCTACAGCCTCGCGATGGAGCTGGACAAAGAAGGCGACCACGACGCGAGCCTCGCGCAGTTCGCCGAGCTGACCCGCGGCGAACCGCCCTACGTGCCGGCGTTCTTCATGGCCGCTCAGCAGCTTGCGCGATTGGAGCGCATCGATGAGGCCCGCACGTATCTTCGCGACGGCATCGAAGCGGCGCGCACGCAAGGCAACTCGCATGCGGCGGGGGAGATGAGCGAGTTTCTGGCATCGCTCGGCTCGGCAACGTGAGAATGGGACGCGGAGGAACGCGGATCGGGCGGATGGACGCGGATCAGAGCAGAGGAATCTAGAAGGAACCGCTCAACAACGCTTATTGCTGCTGACGCGGATGAGCGTTTGACCAGCAATCCCGTTCTTTTGTTTCTCCCTTCCGATCCGCGAAAATCCGCCAAATCCGCGTTCATCCGCGTGCTATTTCCGTAGGCCGCAGAGACGGCGCTACTTCCGCACGCCGCACGCAAGGCAGTTCGCACGCAGCGGAGGAGATGAGCGAGTTTCTCGCGTCGCTTGGCTCGCAGTAAGAAACGGGACTCTTGAACAGCACAATCCAGGCGGCAAGACCCGCTAGTCTGCGTCGACCGGAACAACGAACAGGTCGGTGGCTTCGGCATTGTCGGCCGTGCCCACGCCGCCGGGCGGCGCGCCGTGCTCCGCGTATGCCACGTTCGACTGCCAAAGCAAGTAACTGCCGTCGGGCGACCAGTGCGCGTGCGGGTGAACCGCGTGAGACGAAAAGTCGCTGTAGTGCTGGCAGAAAGCGATCGCGGGGTCGGTTTCCTGCACGTACCATAGCTGCCGGTTGTCTTCCGCCGTTCGATGCTCGAGTTTGAGCAGCCGCTCCCGTTCGACCGGATCGATGGCCGGCAACTGGCTCAGAGTTCTCACAAAGAGCACGTACGGCGGCTTGCGGGCGTCGAAGCACACGCGCGCCTCCAGTCCTAGCGCGCCATCCGCAGGATTGAAGTTCTTGTGCGGGCCGCCGATCGACAGCGGCTTGACGATCTGGCCCGTCGCGAGATCCCACAGATCGTTCTCCAGCATCAACCTGCCATTGGGGTGCCACGCCGAGTGCCCGATTTTGCGATTGCCCGGGTACGGGTTCTCCAGCGTCTCGACGTGCCAGAGGCGCGTCGCCACGCTCGTGGGACTGAGGAAGCGGCGCGTGACGACGAGCTTCGAGTCAGTCGGGTGCCAGAGCGCGAAATCGGCGTTGAAGGGGCAGGAGTAGTCCGGGTGAAACTCCCACCCGGGCTGCACGTCGCCCTGGGGATCGACGATCACGCACTGTTCGGACAAGTCGTTGAACGAAGCGGCCGCGACGTCGCCCGTCGAGGGAAACAGCGCGATCAAGCTGCCGTCGCAATTCTGCACCGCCGGTCCGATCCACACCGCGCCCGGAAAGGCTTTCAGCACACGAACACTGTAGTCGTCGAGACGGACGGCGCTCACCTGCACCGACGGCTCCGGCGCGGCTTCGCCAGCCACGGCGCCCGCGGAGCGCGGCCAGCCGTTCGTCCTTGCGGAATAGAAGATCTCGTTGGTGCTACGACTGAAGACCGCATAAGCGGCCCGCGCATCGACGGCGACGACCGTCTCGACGCCCGTTGAAACATCCATCACGTAGACGCCGTCCGGCTTGTCCGGGTGACCTTTCTTGACGTAGGCGATCCTCGTGGCATCTGGGGACCACGCGGTGGTTTCGGACGAAAGATCGCCGAGGAGGTTCGACGCACGGCTCTGCTTCGCATCGGTCGTCATCCGCCAGACCGATCGGCCGGTCAGCGGATCGATAAAAGAAATCTTCATCGCCGGGTAGCGGGCGCCGGGCGGATCATTGCGATCCGCCCACAGCACGCCGCCGGGCGCGATGAGCAGCAGGAAGAGAAGCCATCTCATGGGGGACATGCTCCAGGAACGGCGTGATTTCGACCTACGTCATTCCTAGTTCATTGTACCGACCCCGACCACGCCCCGCGAAGACTTGGGCGTGACACAGCACGAGTTCAAGTCACAACGCCCTGTTTCTTCCTCGGCCGAAGCGCAACGCCTGCCAACGCGCGCCGGGCTCTCCCGCGCGGACGGCCTCCAGCAGCATCGTGACGTCGGCCATGGGAAATCCAAGCGCCTCAAGGCGCCGTTCGAATCGACGTTCGCAAACACCAGGCACAGACTGACTGATGATAGCAGCGTACAAGCACATCCAATAGCCGCGCGGCGAGGGAGAGACTGTGATCGGTGACAGGTGGATGCGGCTGTTTGCGGGCGATTCGGGAGAGCGATCGCCTCCGCGCAGTGCCGGCGAGCCGTAGGCTCGCGGCTGGGACGCGTACGGAGCGAGGTCTCTGGCGGCGCCTGGGCGGCCGTCGTTCGCCGCAGTAAAGCTCGCCCCACGGGCGCCAAAGCTCACCACGTCGAGGGTCTGGCGAACTATGCTTAGTAGAGTGGCTGGAGCGACGCGGCGGCCGCGCGCCCAAGCCGCCATTGATTCGCCGCCATCGCTTCGCAACAATTCCCTCAGGTTCACCGGCGACGCCGGCCACGGACGAGCCGCTCGACGTATTCGCATTTTCCTTCGCAAGGACTGAGCCCGTGAATCGCGCCCCGCGCATCATCGCCATTGGCGACATCCACGGTTGCAGCGTCGCCTTTGCCGCGCTGATCGACGGCCTCGGCGTCGGCGCCGACGACACGCTGGTCATGCTCGGCGACGCAATCGACCGCGGTTCCGGCAGCCGTGCTGTCGTGGACCAATTGCTCGAGCTTCGTGAGCGCACGACGCTCGTGTGCATCCAGGGCAACCACGAGCAGATGATGCTCGACGCGATCGACGGCGCCATCCCCGTGCAGGAATGGCTGTATCACGGCGGCGCGCAGACGCTCGACTCCTATGGCCGCGGCGCCGGCGTCGACGGCATCGCCGCCGACCACGTTGAGTTCATTCGCACGTGGGGCGACTTGCACGAGACCGAGGGACACTTCTTCGCGCACGGCAACTACGTGGCCGCGCGCCCGCTCGACCGCCAACCGTGGACCGACCTCCGCTGGCAGTCGCTGAAGTGGCACACGCCCGGGCCGCACTGCTCGGGCAAGACCGCGGTGCTGGGGCACACGTCGAACAAGCAGGGCCAGATTGTCAACCTTGGCCACTTGGTGTGCATCGACACCTACGCCTGCGGCGGATTCTGGCTCACGGCGTTCGACGTGACCACCGGCCGCGTCTGGCAGTCGAGCGAGTCGGGCGAGTTCCGCGTGGGCGAGCTGCCGCCGATTCAATCGGCGGCGGCCGTCAGGTAGACTCGCAGCACATCGCCGTTACGACACGCCGAGCAACTCGCACGCTTCCCGGTAGCCCGGCGCCGCGAACCCATATTCGCTCGCCGTGACGCGAGCCAGCGCCGCCAGTTGCCGCCAGCGAAACGCCGGGCGCGTGGCCGCAAACTCTTCCGAGACCGTGTGGTAGTATTTTTCCGCGTGCAGCGCACCGTCCTCGCTGACGGCGAATTTCGCCAACAAATCGAACAAGGGTCGCGTGGGCAAGTCGAGCTCGCCGTAGCGATGCACGACCGCGCAGGCCCGCGCTTGATCGCTCGAGCGAATGGCTTCTTCCGCATCGGCGATCAGCGTTGTGCCGTCCGTCGAAGTCACCTCCGCCAGTTGTTCCTCGTAGGGATAAGCCGTCGGGTTCGCCGCCGCCTGACCGGCGGTGTGGTAGGCGCCGACGATCAGGCTCGCGGACCGATTCCGCGCGCTGCCGACGCGTGCGATGTTGCGCCACGCGTTCGCCGAATCGGAGGCGTGCACGCCCACCGAGGCGCCGTGGACGCTGCCAGACGGTCGGCCCGGCGACACGTGCTCGGGGCGCAGCCCGGGGTCGTGCAGCACCAGCGCGTTGGCCGCCAGCGACATCGCCTCGGCGATCGCGTCGGGATGCATGCCTTCGGCCAGGGCCATCGCGGTCGCTTCGGCCGCCTGGTCGCGCGTGCCGGTGAAAATCGTTCGCGACAAGTGCTCGACCCAGGCGTCGTCAGCCTGACGTTCGCCCAGCGGGCGCTGGACGAGACGATGCTCCTCGAGCAACCGCGGCAAGAGTTCCCGCACGTCGGACCGCCGTCGATCGTTGTCACGAATCGCTTGCTCGGTCTCCAGGCAATAGCGCACCGACTGCCGCAACATCGTGTGGGCGTACTGCTGCCCGGCAACGTCGAGCATGGCCCACGCGCGCCATGCCAGCACAACGCGATGCACGTCAACCTCATCCTGCACGGCGAACTGCAGATGGTTGTATGCTTCGCCGATCGACCCTCGCGCGGCCGCGGCGAACCGCGCTTCGGCGCCGTTCCAGTCGATGGCTCGCACCGAGTCGCGCAGCCCTTCGCCGCCGTCAGCGTCGATTGACGTCGCGGCGGGCTCGACGGGATGCAGCGTGTCGTGATCGTGAAATCCCTGCTCGTGAATCCGGCTGCTATTGCGATACAGTACCTTGAGCACCGGCAGCGGGGCGCGCTCGGCAGGCAGCTCGGCCGCAATCCGATACGCCGGGACGAGCGCCATGAACGTGTGGTAGCCCGTGTAATCCTGCCCGCCGAACGCTCGCGCGTTGGCCAGCGCCGCGGCGGCCACGAGCGTCTTGAGATCGATGCCCGCACGGAGCTTTTCCACCGCCAACGGCAACAGGTCGTCCGGCGGCGTCTCCTGCATCAGCGCAACCAGCGGCTCCATGTCGCCGAACGTAAGCCGTGCGTCGATTTCGTCGCCCCAGGCCGGCGTCAGCCCGAGCTCCGTCGAGAGCACAGACCCCAGCGATGCCGCCAACATCCCTTGCCCCACGTCGGCCAAAAAATCACGACGACTGCGCGTGAACATGACACCGCCCTCGCATTTGGGAGAAAAGGGGCCGGGGAACTCTCGTCGGTACTTCGCCGAGGGCCACGGGCTGCGCCCAGTTTACTGCCGCCGCCCGCCCAGCGGCAATCGCGGGCCAAGGCCTGTTTGGGGGGGCTCGTTGGCGAAGGTGGTTGGGGGGCATAAGACGGGAGGCTGGAGGAAATGGAAAGGAAACTCGGCGCAAGCATGCGCCCGGCGCTGCTGCAGGCATAGTTTTTCGGCAGAACACTTGAGCTAATACGACAGCGCTAAGTCGCGCCGATCGAAACCACGGATGACACGGATTTCACGGATGGGATGGGAATGGGCGCGGCAGGAGACGTCCTTGTGACAGCGGTCCAGCCCGGCAACGGAGTGCCTCGGCAACGAAGAAATCCGTGTCATCCGTGAAATCCGTGGATTCAACTCAGCGCCGTCGGTCCAAACAACTCTTCTATTTTTGTCGCAAACGCTCTTTTGGGCGACAAAAGTCGTCTTTTGTGGAGTTCGGCTCCGCCCGTGGCGGGATCATGTTGGGGTGAATGGGTTTGCGATGCAGCGTGCTGGATGAAGGGGGCGGTGGGCAGTGGGCCGTTTGAGAGCGGTGCTGGACACTTCGGGTGCTTTGGCGTGCGCGTTGTGGGCAGGACAGCGGACAGGCGATGGCGGAAAGACTGGCATGGCAATGGGTTGCGGTCTCTCGATCCCTCTGCAGGGCGTCCACTTTGTCCACTTTGTTGGTTTTGGAGTGCGCACGGCGGTCAAGGGGTGGCGGCGCAAGGGGAAGCAGATGGACGCGGAGGGCGCGGAGAAGACTTTGCAAACCGCTGATCAACGCTCATCTGCGCTAATGCAGGAGAGGGAAGTCACTGTTTTCTCTATGAGCGGCCATGAGCGCTGCTCAGCGGTTCCTTGTCTTCTTCGGTCTCTGCGTGCTCCGCGCGCTCTGCGGTGCGTTTCACGCACCCTACCCTCTTGCGTCGATAGACAGATGTACCCTACCACAGGGCGCGGCCTGATTTCTAGTCTTTGGAACGAATTGATTCGACGGCCGCCGCCGCGCGCAGCTCGGGCGACGCGAGTGGGCCCGAGGGGACGCACGTCGAAGCGAGCCGCTTCGACCACGTGGCCGAAGCGGCTCGCTTCGATCCGGCGTCCTCGCATTCACGACTTGGCCCGTCTCCTGCGGCGTCAAGCAATTTCTTTGACCGGTTCGGAGGCCGGGGGTAGACTCGGGGTTGAGTCGCTTCTGGCCACACTTTTCTGGCATGCGAGGGTCGAACCGCATCTCAATCGGAGGATCCGAAATGCACCATTCCCTCCCCCTGTTTCACGCCCTCGACCGCCGACTTCCCGCGCGGCGGCTGTTGCTAGCGGCGGCCGCCGGTGTTGCGTGCACATTGGGCGTTCTCAGGGACGTGGCCTGGGCCGCCTTCCCGGATCGAACGGGTCTGGTCAGCTACTGGACGATGGATGAAGAGGACGGCGCCCGGGCCGACTCGTTCGGCGCGAACTCGCTGGCCGACAACGGTTCGCTGGTGGGGGCAAACGCCAAAATCTATCGCGGCGGCGACTTTGTACGGGCCAGCACGCAATATCTCAGTTGCGCCGACAACGCCTCGCTCAGCGCGGGCGCCGCGAGTTGGACAATCGCCGCGTGGGTCAAACTGGACTTAACGCCTTCGGGTCAGATGACGATTGTCAGCAAGAGTACCGGCACAGCCACCACGTCGGAGTATTCGGTCCAGTGGACGTCGGCAACGAGCCGCTTTTCGATGACCATCTCAAAGGGGTCAGGCGACGCGACCGTCACCGCCAATAACTTCGGCAACGTTTTGACGGGCACCTGGTATTACGTGGTCGCCTGGCACGACGCCGACAATCAGGAAATCGGCATCTCGGTGAACGGCGTCGCCAATGTGGCGAGTCATTCCGTCGGCGCCAACGATACAACCGAGGCGTTCCGCATCGGCGCGAGCAGCGGCGGCACGGCCAATGCATTCGATGGGCTCATCGACGAAGTGTCGTTTTGGAAACGCGTGTTGACGAGCGAGGAGCGCGCCGCGCTCTACAACGGCGGCCGGGGGGCCTGGCATCCGGGGCTCGGGGGCTATGTTCTGGACGGCGCCGACGGCAACGATGCCACGGCGATGGAGCACAACGTGATCTCGCTGCGGAACTGGGCCGCTTCAAACGGCGCCTGGTTGACCGATCTCGATCCGCTGAATCTGAAGGCTGACCTTTACTTCTTCGACGAGAGGGTCGAGTGGGCGACGCGCAGCGGTCTCCCCACGGTCCAAGGGAGCGGCGGCGAGCCGATCTACCATCCGTTAACTCAATATGGCGAGAATCCCGCTGCCAGGGGCGGGCCCGTCACGGCGATGGTCTGGGGCGGCACGGACTACACCACGAGCATGTGGGACGTCTACGGCCACGGTTGGGTGATCGACGGCGTCCATTTTATGGGGAAGCAGGGTGCGACCAATGCCGAGCTGCTCGAGGACGGCGATGGGGAGGAGTATCCCTATGCGAATCCGCTGGAGGCGCATCCGCATGAAGACCGCTGCCGCTACGCGATTCGCGTGCGGAGCACGGAGGACTTCGGCAGCGGCAAGGGGGTGTTTCCGCGGGGCCTCGCGACGCACTTGTTCCAGGTGGGGATTCTGGCGGACGACAATCCGGCGTTCAGCAATCACAACGATCAGTGCCACGTGATGGGGCGCTTCGCTCCGGCGTGGTGCGACGTCGGCTATTGGTCGAAGCAGCGGCAGGCGTTCTCGTGGCACTTCGGGCAGATCGAGTCGACGGCGACGTGGACGATCCTGCTGGACGCCGGCGGCAAGCTGGTGATCGACGAGCTCGACATGCAGACGCGCTGCTTGGTGGGCCTGTTCGTGCGGGGCAGCGATTTTCATCAGGGCGTCGGCCCGGATGAGACGCGGATCAACTACATCAACATCGACGAGACGGCGCCCAACAATTGCCTGCTGGTGAAGACCGACTCGAACCATACCGGCATGTACGACCCCATGACGGGCGAGATCACCACGGACGTCATCCACTCCGTCAAGAAGAATGAGATCGTGAGGGTTACCTGGGGCAGCGGCCAGCAGCGGACGGGCATGAAGGTCACCGCCGTCGACGACACGACGATCACGATCGCGGATAATCCAACGCCGCCCCCGACCGCAAGCGGCAATACCCTGCCGGGATCGCCGACGGAGATGACGGTCGTCCGCTATTCGGCCACGAGCACGATTATCGGCGCGGCCCATGTCCACGGCGACCGCGCCAGCCAGTCGCGCGGCGACGCGATTTACAGCGCCACGGGCGCCGACTTTAACAGCTCGACGCGCGTCATCTCCCAACCATCCAATACCAACCTCGCGCCGCTCGCCAATGGCGATTACGTCGAGTTCTACGACCAGATGAGCGCCACGCCGACGTACCCGATCTTCGTGGGTAAGATTGCCAGCTTCAGTGACGGCGCGGACACGATCACGCTGACCACGGATGAGTTCTTCCGCACGATGCCGAGCAGCCTGACTGATCGCGTGAAGGTCGTGGTCTACCGGCCTTCCCTGGAGAAGCCGATTTTCTCGTTCAAGAATACTTACGGTTACCCCGGATCAACAATCTCCGACGCGGCTACGGCCGCATGGTGCACGCCGAAGGGGGAACCTCCACGCATCCGGTGCGGACCCTCTTTGACGGCGTCATGTTCCGCGGGCTCTCCCAGAATGCAAATGGCACTGCGTTTGGACCAACGTGGTTGTTTGACGAGAACTGCGTGACAACCACCAACCCCGCGCACCCCGCTGCAAAGGCAATCGCGTTGCTCTACACGACCAACTCCAGCGGCTGGGTGGTCGGAGAGATTACAGCAGCTTATGAGGAGCCCAACGGCTTATATCATAGCGGAGAGCGCTACCAAAACTTCTCGTGGCGCGGCCAGCTCAACGGCGCGGGGGCGTTTACTGGTGGCGTCAAGATAAGTGTTTGGGCGTCGCCGCCGACGCCGTAATTAAAGATGCCGGCAGACGCCATTTAGTCCCCTATACTAGTATCTTAATCCCTTCCCCGAGTCGTCTCATGAGCGCTCTGCCCCTCATTCGAATTGCGTATCGTGGGATCGCCGCCGCGATCGTATTGAACCTAGCCTCCGCGCCGGCCGACGCGGCGCCGGTGACGTTTGTGAAATGGACGTTCGAAGAAAGCAAGCCGACAACGCCGGGACCGCACGCACCCGAAGAAGGCAGTGGATCGGCATTCGTCGTTCACAGCGGGGCGTCCGAGTCGAGCAGCGCCGTCGGCAATGGTTCGGAGCACTCGTTCAGCTCCACGGGATGGCGGGTCGGCGACTATTTCCAGTTCAACTTCATCCGTCCGGACGTGCCACTGCCGGGTACCACTCTTATCTTCGAGTTTGACATGGCGAGCAATAGCGTCCAGCCGCCGAGCTTCGAAATCCAGCGGAGCCGTGATGGGGGCCCCTTCGGCAGCGTACAATCGGAGATCCCGCCGTCCGACGCTCCGCCGAATGGTGTCTGGAACTCCTCGACGCGTCAGCTTCGCTACTCATTCCGGTTGTTTTCTAGTGCGCTGGCTAATTCATTCTCTTACCGATTCCTTTGCTATGACGTACCGTTTCCCCTGGACCCGAATGTGAACGTCCGGATCGACAATGTGCACGTCTACGCGGTGCCGGAGCCGGCCAGCGGCCTGCTGGCGGCGTGCGCCGCGCTCGGCGTCGCGGCCTTTCGAC
>CAYSFP010000159.1:0-12625 GCA_964430075.1 uncultured Planctomycetaceae bacterium | reverse complement strand
TTCTCAGCCTGAAGATTCCGACCGACGAGCTGGTGATCGTCAGCCCCGACGAGGGGAGCATCAAACGGGCCCTGGGGCACGCCAAGCGCATCGGCGGCAGCGTGGCGATCATCGACAAGCGGCGGATGAGCGCCGAAAAGACCGTGCAGGCCAACATCCTGGGCGGGCCGGTGGCGGGCAAAGTGGCGCTGATGTTCGACGACATGATCAGCACGGCCGGGTCGATTCGCGGAGCGGCCAATGTGCTGCACGAAAACGGCGTGAAGGAAATTCACGTCGGGGCGACCCACGCGGTGCTGTGCGGCAACGCGGTGAACAATCTCAACGACGCGAATCTGGCGAGCCTGGTGTGCACCAACTCGATCCCGCAGCGGCTGGAGCAGGCGCCGATCACCAAGGTGCTGAGCGTGGCGCCGCTGTTGGGCGAGGCGATCAAGCGGATCCACCGGAACGAGTCGGTGAGCGGGTTGTTTCGTTGAGTCGGCGGGAAGGCCCCTTGCAAGCCACCGGCTCTGCCGGTGGACGGGCCCGCCGAGTTGTACCGCCGCTCGGAGTCCACCGGCAGAGCCGGTGGCTTGCAAGGGTTGTACGTTCAAAAACCGGCGTTTTTCCTGGGCTTGAAATCCGGCGGAAATCCGGCACAATCAAGGGTTTCCCAAAAATTCCCAGCCCCGACCGAAGGCCCCGATCCGATCATGGCTGACACGCTCGAAGTTCAGAAACGCACCCAAACCGGCAAGCGCAACAACTGGCGGCTGCGCTGCACCGGCAGTCTGCCCGGCATTATCTACGGGCACGGCGAGGAGCCGCTGATGGTCGCCGTACCGGCCGACCAGTTGCGGGCGACGCTGCGGCACGGACACAAGGTGGTCGACCTGGCGGGCGCCGCCTCGGGGCAAGCGCTGCTGCAACACATCCAGTGGGACGCGTTCCAGCAGCACCTGGTGCACGTCGATTTGCTGCGGGTGGACGCCAACGAGCGCGTGACCGTCGAGGTGCCGCTGCTGCTCAAAGGCGAGGCGCCGGGCGAGCATGAGGGCGGGGTCGTGGTTCACGTGCTGCACCAGGTGGAAATCGAAACGTCGCCGATTCATATTCCCGAGGCGCTGCACATCAACATCAACCACTTGGCGCTCAACGGTCACCTGACGCTGGGCGACATTTACGATCTGCCCGCCGGAGCGACGCTGGTGGAGGATGCCGCGACGGTGGCCGTGCAGTGCGAGGAGCCGGCGGCTGAGCCGGACGAGGAAATGGCCGCGACCGGCGCCGAACCGGAGGTCATCGGCCGCAAGGCCGAGGACGAGCAAGGCGAGGGAGAGTAGCAGTTTGACACGACGGTCCCAACCATTTAGCCGCCTCGCTTGCGAGGCGAGGCGCGGGCCAAGGCCCGCGGCTAAATGGGGGGTGGCGTGATGAAATTGGTGGTCGGACTGGGAAACCCGGGGAGGAAGTACGAGGGAACGCGGCACAACGTGGGCTTCGACGTGCTGGGCCGGCTGGCCCGCGAGTGCGGAGCGTCGGCGCCGCGGAAGAAGTTTGACGCTGAGGTGTGCGAGTGTCCGCTGGCCGGCGAGAAAGCGCTATTGCTCGCCCCGCAGACATTCATGAACCGCAGCGGGGTGAGCGTGCGGCAGGCCCTCGACTTTTACCAGATTCCCCACGAAGACTTGATGGTGGTGTGCGACGAGTTTCAGCTCCCGGTGGGCGAGCTGCGAATTCGCCGCGGCGGCAGCGACGGCGGTCAGAACGGGCTGGCCGACGTGATTCGCGCCCTGGGGACCAAGGAGTTCCCGCGGCTGCGGATCGGGATCGGCCCCGTGCCGGACCGCTGGAACCCGGCCGACTTTGTGCTGGGTAGGTTTTCGGCGAGCGAGCGAGAAATCGTCGAGGTGGAGATCGCCCGGGCGGTCGATGCGATTCAATTGTGGGCGAGCGAGGGCGTGGGCCCCGCGATGAACAGATTTAACGGGAAAGCGTAAGATGGCTGTCAGCTTCTGAGCTGTCGGCTTTCGGCGGTCAGCTATCGGCCAGACGGAGTTGCCTTCTCCTTTCTGGTCGAGAGCCGAGAGCCGAGAGCCGAGAGCCCTCAGCGGTCAGCCCCAAATCGGGAGTTCAGTCTTGGCAGAAAACTCAGGCGTTTACGAAGGGTTGTTCATTTTCGACTCGAACCGCTTCGCGCGCGATCGCGAAGCGCTGCCCCGCGAGGTCGAGGGTTACGTCGATGCGGCCGGCGGCGAGGTGCTGGTGAGCCGGCTGTGGGAAGAGCGGCGGTTGGCGTACGCGATCAAAGGTCAGCGGAAGGGCGCCTACTGGCTGATGTACTTCCGTTTGCCGACCTCGCAACTGACCGATCTGACGCGGCAGTGTGAGATCAACGACAGCGTGCTGCGGCAGTTGTTCATTCGGCTGCCCGAGAGCCTGGTCGAGCCGATTTTAGCCCACGCCAAGGGCGAGGTCGTCGCGCCGGTTCCGGAGGAAGAGCCCGAGCCGGTCGGCGCCGGGGCGGAGTGAGTTAGCCCCGGCAGGGAATTTCAGGACGCGTTTTTGCAATTCGCCAATCGATCTGGTAGCTTGACGGCATCGATACAAGCGTTCAGCATGCGGGCGTTCGTTCCGCCGCGAACTTACTGACAGGAAAAACGCTGCCATGGCAAGCTTCAATCGCGTCATCCTGGTTGGCAATCTCACGCGTGATCCGGAGCTGCGGTACATCCCCAGCGGCACGGCCGTGTCGGAAATTGGGCTGGCGGTGAACGATCGCGTGAAGCGCGGCGAGCAGTGGGTGGACGAAACGACGTTCGTCGACGTGACGATGTGGGGCCGCACGGCCGAGGTGGCCAACGAGTACTTGAGCAAGGGCGCCCCGGTGCTGATCGAGGGTCGGCTGAAGCTCGACTCATGGGAGAAGGACGGCCAGAAGCGCAGCAAGCTGCGCGTGGTCTGCGAGAAGATGCAGATGCTGGGCAGCCGCGAAGGCGGCGGCGGCGGTCGTGGCGGGGCGGCCCGTTCCTCCGGCGGCCGCCCTCAGCCGGCGCAGGAAGAATCCTACGGCGATGATTACGATTCCGGCCCGGCGCCGAGCGCCGCGGGCTTTCCGCCGGATGAGATACCGTTCTAGATTCTAGTTCAATTCATTTACCACAGAGGACACAGAGAGCACAGAGAAGAAGGAAGGCAACGGGAGAATTGGGATTGGAGTCAATGACATCCTTGTTCCTTCCTCTGTGTCCTCCGTGTCCTCTGTGGTGAATCTTCTGTCCGAATTTCTACGATCGCGATCATGAAAACCAAGTCTCGCAAGAAGAATCCCGCCACCGCCAATCGCCTGCCGCGCGGGCCGCATAATGGCGTGGAGCTGTTGCTCATCCACAATGTCGACGACCTTGGCAAGCAGGGCGACGTCGTCGAGGTGCGCACCGGCTACGCGTTGAACTACCTCATTCCCCAAGGGCTGGCCACATACGCGACCGACCATCACAAGCGGATGGTCGAAAAGCACCGCGCGAAGCTGCAGGCGATCGAGCGGGCTCACCAGGCAGACCTCCGCAAGAAGGCGGCGGAGATCGCCAAGCAGAGCATCACGATCGAGGCCAACGCCACCGAAGACGGCCACCTGTACGGCAGCGTGGGCGCCGCCGAGATCGTGGCGGCGCTGAAGAAGAACGACATCGTGATGCACGCCGATCAGATCAAGCTGGACGGCGTGTTGAAGGAGCTTGGCCTGTACACCGTGAAGTTCCGCCTGGCGAGCGAAGTCGAGGGCGAGCTGAAGGTGTGGGTCGTGCCGATGGTCGGCGGCGACAAATAGTCGGCGCCCGTTCGCACGGCGCAATGGCAACAGAAGCGAGCGATAGCCGCCGGCGCAAGCCGGCGGTTCGCATTGGCGGGCGGTTGACAGCCAGCGATCTCACCAGAGGGAGCGCGTCATGTCCACGGGCAATGGAAGCCGCCGCGGGCCAGCGGAGGGCGGCGATCTTTTCGCGAAGCAGATTCCCCAGGCCGTCGACGCCGAGCGGGCCGTGCTGGGCAGCATCCTGCTCTTACCCGAGGTGTTCGACGAAGTCGCGCTCGTGGTGCGGGCGAGCGACTTCTACGACGACGCCAACCGCCGACTGTTCGAGACGCTGCTGGCGATGCACGATGGCGGGCACCGGATCGACCTCATGTTGCTGGTCGACCGGCTGAAGAAGGCCGACTGCTACGAGTCGATCGGCGGGGCGGCCTACCTGGCCGAGATCGGCCGCGAGGCGCCGACCGCGGCGCATGCCGAGTACTACGCGCGGATCGTGGCCGACAAGGCGGTGCTGCGTTCGCTGATTCACGCGAGCGTCGACATCCAGCAGATGGCGTACGACCCGACGTGTGAGACGCGGGAGGTCCTCGGCAAGGCCGAAGAGCGCGTGTTCGGCATCCTGGAGGATCGCGGCGCGGGGCAACTCGCGCCGATCGCCGAGGTGCTGCAGGAGTCGCTCGACCGCATCGACGCGCGGATGGACCACCAGCACGCGTTCGGCGGGGTGGCGACGGGGTTCGACGACTTCGACGCGCTGACCGGCGGGCTGCAGAAGTCCGAGCTGATCGTGCTGGCCGCGCGGCCGAGCATGGGCAAGACGGCGCTGGCGATGAACATGGCCGAGCACGCGGTGATGCAAATGCGCGCCGCCACGCTGTTCGTCAGCCTGGAAATGTCGGCGATCGAGCTGGGCGACCGCCTGCTGTGCTCGGTGGCCGAGGTGAACGGCAATCGCCTGCGGAACGGCACGATCACGCAGGACGAGCGGCGCAAGCTGATCCAGGCGGCGGGCGAGATCAGCCAGGCGCCGCTGTTTATCGACGATTCGCCGAGCCGGACGATGACGGAAATTGCGGCCCACGCCCGGCGGCTCAAGCGGCGGGAAAACCTGGCGCTCGTCATCGTCGACTACCTGCAGTTGATCGATCCCGACAACCCGCGCGACCCGCGGCAGGAGCAGGTGTCGAAAATCTCGCGGCGGCTCAAGGGGCTGGCCCGCGAACTCGAGGTGCCCGTGCTGTGCCTGGCGCAGCTCAACCGGCAGGTCGAGTCGTCGCACTCGAACAAGCCGCAGCTCAGCCATCTGCGCGAAAGCGGCGCCATCGAGCAGGACGCCGACGTGGTGATGTTCGTCCACCGCGACGAGTACTATCAGACGAACGAAGAAGACCGCGAGCGGGTCCGCGGCGAGGCCGACCTGCTGGTGCGCAAGCAGCGCAACGGGCCCACGGGCGACGTGAAGCTGACGTGGGTGCACGAGTTCACGCGATTCCGCAACTTCTCGCACAAGCCGTACGCGGAGCTGGAAAGCTACGGAACGGCGGATTTCTAGGCGGGCGGCAGGCGTTTTGACGCAGGTTTGCTGGGAGAGAAACCACGGATTTCACGGAGGACACGGATTTCGGAATGCCTTGCCGCGACAGCGACGCGGTAGACGGGCGTTCCTGTTTATTGAGGCCTGCGCCGTCAATGGGTTAGTAGCATTCGCCGCGCAGTTCTCAATAGCTGGACTCGTCTGTTCTCATCCGTGTCATCCGTGAAATCCGTGGTCAAATCCGATTCCCTGCCGGCGCTTCGCCGCATCACTCGTCATGAGGTCGCCGTGCTATCAGTGCGGTTCAATCTGCCTTGCCGCGAGTTTCTCGATCGGCTATTTCTCGCTGGCCCAACCGATGGGGGCGCCGCGCGACTGCGCGCCGATGTGCGGCAGTGCGCCTTATCAATCGAGTCAACCAGCACGGAAGTCGTTCATGCCGCTCACTTGTCCGAGGCAACGCGGGCGATGGCCGCTGGCGGCGGCGCTCACGGCAGTCGCGTTGGCCGCGGCGCCGCGCGGGTTGTGCGAGGAACCGTTGCCGGCGCCCGACCGGTATGGCTTGACGCCTCCGGCGGCCGCACTTCCCGCCGAGGAACGCATCGCGGCCCCGGCGCCCGAGGCCGCGACGCCAGCGAGCGCGGACGTGGTTGCCGAAGTGCGGATCGTGGGCAACGAAACCATCGCCATCACGCAAATCGCGTCGCAGCTCACCACGCGAGCCGGCCGGCCCTACGACGCGACGGTCGTCCAGCGCGACGTGCGTAAGCTGGCGAGCCTGGGCTGGTTCGTCGACGTGAAATCGTTGTACGAACGGACGCCGCAGGGCGTGATCGTGATCATCCAGGTGGTCGAGCGGCCGACGATCCGCTACGTGTGGTACATCGGCAACAAGATTAAGGACAAAACGCTCGCCAAGCAGACGCTGCTCAAGGCGGGCGGGGCGGTCGATCCCTACTCCGTCGAAGAAGGCAAGCGGAAGCTGCACGATTACTATGTGGGCCGCGGCTACAACGACGTGCAAATCACGATCCTGGAAGGGAACAAGCCCACCGACCAGGGCGTGATCTACCTCATTCACGAAGGCGGCCCGCAGAAGGTATGGGACGTGAACTTCGTGGGCAATGAGTTCGTCAGCGGTTCGCGGCTCAAGACGCTGGTGAAGTCGAAGCCGCCGATCCTGATGCTGTGGAAGGGCTACGTCGACCGCGAGAAGATCGACGCGGACGAGGCGGCGCTGACGGCGTATTACCGCGCCTACGGTTTCTTTCAGGCCCGGATCAAGCCGCACTACAAGTTCAACGAAGCGGGCAATTGGCTGACGATCACATGGGTGATCCACGAGGGCCCGCAGTACCAGGTGCGCGGCGTGCGGTTTCTGGGCAATACGAAGTTCGACGGCGAGGCGATGGCCGGGGTCACGAAGCTGCAGGCCGGCCAGGCGTTCGAGCAGGCCAAGATGCAGGCCGACTCCCAGTGGATTCAGGACCTGTACGGCAGCCACGGCTACGTGTTCGCCGACGTGCGGCCCGAGACGGTATTTCTCGAGGAGCCGGGACAAGTCGATCTTGTTTACCATATTCAGGAAGGCCAGAAGTGGCGCGTCGGGCGGATCTTCGTGCACATCGGCGGCGACAACCCGCACACGCGGATCCAGACGGCGCTCAACCGGGTGACGCTGCGGCCCGGCGAGATCATGGATATCCGCGAGCTGAAGGCCAGCGAGCGGCGGCTGATGGCCAGCAGCGTGTTCCACGTGGACGCGGCCAGCGGGACGCGGCCGAAGATCACCTACCGCATTCCCGAGGACATGGATTTGGGGCTCGCGCAGGGCACGTCGCCGAGCGTGCGCGGGCAGAGTCCCGACGTGGCGGGGCCGCCCGTGCTACCGCCCCCCAGCGCCGCCGGTCGCGTACCGGGGCCGGTTCCTCCGCCGCTTGATGCGGGCGGTACGGACGTGCACATCTATTGCGACGACTACGAGCACTACCTGCGGTGGGTGGAGTCGGAGGCCGGCAACCGCGCGATGCCGGGCGCCGCGCCGATCGAGGAGGCGAGGCCGCTGCCGGGGCTGCCGCCGTCCGCTCCGCCCGCGACGTCGCCGGCCGATGATTCGGCGCCCATCATTCGTGGGCAAAGTCCCGCACCGCCGTCGTCCGGAACCTGGCCGCCCCCGTGGCAGAGCACGCGGCCGGCGGCCCCAGCGCCTGGGGCTACGCCTTCCAATCCCTACGCTCAAATTCGCGGGCAGAGCCCCTCGGGCGGGGCGCCTTACGGGCAAGTGGGCGGTGGGCCGGGGGCCGTGGGCAGTGGGGGCGTGAATCAGGCCTACGCGACGGTCCCGACGACGCAGGCCGGCGCAGCGGGGCAGTACGGCGGACAGGTTGTGCGGGCAACGGGGCCGGAGTCGGCACCCGTCGTTGGCGGCGGCGTGCAGCCCGTTCAGTATTCGCCAAATCTCCAGCCGCCCGCCGGGTCGGTGGCGCCGACGCCGCTCAATACGCAAGGGCCGCTGCCGGGCTACTCGGTCGATCCGACGAGCCCGTATTACAGCGGGGCGCCAGGCGATCTCATTCCGGCATTTCCGGAGGGGTTGGTCGACGTTCACATCAGCGCCGACGAGGGGCAAACGGGTCGGCTCATGCTCGGCGTGGGCGTCAACTCCGACGCCGGCGTGGTGGGCAACATCGTCATCGACGAGCGCAATTTCGACTGGACGCAGGTTCCCACAAGTTGGGAGGATGTCCGCAACGGCCGGGCCTTCCGCGGCGACGGGCAGCGGTTCCGCATCGACGCGTCGCCGGGCTCCCAGGTGAACCGCTACCTCGTCAGTTGGCAGAATCCGTACTGGCTCGATCGGCCGATTAGCCTGAGTCTCAGCGGCTCGTATTTCGACCGCCGCTTCCGCGACTGGGACGAGCAGCGGATGGGCGGCCGCGTGGGCCTGGGCTACCAGTGGGTCGAGCGCGACCTGTCGGCGACCGTCTCTTACCGCGGCGAGAATGTGAACGTCAGCGACGTGTCCAACCCGAGCCTGCCGGCGCTGGCGGAAGTGCTCGGCGACAACTCGCTGCACGGATTCAAGCTGACGATTATCCGCGACACGCGCGACAATCCCTTTCTGGCCACGCAGGGCCATTACTTCGAAATCGGCGGCGAGCAGGTCATCGGGACGTTCGACTACCCGCGCGTCGAAATGGACGCACGGAAGTACTGGCTGCTGCACGAGCGGCCGGACCATTCGGGTCGGCACGTGCTGAGCTTGAGTTCCACGGTCGGTTATACGGGCACGCACACGCCGATTTACGAGCACTTCTTTGCCGGCGGCTTTGCGACGATGCGCGGCTTCGACTTCCGCGGCGCTTCGCCCGTGGACCAGAACGTGCAGGTGGGCGGCGAGTTCCAGTGGCTCAACAGCGCCCAGTACCTGTTCCCCATCTCGGCCGACGAGATGCTGCACGGCGTGGTGTTCTGCGACTTCGGCACGGTGGAGCAGGAGGTCGAGATCAAGGACTTCCGCGTGGCGCCGGGCGTGGGCCTGCGGATCACGGTCCCCGCGATGGGCCCGGCGCCGATCGCGCTCGACTTTGCCTGGGCGGTGAACCACGCCGACTTCGACGACCGGCAGGTGTTCAGCTTCAGCCTGGGCTTCTCGCGGTAGGTTGCGGGGGCCAGAATGCCCTTTCCGCACGGCGGCCTTGCCCTGTAACCCTCTGGGTATGGGCTAGCGACAAGCGCTCTGCGCCGCTACCAACTACAGATACGCTGCCGTTTGCCAACATCCCTTCCCGTGCGACAGACGCGGCGTGCGCCAATTTGCTCGATTGATGTACGGGACGTTGATATCATAAGCGCACGGTTACGAACTGTGAATGCATTCCAGCACGCGAGGACGCGGCCATGTCGTCGAAATTGTACTTCAGTATATGCTTTTATGCTGTGGCCGTGGTGAGCACGACGGCGTTTGGCGCCGCCTATTCGGTGACCGACCTCGGTACGCTCGGCGGCCCTGAAAGTTCGGCCGCAGCCATCAACAGTCACGGCCACGTCGTCGGGTATTCAGATACAAGTGACTCTCAATTTCCGCGTCAGGCGTTCCTTTACGATGGCGTGATGCATCCTTTGGGAACGCTGGGCGGTCGCCGCAGCGGCGCGCTCGATATCAATGACAATGGCGCGGTCGTTGGTTGGGCTGAGCTCTCGGTAAGTTCAACTGACCACCATGCCTTCAGGTATGACGGCGTCATGCACGATCTGGGCACCCTCGGCGGCGACGACAGCCGCGCGACAGGCATCAATAACAATGGAGTTATCGTCGGCGTTTCCGAAACGAACTTGCAGGCTAGACGCGGGTTTATTCTCGACGGAACGTTGCATGACCTCGGGACGTTTGGCGGTACGAGCAGCAATGCCAACGCCGTCAATTCAAGCGGGCACATCGTCGGGCTCGCTCAGAATTCGATCTTGAATATTCAACCCTACCTGTACGACGGCGTGATGACTGATTTGGGAGCGCCTGCAGGTGGCTTCTTTGGCGAGGCGACGGCAGTTAACGATGATAACTGGGTGGCAGGAAGCTGGGGATTTTACCTAGCCGGGTCGAGGATCCACGTTCACCCATTTTTATATGACGGTGCTATGCACGATCTGGGGGCCTTGGTCCCCGATGCCCTTACCTATCAATCCCATGGCGAGGCGCTGGGAGTCAACGTTCATGGACAGGTCGTCGGGAGGTCGCAAGCCTTGGACGGCCAATATCACGCTTTTATCTACACTCATGACATTGGCATGGTCGACTTGAACTCCCTTATCGATCCTTCGTCAGGCTGGCAAATTTCCGATGCAACTGACATCAACGATAGTGGACTCATCGTGGGGAGCGGTCGTCGTGGCGGCGTGACGCGAGCGTTGCTGCTGACGCCGGTTGACGCGCCAACGCCGTTGCCTCCGCCGTCAACGCGACCAGCAGTTACGATTGGCGGCGCGCCAGGGTTGTGGGGCCGAGAAGTCGCGGTCACAAACTTCTCTGGCCCTGGTTTGAATTCCGGTAGCACAAACACTGTCGGTGCGATCGTAGGCGCTGGCCTGGAGTTCGACGATTTCGGCAACTCTGGCTTGTTTGACATTGACCTAACAAACAATTCCGTAGTGATTACGGCAACGTCGGATCAAGGCGTGCTTAATTTCGAAACCCTGCGATTCACGGACGTGGACAATGCGATCCGACGAGTTGTTGCGGTGTACGTAAATTCAGATACCGATTGGGCTGGGTTCGACGCGTCTCGATTGGCGATCGACGGGGACATGTTCAATGTGAATTTCTCGGGGCTCGCCGGATTGGCCGGGCAGAGAATCGTGCTAGATTTATCCATTGTGCCGGAGCCCTCTGCGCTCTGCTTATTTGCCGTCGCGATCGTTGCCATTGGATGCAGCCATCGGAGTGCCCAGGAAGCACGCCGTCGGAGCCCGAGCGCGAGATCGAGTGAGTCGGAGGATTGATCGCGCCAACTTGTCCCTTGAGCGGAAAAGCCTGGCAGACCGTCGTAAACGCTGACAGAACGACGACTGCCTCTTCGTGCTTGCGTGCATTGGCTACTGGGCGGGCAGATCGGCAGGCGGCGTGAGGTCGCCAGGCCCAGGGCGCTCGATGAACGAGTTCAGCTCGGCGTCCTCGTTGGCCGTCTCGCCGCCGGTGGCGAGGAAGAAGTAGGGCGGCCTGAGGCCGGCGTTGATGTTCGTCACCGGGGTGCGGTCGGCGGTGAAGCGAGCCTTTAGGATGGGCTGCCAGGCGCCGGCGCCGTCGGCGGGCCTGAACCAGCCGTTGCCGAAGCGGGCGACGCGCGGCTGCGTGGCCGAGACGCGGTTGCGGCGGAAGTCTTCGACGAACGAGTAGCAGCCCTCGAGCAACTCGCCCTCGGACGGCGTCGAAAACGAGACGAGCTTTCGCCACGCCTTCTTGTCCGGTTCGAACAGGTAGCCGGTGTAAATGCTGCGGCCCTCATCCGCGGCGGCGGAGACGGCCAGTTGGTACGGCTCGCCCCGCTTCCAGTCGAAATCGAAAAACGACTGGCCGCCGGTGCCCTCCCCGCCAAAGCGGCGCACGCGGACGTCGGGATCGTTGTAAAGCAGCTTCACCCGCTGGGGTTCCTCAACGCTGCCGGGGTCGTTCTGGTCGCCGGGATCCCACACGGAGAAGAGAATCAACTTTTTGCCGTCGGCGAGCTCCTGGAGGCCGAAGTAGCCCTTCGACCAGCCGCAGACCATGAAGTACGAGCCAGGAGCGGACTGGTCGATGATCGCCGTGTTGGCGAACACCGTCGCCACGGGACCGGGGTAGAACAGGTGGACCGAGCGGCAGGCGATGCCGGCGAGCCTCTCGTCG
Organism: uncultured Planctomycetaceae bacterium; assembly: GCA_964430075.1. Taxonomy (GTDB): domain Bacteria; phylum Planctomycetota; class Planctomycetia; order Pirellulales; family Lacipirellulaceae; genus Lacipirellula. Next base: position 913 of record CAYSFP010000159.1, on the reverse strand, counting down.
GCGCGGGCGGCGGAGGCGAGGGCGATGCCCAACACGAAACAAAGCGCCGAGAGGGTTGGTTTCATCGGTGGGCCCACGATTGTGCAAACCATTGGTAGGGTGTGTGCAACACACCGAGAGAATTGGTGCGTTTCACGCATTCTACTCGGCTATGGGGTTGGTGCGTTTCACACACCCTACGGAGCGAGACACGGGCAGTCGGCGACGGGCATCATTTCGACGGTTGGATCGGGTGCGGGCGCACCCATGTGCCCCGCGCCCCAGCGGAAGCGGTAGTAGTCGAAATGGTAGGGATACGGCCGCTGGTAGTAGCTGCCGGCGATCACCGTCGGGGCGAAGAAACCGCCGTCCCAGCCGCCATAGACGCCTGAGCCGTATCCGGACCCGTGATGATAGCCGGGGCGCGTGGCGGGGTGATGCACGCCCGTGCGCATGCGCTGATACGTTGGCGCCTGGCCCTGGGCGGAGGGCGCCGCGAGCAGGATCAACGCGAGGAGACATGCGGTGCGCATGACTCCATGCTAGGCAGGCGCGGAATGGGGCGTCAAATTCAAGGGCTCGCGTCGCGAGCGACACAGCTAAATGGGGGGAGTCGGACAGCGTTAGTCGCCCTCACGATCGGCAATTGCCGCAGGATCGGGCCCCTGTTCCATGCTGTCGGCCATTTTGTTGAGCGCCTCGGTTTCGATCTGGCGGACCCGTTCGCGCGCCAGCCCCAGCTCCTCGCCAATCTCCTTGAGCGTGCGGGGCTCGTACCCGTCCAGGCCGAATCGCATCCGCAGGACGGTCGCTTCGCGCTGGTCCATCGTCTGCAGCATCTGCAGCACGTGGGTCAGGCTGTCGCTTTCGACCAGGGCGTCGTCGGGCGCCTGCTGCCGTTCGTCCATCACCATGTCGCCCAGCGTCCAGCCGG
>CAYSFP010000158.1:0-12643 GCA_964430075.1 uncultured Planctomycetaceae bacterium | reverse complement strand
CCCCCATGCCAAAACACTAGATCTGGGGGTCGGTGGAGTCAAGTGGATAGCCCTTGCATGTGTTCATTTCGCGCGATGCGCAAGTGCGCGATCGCCCGCGTCCCCATGCGCGCTTGCCGCAAACCCCTTGACCGCCGTGCGCACCCCAAGTGGACAAAGTGGACGCCTTGCGAACGACCCCAAATGCACAACCCCTTGCCTGCCAAGCATTTCCAACGGCCCTGTCCACTTGTCCTGTCCACAATGCAAAACGAAACGCTCCGAAGTGTCCAGTACCGCCTATTCCCCAAAACCCCAACCTCCGCCGCTCTAAACCGCCTCGACCGGATGGGCCGAGGCAATCGCTTCATCGCCGAGACTGCAGCGCAGCTGTTCCAAATCATGGCGTAGCGCTCGTTCGACAAGAAATGCATCGCCGCTGTGCAAGATGAAGTTGGCCCCCAGCCGCGCCCATCTCAATTCCTGCTCCAGCGTTCCATACACCATGTGAAGACCCGCAGCAATGCCCGCAGCGCGAGACTTGCTAATGATGTCGCGGACCGATTGCAAGAAAGCCGGAGCGTCATATTGCTCCGGAACGCCCAGGCTGCACGAGAGGTCGTGCGGGCCGATGAGCACTCCATCCAATCCCTCGACGCTTAATATTTCGTCTAGATTCTCCATCGCCGGAACGCTTTCGATGTTAACGATGCATAACTTGTCGCCGTTGCGCTCTCCTAGGTACGCGCTCAACGCTGGTTGGCACTCCTGGCGATTCATCGAGACATCTCGCAAACGCTCCCCCTTGAGCGGTCGCAGCTTCACGGCGCCCACCAGCGTGCGCACCTGCTCGGCCGCCTCGACGTACGGAGCCACGATGCCCTGGGCGCCGCCGTCGAGCGACTTGCAGGCCTCCACGGGGCAGAGATGGGGAATACGAACGATCGGGGCAATGCCGAGGGCGGCGTACGCGCGGCACATCCAGGAGACCGTTTCGCGATCCAGTGCAACGTGCTCGGTGTCGATGAAGACAAAATCAACGCCGGTCCGCTTAATGAGAGGAGGCCAGAACGGCGAGCTTGACACAATCATCGTGCCGTAGGCTCGCCCACCCGCCTGTAGCAATTCTCGCAGCGCTCGACTCATGATGGGCTGGTTTCCGTGTTTGAGAATGCCCCTGCAGCGATCGATCACTTTGCCGTGGTTTTGATTAACCAGACTTCCGCAATCTGGCATCCGCGCCCAGGGCCGCCGCGTTCCGGATTCCCCTGCCATGTGAGCGTCAACTCGCCCGCTGTAATCGCCTCTTGCGGAATGTCGAATTCCACGGGCTCGACCGGCTGCGGTTTGGCGATGAACGGATGGACCTCTGCGGAACTCTTCGTCCCGGAGACCGCCGGCAACGCAGCGACGAGTCGCACTTTGACGTCGAACGTCTCGCCGGCGTAAACCACGCGCACCTTGTATCGCCCGTGCGGGTCGATATTCGAGTAATGCATCGTAATAGGCGCGCCGTAAAGTCCGTCCACGTGCGTGCACCACGAGCGGCGCCACTGGAGTTCCGAGTGAAAACCAACGGTTGGAGATGTGAGAAATCCGGGATCGGCGGCGTAGGCGGATGCGTCGCGGACCAGATGGGGCTGCAGCGCTGGGTTTCCCAGGTCGTCGTAAAACCCGCCTGGACCCGGATCGGTCCAGTGCACGATTGCATTGATGGCCCGCAGCCGGTCATCTTCGTTGTCGAGAGATCGTATCTCCGCGAAGCGGCGTTTCAGCCACACGTAATTGTTAAGGGGAACGTCAATCTCATCCAGATTCGCCCCGCGACCGACCTCGATTGCGCGGTACTTCGCGACCGAAAGCTGCATGCCGATGCTTTGAAAGAGGGCTTCGGCCAACTCCCTAACGCGCGCCGCCAACTCCTGGCCCGAAGTCGACGCGGGTGGCCCTTCGAGCGCGCTTTCGGCTTCGTCGATCGCGCGGACAACTCCATTTGCGCGGGCCTCGGCCAGAATACGCATCGCGTCGCCTTCGCTCGCAGTTGCCTCGATCAAGCGATGTCGTTGGTAGGCATCATAGTAGGCGCGGTACAAGGCCTGCTGAAATCGCCAGTTACGCAGCGTGCGTGGCGCTGCGATCCTCTCCATGGCGCGAAACTTGTCCAGCGTGGCGGTCACGCCGTCGTTGGTAAGCAGCGGGCCGCGCCAATTCTGTTCGAGAGCGGCGAGTCCCACGGCAAAGTCTTCCGCAAACTGATCGCCGATAAAATAGCGACTGTATTCCCTGAGCGTATCGGCAGGCTGCGCCTTGGGATCCCAGCACAGAGCGCTCCAGAGGGCCTTATTGACGTCGTCGTTGCATCCTTCGGAGTAGGTAATGACGCCGCTGGTCTCGTCCTTGTACAACTGAAAGATGCCGGTGTGGTCCTCGGGACGGGGATTGATCACTTCCCGCCCTTCGGTCAGCGCGTAGGCCAAGTCCCAATCGGGCACGGGATACTCGCATCGCATGCTATGCGTGATGTCGGGATAGCCGCGAATGGCATAACGGCGCGGCAGCAGCTCGCGGAGCTTCGCAACGCTGACGCGCGTTTGGGGCCCGTGGACAATCCCCGTGAGCCACTCGGGCTCCTGCCGCAGAATACCGAGCATGTCGTCGAACTGGGGTTGAGTAAGGCCCTGCATGGAAACCCACAATTGCGCATCGGGATGCAGCCGCTGCAACTGCGGCGCTTGCGCGGCGAGCATCGCCATCAGTTCGTGCGGCGGAGCGTCCCCGGGATCGCCGAATGGAACGAACAGGGCGTTCACCCGGGGCAGTTGCGACAAAACCGCGCCCCATTCTTCAACGGCTTGCTGAATTGCCGTCTCATCAGGGTAGCTCAACTCCATCGCGGGGTACCAAATCCATACATCGAGCCCATAGTCCGCCGTCAACTGGGACATGCCGATCATCATTTCCATCTGCGGCAGCGGAAAATGAGGGCTGTCGGCCTCGTCGTCCGAGCGAGGCGGAATCAATTCAATCGCGTTGCAGCCAAAAACCGTAAGATCGCGAATGTATTGCTCCCATTGAGGCAGATCCCAGGCGTCGTACGAATTCGTCTTGGGTCGAAAACCAAGCTGGTGGCCGCGGAGAGGCATTGCCGGCGCCGTGGTCACGTTGAGCGCGCTCGGCAAGGCGACTCTGTCCCGGGACATGTCTAATGATCGCAGCAACTTGCCCACGCCGTAGAGCACGCCGCGAGCATCATTGCCGGCAATCACGATCATCGCTGCTCGCACTCCGGATTCATAGGTGTGAATTCGGAAGCCTTCCGCGGGAAGCGCCTTGGCCCCTTGCGAAAGATCGCCGGCCAAGCAGTCGGCAAATTCCTGCAGGGACGACGCCTGGCCCACAACAATGACGGGCGCTTGCTCATCGCGGGGCCAGGTCGACGTCACCGGCAATCGCAAACGAGTTCGCCCGGAGATCTCGTCGACGAGCATGTCGACGGCTTTCGATTCGGGCACGCTCAACTTGCGAGGGGTGACGATCCACGCGTCGCGAAGATCGATGGCGCCGGCCGCCGCGATCTGTGCGTAAGCCGGGGCTCCCACGTGGGTGAAGACAGCGAAGCCCAGCAACCAAGAGACTTCGCGGAAGTACGCGATGAGCCGCCAATGCGATCTGAGCGAAGGAAACGTGGCCATGCCTGGATTCTAGCGTGCGGCGAACGTCGGGTCGCCTGTGTCAGCGGGCCTCGTTGGCATTTTCAAGCCGCCCGGGCGATTCCCGACGTGGCGTTCGATAGACCGGCGACAGCCTCTCAATCACAGGACAAGGGCGTTATAATCATTCGCCTGCAGTCGGACGGCTCCACGAAGACGGACTTCCATCGAATTCAACTCCAATTCGCCATGCGTACACTTCAATTCTTGACGCTGATCGCTGTCGCTTGTTCGCCGCAATCGTTTGTCTACGCCGAATTCAAGGTCGGCGTCGGCAAAGCGATCATTACTCCCGATCCCCTCTTGCCTGTTTCGGGGGGCGTGGGACCGGGGAATCCGACAACCGCCAAGCAGGGCGACCTGCATGCTCGCGCCGTCGTTTTCCAAAGGGGCGACACAACAGTCGCCATCGTCCATCTCGACCTGCTCGGGTTTCCCTCGGTCCTCTGTGCGCGCGTGCACAAGCAAGTTCCTCGAATTCCCGCCGACAGCATCCTCATCGGTTCGACGCATACGCATAGCGCTCCCGATTGTTACGGCTTCCCCGGCCCCGACGGGAAATCGTCGGGCGACCTCGAGTACATGGACTTCGTCTGCAATCAGGCGGCGACCGCCGTCAACCAGGCCCTCGACGCGCTGCAGCCGGCCCACCTGCGAATCGCCACCGGCGAAGCCCAGGGGAAGATCGCATACAACTACTACGCTCCGGAGCTTTATGATCCACGGATGAGCGTGATTCAAGCGTTGACGCCCGCCGGACAGCCGATCTGCACGCTCGTCAACTACGCCATTCATCCCGAAGTACTCGGCAGCGAGTTAGGGCTCGTGAGCCCCGATTTGGTCGGCCCGCTGTGCGACAAGCTCGAAGCCGACCTCGGCGGCATGGGCATGTTCCTCAACGGCGCGCAAGGCGGCATGGTCACCGCGGACAACCGCCTCCTCGACGAGCCGGCGGACGATCTGCACGCCCGCTGGAACGACGCCCGCACATGGGAGGAGTGCGTTCGCATCGGCGAATTGATGGCCTCCGAAGCGCAGCGAATTGTCGAGGACGCCCCCGTTCAGGCAGACCCTCCGCTGGCGTGCTTCGCTCGCCAGGTCAAGTTCCCCGTGACTTCCGAATTGATGTGGGCCATCATCCAGGGATCTCCGCTGCGGTATCCGCACAACGAGGATGGGTCGATTACGATGCGACTGAACCTCGTTAATTTGGGGAACGCCCAGATCCTCACGATTCCCGGGGAGGCGCTGCCCAACATCGGCTATTACCTCAAACGCAACATGCAAGGCGAGCACGCGCTGCTGTTCGGACTCACCAACGACGCCTTTGGATACATTCTCACAAAGGTCGACTTCAACAGCTTCAAGCGATATGACTATGTTTCCCGCACGTCGCTGGGCGAGATGACCGGCGAGGTGCTCATTGAAAACGCACTCAGTTTGGTCGACGACTCGCCTGCGCCTGGCGTTGAGAGTGAACACCATTGATCGGCCTGCGGGAATTCCCATTTCCTGACGACGCCAAGACGTTCGAGCGAGCCACCCCGTTTTAGGAACCAATCACCGTGTCCGAACCGACGAAGTATCGTTTCTCCTTTGGCCCGTGGAACATCAGCGAGGGCGCCGATCCGTTCGGGCCGATGGTGCGCAGCCCGCACTCGCTCGTGGAGAAACTCGACTGGTACCGACCGTTGGGATTCGAGGGCGTGCAGTTTCACGACGACGACGCCGTGGAGAACATCAACGACTACGCCCCGCAACAGATCGTCGACAAAGCGCGCGAAGTCGGCCGGGCGCTGAACGATCGCGGGCTGACGCCCGAGTTCGTCGCGCCGCGGCTGTGGTTCGATCCCCACACGATCGACGGCGGTTACACGTCCAACAGCGCCGCCGACCGGCAGTATGCGCTGGATCGCAGCATGCGCGCGATCGACGTCGCTCGTGCACTGGGAACGCCCAACATCGTGCTCTGGCTTGCTCGAGAGGGGACGTACGTGCGCGAGGCGAAAAGCGCGCGCGTAGCTTACGAGCGGTTGCTCGAGGCGATTAACAAGATGCTGGCCTATGATGACGGAATCAACATCTGGATTGAACCGAAGCCCAACGAGCCGATGGACCACGCCTACGTTCCGACCATCGGCCACGCGATTGCGCTGGCCTATGCTTCGGCCGATCCCCATCGCGTGAGCGGGCTCATCGAAACGGCCCATGCGATTCTCGCCGGGCTCGATCCTTCGGACGAAATGGCGTTCGCCCTGGCGCACGACAAACTTGCGAGCGTGCACCTCAACGACCAGAATGGCCTCAAGTATGACCAGGATAAGTCGTTCGGGTCATCCAATTTGCGGTCGGCCTACAATCAAGTCCGCGTGCTGGAAGAGCATGGGTACGGCCGCCGCGGCGAGTTTATTGGGCTCGACGTCAAGGCGATGCGCACCCAGCGGCAGGACAAAGCGACGGCGCACCTGGTGAACAGTCGCGAGATCTTTCTGGCCTTGGTGGAAAAGGTTCGCACCGCGGACACGAAACTCCAGCAGCAGTTCATCGACGAGCGCGACTACGAAGCCCTGGAAGCATACACGATGCGGCATCTCATGGGCGTGGCGCCAAACAGCCCTGGCTGAGCGGCGCTGCGCTTTCGTCGAGCCCTGCGCAGCGTCTTCAGCGGCGATTCTTGTCCACAATGGCGGCCAAAATGAGAAGGAAGGCGGCCAAACGGACCCAGTAGAGCGAGGTATTGCCCTCCATCGAGTCTGCGGCCAGGGCCAATCCGAGGCGCGTGAATCCGAGCAGCAGAAACGCCAGCGCGAAGATGCCGAAAAGCCGGTCACCCGTATCCCGCCAGAATCGTAGGAAGAACAGCGCGACAACCGTCGAGGCCATCGCGATGGCTCCCATCAGGAAGTGTTCCATGGCGGTCACTCCGACTCCCAGATGAGTCCATACAGCAAGAGCACCGTGGCGATCAGCCCCGGCAGCTTACGCCAGATGACGAGGCGAACTTCCGGGAAGATATGAAGATCCGTGTAGAGCATCACGTTGTCGATCATCAAGCCTGCGAAGCATAGCGAGCTCCACAATAACAGCCGCACCCGCGACCGCCGGTAACCGCGGTACAGCATCGCTGCGCACAGCAAACACGTGGCTGCGCAGAGCAAATAGACGGCGCCTGGAATCATGGCTGATCCTCCCTGCGGAGGCGAAAGGCGTCCGCGAAGGTCTGCACCTTCTTGACGGGATTGGAATAGATCTCAGTGATCACGGCCACACGGCGTTCCTGGTAATGACGGGCGAGCTCGCCGAGCAAAGCATCCAGCGGACCGTCTGCCGTGTAAAAGTACAAGTCGTTCTCACGGGAGACGAAGCCGCGGCGCTCGAGTTCGGCGGACATGCCGCGCGCCATCTCGTCCGAAATGTAGAGCGTGCGGGCCAGTTCGGCCGGGCTCCAGCGCTGCGCGGGTTCGCGGCGCATCAGCAGCAAGGCTTCCAGTTGCGCCAGCGACTCGATGTGCTGGGCGATGAACTGGCGGAGCTCGGCGGGAAAGTGCTCGTTCACGGCTTGCGGTCTTGGTTCAGTTCGTGGCTGGCGGCCCGTAACCGACGGCAGACTAATCAGCCCTTACCGCCGACATGAAGGTTGAAGGATCAACACATCAAGAATACGTCCTTTCAGATGCGAGCCGCCGCGGTGCGGGCGGCAGACTCGACGACTTCTATGAGCTCGCGGAGGTTGATCGGTTTGGAGAGATAGCCTTCCATGCCGGCCGCGAGACATCGTTCGCGGTCGCCCACCATCGAGTGGGCCGTGAGCGCGATGATTGGAGTTCGCTTGCCGCCGGGCAAGGCGCGAATGGCGGCCGTCGCGTCGATTCCGCCCATGTCGGGCATTTGCAGATCCATCAGGATGACATCATAGCCGCCTCGCTCGGCCGCGACGACAGCGCTTCGGCCGTTATCGACGACTTCGACGCGGTGGCCGCGCTTGCCGAGCGCATGCATGACGAGCATCTGGTTCGTCGCGGTGTCCTCGGCCAACAACACGTTGAGCGGTCCCATTGCCGGCGCGCCCTCGAGAAACGAGCGGCGCGCTTCGCGATCGACGTCCTGAGAGGTGACGGGCGACGCGTCGATCTTGCTGCGATCGATCAGCATCGGAACAGTAAAGGAGAAGGTACTGCCCTCGCCCGGTGCGCTGCGCAGCGAGCGAATGCCGCCCATGGCACGAATGAGTTGAGCGCTGATGGCCAGACCCAAGCCGGCGCCCTCGTGGCGGCGCGTGGTTGAGGCATCCACCTGCGTAAAGGGTGCAAAGATGCGATCCTGGTTCGCCGGCGAGATGCCGATGCCCGTATCGGAAACGCTGAACCGCACCCAGGCCTCGCGATCGCAGGAGGACTCCAATTGCACGTCGAGCGCCACGCGGCCGCGCTCAGTGAACTTCATGGCGTTGGTCAGCAGGTTGACGATCACCTGCCGCAATCGCAACGAGTCGCCAATCAGGTGATTGGGGACGGCCTGATCGACGATTGCCTCGAACTTGAGTCCCTTCTGCCGGGCGCGGTGGCCAAACGTGTGATTGAGCTCTTCCACAATCTTACGAAGCCGTAACGGCGCCGATTCGAGCGTGAGCTTGCCGGCTTCCAGTTTCGAGAGGTCAAGGATTTCATTGAGCAGTTCCAACAAGAGGTGCGCGTTGGTATGTACGGCGTCGAGGTACTCGCGCACGCGCGGGGGAAGCTCCTCGGTAAGCGCCAGGTCCGTCATGCCGATGATGGCCGTCATCGGCGTACGCAGCTCGTGGCTGATGTTGGTGAGGAACTGGCTCTTGGCGAGGCTGGCACGTTCCGCCTCCTCGCGCGCGGCCTGTTCCTGCGCGAGTTGGACGCGCTGGTCGGCCTGGCGGCGGACCTGTTCCGATTTGTGGAACAGATCGACAAAAACCGAGACTTTCGCCCGCAGTACGTCCGGGGCAGCGGGGGTGAGCAGGTAGTCCACAGCCCCCAGGGCGTAGCCGCGGTCCGCATAGGCGTCGTCGGCGAACGCGGTAAGGAAGATAATCGGCGTATGCTCGGAGCGTTTGCGCTGTCGGATGAGCTCGGCGGTTTGCAAGCCATCGAGCCCAGGCATGTTCACATCGAGCAAGATGACCGCGAAGTCGTCGACCAGCAGACGGCGCAGCGCTTCATCGCCCGAGGAGACGGAAACGACTGTCTGATCCAACTGTTGCAGCACGGCCTCGATGGCCATGAGCTTGCCGGGAACGTCGTCGACGACGAGAATCTTGGCCTTGGCCGGTGCGTCGTTCATCACTTCGTAAGCCAGGCTCGCAACGCGGTGAGCATTTGTCCAGAATCGACCGGCTTGGCGAGGTAGTCCCAGGCGCCTGCCTCGATGCACTTCTCGCGATCGCCTTTCATGGCCTTGGCGGTGACGGCAATGATGGGCAAATCGCGGAAGCGTGCATCTTTGCGGATGGCCTTCATCGTGTCGATGCCGTCCATCTCGGGCATCATGATGTCCATCAGTACGACGTCGACGTCCGGCGACGCGTCGAGCAGATGAATCGCATCGCGGCCGGTTTCAGCCGACACGGTCACCATATCGAATCGCTCTAGCACGCTGGTCAGCGCGAAGATGTTGCGGATATCGTCATCGACAATCAGCGCCCTTTTCCCCGAGAGGATGGAGTATGCGGCGTCCGGACGGCCGATCAGTTGCTGCTGATCCTCGGAAAGCCGGCCGACCGGGATGCAGAGGGTTAAGGATACATCGTTCAGCAGCGTCTCCGGTGCGTCGACGAAGCGCAGGTTGAATTCCTTCGCCAGGTGGACCAGGCGATGTCGCGCTTCGGTGGCCAGCTCCTCGCCCTCGGCGTACAGGTAAACCATTTTTCGATCGACCCGGGTCAGCACCTGCTCGGCCAGCGCGGGCAAGCTCATGTCGGCGGGATCCGGCGTAAGCACGACGGCGTCGACGTCGTCGGACTCCAACGCCGGGATGGCGGCAGCCCCCGAATCGACGGGCACGACTTCGAGGCAAGGACTCGCCAGCAAATCGTAAAGTCTGTTGCGGCGCGATTCATTGCCATCGACGACGACAATGCGGCGCTCGGCGCGATCGACGTAATCACGCACGCCAATGAGAAAGTCTTTGAGGATTCCCGCGGTCTGAATTGGCTTGGCCAATATGCCCTGGGCGCCGAGTTTCAGCCCTCGTTCCGGGTTGTCGGCGCTCGACACGATATAAATCGGTATATGGCGGACTGCCGGATCATGTTTCAGCCGCCGCATCACCCGCCAGCCATCGACGTCGGGCAGCGAAATGTCCAACAGAATGGCATGCGGCATGTACTGCCGCGCAAGCGTGAGCGCCATGGCCCCTGATGGCGTAACGAGACCCTTGAATCCGCTCGAACGAGCGGCGTCGAGCGCAATTTCGGTGAAGTCGGGGTCATTGTCGACGATTAGAATGACGCGATCATCCGATTCCACGGCCTCACGGTCATCGCCCAGCGCACCAAGGTGATGCGAACTGCGGGAGTCGTTTGATTCTAAACGAGAAGTATCGATCTCAAATTCGCTGGAGCTCGCGGCGGGCGACTTGAGAGCAGAAGCCAGGACGCGACGGGCGGTTTTCTGCGGCACGTAAGTCTGCGGGAGATAGAGCGTAAACTCACTGCCCTCGTCAGGCGTGCTGACCAGCCGAATTTCGCCGCCTAAGAGGCGTGCCGTCTCGCGGCTGATCGCCAAGCCCAGCCCCGTCCCGCCGTACTTGCGGCTCGTGCTTCCGTCCGCCTGCTGGAATGCCTCGAAAATGATCTGTTGCTTGTCCAGCGGGATGCCGATGCCCGTGTCGCTCACCGCGATCGAGACGGCCGAGTCGCTCGTGGCCAGAGCATCGTTATCCTGGCGCCAGCCATCGTAGGCGAGGCCGATCCGCAGACATACCTGGCCGTGGTGCGTGAACTTGAACGCGTTGGCCAGCAGATTCTTGATAATCTGCTGCAGGCGTTTGCTGTCTGTGGTGAGCGACCGAGGCAACAAGGGATCGAGCTCCACAAGGAATTCGACGCCGCGGTTTTCGGCCACGTGGCGGAATGTGCGCTCAACGTAATTGTGCAGATCGCTGAACCTCACGTCGCCGATGTCAAGCACGACCGTACCCGACTCGATCTTCGAGAGGTCGAGGATGTCATTGATGAGCATCAGCAAGTCGTTGCCTGACGAATGAATCGTTTTGGCGTAGTCGGTTTGCTTGGGCGTGAGGTTTCCGTCAGGATTCTGCGAGAGTTGATCGGACAGGATCAGCAAACTGTTGAGCGGCGTGCGCAGCTCGTGCGACATGTTGGCCAGGAACTCGCTCTTGTATTTCGAAGTCAGGGCGAGCTGCTCGGCCTTTTCTTCGAGCGCCTGGCGGGCCTGCTCGACTTCGGTGTTCTTGCGTTCGACTTCGACGTTCTGGTGCGCGAGCAGCCGTGCTTTTTCTTTCAATTCTTGATTGGTTTGTTGCAATTCTTCTTGCCGGCTGCCCAACTCCTCGGCGAGCGACTGAGACTGCTTGAGCAAGTCCTCGGTTCGCATATTGGCTTCGATCGTATTGAGCACGATGCCAATCGACTCGGTGAGCTGATCGAGGAAGGCCTGGTGCGTCGGGTTGAATCGTTCGAAGGAGGCGAGCTCGAGCACGGCCTTCACCTGGCCTTCGAAGACGACCGGCAGCACGATCACATTGACCGGTGCCGCGCTGCCCAGACCCGACGAAATGCGGATGTACTCGGGCGGTACGCTCGTAAGCACGATTTTCTGCTTCTCGAATGCGCATTGGCCGACAAGTCCCTGGCCTAATTCAAGCTGCTTGCCGACTTCGCTGGGATGTTCGTAGGCATAGCTGGCGAGCAAGGTCAGGCATGGCGGGTCGCGCAGCGCGTCGAAGGTGTAGACCACGGCATGCTGGGCGGAGACCACGGGAGCCAGCTCGGAAAGAATGAGCCGGCCCACGGTGAGCATGTCCTTCTGCCCCTGGAGCATGCGACTGAATTTGGCAAGGTTCGTTTTGAGCCAATCCTGCTCGGCGTTCTTGAGCGTCGTGTCCTTGAGGTTCATGATCATCTCATTGATGTTGTCCTTCAGCAGCGCGACTTCACCCTGGGCCTCCACCTTGATGGAGCGCGTGAGATCGCCCTTGGTCACCGCCGTGGCGACCTCCGCGATGGCGCGCACTTGCGTCGTCAGATTGGCCGCCAACTCATTGACGTTGTCAGTAAGATCTTTCCAGGTACCGGCCGCGCCGGGCACGCTTGCCTGACCGCCGAGCTTGCCTTCCACGCCCACCTCGCGAGCCACGGTGGTCACCTGATCGGCAAACGTGGCGAGCGTCTCGATCATGCCATTGATGGTGTCGGCCAGCGCGGCGATTTCTCCCTTCGCCTCCACGGTAAGCTTCTGCTTGAGATCGCCGTTGGCCACGGCGGTCACGACGCGGGCGATGCCGCGGACCTGGCCGGTGAGGTTGCCGGCCATGAAGTTCACGTTGTCGGTGAGATCCTTCCACGTGCCAGAGACGCCCTTGACCTGGGCCTGTCCGCCCAGCTTGCCTTCGGTACCCACTTCGCGGGCCACGCGCGTCACTTCCGCGGCAAAGGAGCTGAGCTGGTCCACCATCGTGTTGACGGTCACCTTGAGGTCCAGAATCTCGCCCTTGACGTCGACGGTAATTTTCTTGGAAAGATCGCCGCTGGCCACCGCCTTGGTCACCTCGGCGATATTGCGCACCTGGCCGGTAAGGTTGCCGGCCATCGAGTTCACGCTGTCGGTCAGGTCCTTCCACGTGCCCGCCACGTCGCGGACGTCGGCCTGCCCGCCGAGCTTTCCCTCGGTGCCCACTTCGCGAGCCACGCGCGTGACTTCCGAAGCGAACGAGCGGAGCTGATCGACCATCGTGTTGATGGTGTTCTT
>CAYSFP010000157.1:0-12684 GCA_964430075.1 uncultured Planctomycetaceae bacterium | reverse complement strand
GGGATTCGCACCCACGGAAAATCGCCGCCTTTCACGGCACACGCCAAAGAACGCAGGGAGAACGGCATCTGTTCACCGTAGCAGAAGGCGCGGCCTAGTTTCGACAAGAAAATCGGGTAATTCAGCCGTGCATCGAAGGGTCTCCCCCAAGCGAGCCGCGGGGTTTACCCCCGCGGGATTGCGGGCGGACCGGACCGGGGGGACAAGCCCCCCGGCTCGCGGGATGGGATCCGCGGTATTCAGTTTTCCATTTCTCGCGATCTCTGGATATTGTTACACTCTATTTTCATGAACCAGCGCCCGATCACTTTCGCGTTGCTCGAAACCTGGACTTGCCACGGACAGTGGCTTCCGGGCGACCGCCGCGGTTATGTCTCGAACACGCTCACCGACGAGGGTTACCGGCCGAAGCGAAATGAACCCGGTACGCCTTACGACCGCGACGACGCCCGCACGTATGAGCGCGCGAGGCAACTGCAGAAGTATCCCACGATCTGGCTCACGCGGCTTCAGGGCGAATGCGTCGCTCGGGCGGCGATTGGCGCCGCGGTGGAGCGCGAGTGGCTGATCCTTCGCGGCGCGGTGATGAGCAACCATGTTCACATGGTCGTGGCAAATTGTCCTGACGACGGACCTGCCGTGCGGCGGGTGTTGAAAGGCGTGACCCAGGCGGCGCTTAATAAGCTGGTCGGACGGCCCGCACGGTGGTGGACTCGCGGCGGCAGCGATCGCTACAAGCTCGGGGCCCGCGCCATCGAAGCGGCGGTGAGCTATGTGGCGGGGCAGGCGCACATGTTGTGCGCGATCGCGAGCAACGAAATTGTTGACGTTGGCGAATGATGCGGCGGCGAGCCGCGGGGTTTATCCCCGCGGGGCAGACCGGGGGGACAAGCCCCCCGGCTCGCAGGCGGGGAAGCGGAGGTTGAAGAGGCCGAAGACGTCTTCGCGGGTGAGGCCGCGAGCGGGCTTGTGCAGGGCGTCGTCGAAGATGGCGTTGAACAGCTCGCGTTTTTCTTCCAGCACGCGGTTGATGCGTTCTTCGATTGTGCCGACGGCGAGGAAGCGGGTCACCGTCACGGGGCCGGCGGCGCCGATGCGGTGGGCGCGGTTGATCGCCTGGTCCTCGACCGCCGGGTTCCACCAGCGGTCGAACAGGAACACGTAGCTGGCGAACTGCAGGTTGAGGCCCACGCTGCCGGCGCCGTAGCTCATCAGCAACACGTTGGAATTCGGGTCGTCGCGGAATTGGGCGATCACCGCGTCGCGCTGAGATGAGGGAATGCGGCCGTGGAACTCCAGGGCGCCGAAGCGCTCCAAGCGATCGCGGAGGCGGTCGATCGTGCGGACCCATTGGCTGAAGACGATCGCCTTGCGGCCGCTGGCGGCGCACTCCTCGAGGTCGGCTTCGAGCCGGTCGAGCTTGGCGCTGGCGCCGGTGGCGGGGTCGAAGTTGCAGATTTGCTTGAGGCGGAGCACGAGCTCGAAAACGTGCTGGATCGTGAGCTCGGCGCCGAGGTGATTGAGGCGGACGACGCCGTCGTCTTCGGCGCGCTGGTAGGCGGTCCACTGCTCGGGGGTAAGAGCAATTTCGACGTCGCAGACCGTTTTGGGCGGCAGCTCGGCGAGCACGTGGTCCTTGGTACGGCGGAGGACGTGATCGCCGACCGACTGGCGAATGGTCGCGGCGTTCATCTGCGAGCGCAGTCGGCCGGGGGACACGAATTGGAAGATGCCGACGAGGTCGTCGACGGTGTTTTCGATGGGCGTGCCGGTGAGCGCCCAACTGCGGCGGCGGGGCGTGGCGCAGACCGCTTCGTGCGTGGCGCCGCCGGAGTTCTTGATGCGCTGGGCTTCGTCGATGACCATCAGGTCGAAGGGCTGGGCAACGGCGGCGGCCAGGCGGCGATCGCGGACCAGCAGCTCGTAATTGGCCACCAGCACGCCGTTGGTCGCGCTGGTCCACAGCCACTCGCGCTGCGTCTGGCCGCCGTCGAGCACCGTGACAGGCAGCTCCGGCGCCCATTCGGCCAACTCGCGGCGCCAGTTGGTCACCAGCGGCTTGGGGCACACGACCAGGGCCCGGCGGACGCGGCCTTCGTGGGCGAGCAGCCGTAGCGCGACGATCGCCTGCATCGTCTTGCCGAGGCCCATCTCGTCGGCGAGCACCGCCTCGTTGCGCGGGTAGAGGAAGGCCACGCCGTCGAATTGAAACGGGAACGGTTGGCGCGCAAAGGCGAGCGATTCGGCGGCCAGGAGGTTTTCTAGCGGCGGCTGCAGCAGGTAGAACAGGCGATCTTCGAAGCGGACGACGTCGCGCGGCGGACGAATCCGTGTTGCCGAGGCCGCGTGCGCCGTGGTGGTTGACGTGGCTCGCGGAGCGGTTGCGAGTTGCGGCGGCTCGGCGCGACGCGCGGCGGGGCGCCCGAGGAGATCGGCGCCTTCGGGTAGCAGTCCGCCGAACAGGCGAACTCGCATCCTGGGCAGCGGGATGGCGACCGTCGCTGGGGGCTCGACGGGCAGCGACCACGCGGGGCTGATCCCTGGCGGGACGGCGACGAGCTCGCGCGCGACGACGCGCGGCGCAGCCGCGATCCATTGGTCGGCCGACAGCGCGTAAACGGGCGGCGGTGAGAAACTGTTCCCCACGGACGCCAGGTCATGCCGCACGGTTGTGCTCATCGCGAGCCTCCCTGCCGTCGTAGGGCGCGAGCTGGGCCTCGACGAGCGCGGCCCGAATGCGTTCAAAGGGCTCGCAGAGGTCGATGTGTGCGGAAAACGGCTGTAGAAACGCCGCAAAATCGCTGGTCGCCGTACCGTCTCGGCTCGTCAACTGGCAGCCCGCAAAGTCGAAGGAGGCGTCACAGCTTTCCGCGTCGGTGCTGGTCCGCCGCTCGACGAGTCGTAGCGGTTCGGTGCGAAGGTCTGCCAGCGGCAGCATGTCGCGCTGGTCGGTGAGCACGAGCCTGACCGGCAGCTCGGCGCCGGCGAGCAATGCCTGGCCGATGACTTCGGCCAGCAGGTACGGCCGCAGCGAGGCTCCGTAGAGAATCTGCTGGGCCCGGCTGGCGATCACGGGCGTCGAACAGCGAAACTCCAGCGGGCGTCCTAGCGGCGATAGCACCAGGTAGCCGCCAAAGATGCCGTGGTCGGGACTCTCGAGAACCGTCAGAAACCCGATGGCGGGTAAGGATTTACTCGTGTCGGCTTCCATGCCGTGCGCGTCTGCGGGGTGGCGTGGCGTGTTGACGTAAGTCGAAGCGGCATCCTTGCCATCGACCTGCGCGAACCAGGCGGGAACGTGGTCGTGTTGAGCAGCCTTACCTATCGGGAGTCGGGCGGCGGGAATTGAGATCGATCGCGATGCGATCGGTCGGGCGCTAGTCGCTAGATATTTCTTCAAGTTTCATTAGACTGAGGGGATGCCCGGATCGGGGCGCGGGGCTCGCGGACGCACTCTTCTTCCGCCGAGGCCTGGCGGGCGTCGCGGTCCAAATCAAGAGATCGGTGCTTGGCGCGCCGCGGGAGTCGCCCAGCGCGGCCGAGAATTCGTCGACCCCAACAGGACGTTGGCGCCACCCTGCAGAATCCGTTGGCGGCGCCACAGGCGGTCCGCCCCAGAAAGGACACACGCTGACCATGTCGCACAGCTCCCCCTCGACGCCGGTCATGTTTACGCAAGTGGACGTGACCGCGGGCAGCTCGCCTTCGCCATCCTCCGCCGGCACGTCCTATGAGCATGCCGAAATCCTGCGGGAAGTGCTGGCTGCCCAGGACCGCACGAACGAGATTCTAGAGGAGCTCGCTGGCATCATGGCCGCGGCGCACAAGCAGCGGCAGCAGGAATTGCATCAGTGGAAGACGGCCAACCCGCGACTGGCCGAGTCCTGCCGAAAGGCGGCCGAAGCGCTGAGCCGCGTGCAAGTGGACTATCTCGACCGCATCACCGAGGAAATCAACGAGACGGCCGAGGACATGGTCGAGGGCGAATTCATGCTCAATGAGTTCGTCGATCGATTTGGACCGCGGCTGGCTCATCTGAACGGCATGATTCAGGTGCTGGCGTCGCTGGGCAGCCCGAATCATGCGGCGCAGGCGGCGGTGCACTAAGCTAGTGTAGGCCTCTCGCTCCGCGAGAGGTTTCGTCTCGCGGAGCGAGACGCCTACACTGTGGGGTGCGCGGACGCGCTCGGCTAGCGCGTCGCGGCGAAACAGTCGTTGGCGTTCCTGGGCCGAAACTTGCGCGCACAACTTTCCGTGGTTTGTGCGGTTTTATTTATTGACGTTCCTTGGCATTTCGTGAGTCGCCGACGCTATGTCCACCGTTGCCGCCAGTCCTGAATTGTCGTCCGCCGTCGCCGCCGCCCGCGAGGCGCTCGATGTGCACACCGTCGAAACCGTCGCCTGGCACTTCGGCGAGAAGACCGGCTGTCCGTTTTGGCTCGAGAAACGGCGCGAGCTGAAGTTCGATCCGCTCAAGGAGGTGAAGTGCTACGACGACCTGAAGAAGTTTCCGGCATTCGAGGATGAATGGCTCCGCGGCGGGCCGGTGCGGCGATGGGTTCCGCAGGCGTTTGCGGATAAGCCGATCTATGTGTTCGAGACGGGCGGCACGACCGGCGTACCCAAGAGCCGGATCGCGATCGACGATTTTCGCACCGATTACTCGCTGTTTAGCGAGACGCTGCCGGAGAAGTATTTTCCGCGGGGCTCGAACTGGCTGATGCTCGGGCCCAGCGGGCCGCGGCGGCTGCGGCTGGCGGTGGAGCACCTGGCCCAGCATCGCGGCGGCATTTGCTTCTGCATTGATCTCGATCCGCGGTGGGTCATCAAGCTCATCAAGAAGGGCTGGATGGAGCACCTCGAAGCGTACAAGAAGCACTGCATCGACCAGGCGATCACGGTCCTGGGCGCCGGGCACGACGTGAAATGCATGTTCGGCACGCCGAAGCTGATCGAGGCGCTGTGCCTGGCGCTCGAGGAGCAAGGCCGCACGCTGGCCGAGACGGGGATTACGGGCATCTTCTCCGGCGGCACGGAGTTCACGCCGCAGTGGACGCGGTTCTGCGTGGAGGAGCTGTTCGGCGGCCCGCCGGAGAAGAGCGGCATCTACATGACGCCGACCTACGGCAACACGCTGATGGGGCTGGCGTGCAGCGAGCCGGTGACGAAGGAAAACGGATACAAGATCACGTACCACGCACCGCAGCCGCGGGCCGTGGTCGAGGTGGTGGAGTTTGACAATTACGATCAGCCGGTCCCCTACGGCGGGACGGGGCGGGTGAAGCTCACCACGCTGACGAAGGAGTTTTTCGTGCCGGGGTTCCTGGAGCGGGACGAAGCGGAGCGCGAACCGCCATACAGCAAGTACCCGTGGGACGGGGTGAGCGGGGTGCGGCCGTTTCACAAGTTGGCCGAGGCGACGACGGTGGGAGTATACTAGTTGAGAAGCAAATTCAGTTGTTGACCACGGAAGAAGTGTTGGCGTGTCGTACGAGGTTCAATTTGCGGAGTCGGTGCGAACCGAGTTGGCAGAGGTCAAGCCGTACCAGCGGCGGCCAATCATCAATGCGATCGAAAACCAACTCCCGCATCAACCGAATGTCGTCACGCGCAACCGAAAGCAAATCCAAGGATCGATTCCGGATTTCGGCGCCACCGTGCCGATCTGGGAACTGCGCGTCGGCGACTATCGCATTTTTTACGAAGTACGCGATGAGCCGAGGATTGTTGAAGTCTTGGCAATTCGATTCAAGCCACCGCACTCGACCACGGAAGCAATCCTATGAAAACGATAACGCAGGAAGAGTTTCAAGCCGCGCCTGATCGCTACTTGCGGGAAGTCCAGGACGAGGCCATTGTCATCACCCAATGCGGCAAGCCGCGCGCCGTGTTGCACGGGATCCCCGATGACCTGGAATCTGCGGAGCTCGCTCATTCCCGGGAATTCTGGACGATGATTGAGAGTCGTCGTAAGGAGAAGAAGATTCCCTGGAGCGAAGTGAAAGCTTCGCTTGGCGAGTAAGTCCCGCTCGCATAGCTACTGACTTTGCCGCAACGGGCCCACTCGATCATGGCCAACAAAAGCATCGTTGGGGACGTCATCAACTTTCGCGGCTTGGTGTATGGACCCGTCAACGAAATGGGCGTCGTCGCGCTTTTTGCCAAAATCAGCGAAGAACTTGGCTTCATCATTGAAGAGGTCAAAGCAGGATTTCCCGACTGTATTGCTCGTCGACAAGTCGATAAAGGTTGGGAACGAGTTGCCATTGAGTTCGAGTACGTAAGCAGTAGCTTTTATCGCCACGGACACGACCCCGAAGGCTGCGACATGATCGTTTGCTGGGAGCACGATTGGGATGTTTGCCCTGTGCCTGTGCTCAGCTTGAGACAATACATTGCCGACGCACAAGCGAAACTTTCAACGCCTCTGAAACGCGTCCGTATTGCGGAACCCGTTGAAACGCGCCGAGTTGCTCTTACCGAAGGCGGCTTCAGGAATGGGTACATTATTATCCGGCCGATCGACGACTTCTGGCCAGAAGAATGTGTCGGCGAGAATATCAAGTTGGCCGAGAAACGCCTCATCGTCGAATTTCAAGGCGTAGGACGAATCACCACAGACATTTCGGGACGACATAAGTCGCTTCGCGCCGCACATCGCGAAACCCGAGATTTTTTTGAGAAGCATGGCCTGCAGCCGGGCGATGAAGTCGAGATCATTCGGCTTTCGCGATATGAGTACCGGCTTCGTCCCGCGAGATAGTCCAATTATGATCACACTCCCCGTCATCCGTTGGGGCGAACCGTACGATTCGCTCGAAGTCGCCGAGGTCAACCATTTCGCCACCGGCGAGCCGATCGCCAAGGTGCATCAGGCCGGCGGCGGGATTATCAAGCGCGATATGCGCGGCGCCGCGCGCGCGCGCGCGGTGCTCCAGCAGTTTTCCTGCCGCGAGCTGATCGCCATGCTCGGCAAGGCGGCCGACCTGTACGAGAGCGGCACGCTGCCGATGGGCGACGGCACGCAGTCGCCGGACGACTTCGTGCATCAGCAGTCGGCCAGCACGGGGCTGCCCGAGCACATGTGCCGGGCGAACATGTCGAAGAACTCGTTCGTGCTCAAGAATATGGAGAAGATTCTCGATTGCCTCACGCGCGGGCTCGACCTCGAGATTCTCAGCCGCGGCTACGGCGAGGAGGGCCGCGGAGTGACGGTGAGCTACCAGGCCCAGTCGTCCGTGCTGGCCGCGGTTCTGCCGTCGAACTCGCCCGGCGTGCACACGTTGTGGTTGCCGGTGATCGCACTGCAGATGGGGCTCGTGCTGAAGCCAGGGCCGCAGGAGCCGTGGACGCCGTACCGGATTTTCTCCGCGTTTACCGAGGCCGGCGTCCCGCGCGAGGCGTTTGCGCTCTACCCAGGCGAAGCCGAAGCGGGGGCGGCGGTGCTCGAAGCGTGCGACCGCGCGATGATCTTTGGCGGCACGCCCACGGTGGAGCGTTATCGCGGCAACCCGCGCGTGCAGGCGCACGGGCCGGGGTTCTCGAAGATTCTGCTCGGCGATGACGTGGTCGACAACTGGCGCGACTATCTCGACCTGATGGCCGACAGCATCTTCCTCAACAGCGGGCGCGGGTGCATCAATTGCTCGGGCGTGTGGGCGTCGCGGCACACGCGGGAGATTGCCGAGGCGCTGGCCGACCGCTTGGGGCCCGTCGAAGCGCTGTCGCCGACTGACCCGAAGGCAGGGCTTGCGGCGTTCACTGTGCCGGGGATGGGCGCCGCCGTGTGGAAGCAGATCGAGCAGGATCTGCAAACTCCCGGCGTCACCCACGCGACGGAGAAGTACGGGCCGCGGCTGATCGAGCAGGAGCGGGCGAGCTACCTGCGGCCGACGATCATCCACGCGCCGTCGCCGGATGCGCCGGTGGCGCAGAAGGAATACATGTTCCCGTTCGCCGCGGTCGTCGAGTGCCCGCAAGCGGAGATGCTCAAGCGGATCGGCCCGACGCTCGTGGGCACGATCATTTCAAACGACGAATCCTTCCGGCAGGCCGCCGTGGCCGCCACGCACATCGACCGGCTGAACCTGGGACCGGTCCCCACCACGAGGCTCAACTGGCTGCAGCCGCACGAGGGGAATCTGATTGATTTTTTGTATCGGAATCGAGCGCTGCAGTTGGGGTGAGCGTTTGCGCGGCTGCGCGACCAACGGTCGCGGCTTTATTCTCCGGTCCCCTCTCCTCGGCGGAGAGGGCTAGGGAGAGGGGATTGCGGATGTACCGGGATGAGGAACAGCGCGAGTTCGCCCGACGGCTGCGGAATACGATGACTCCCGCGGAGCGCGCGCTGTGGCGCCTGCTGCGCGCGGATCAACTTCGTGGGTATCGATTCCGCCGACAAGCTGCGATTGGGCCGTATATCGTCGACTTTGTCTGCTTTTCGCGCAAGCTGATTGTGGAACTGGACGGCCCGCAGCACGAAGAAGCGGATGCGGTTCGCCATGACGAGAATCGAACGCGATGGTTAGCGGCCCACGGATATCGGGTGCTCAGATTTCGGAACCATCGGTTGGACGAGGAGGTTCAATTGGTGGTGGACGAGATTCTGCATGCGTTGGAGGTGGAAGCTCCCATGGCAGGGCCTCCCCTCTCCCCAGCCCTCTCCGCCGAGGAGAGGGGGCCGGAGGTTTGAGTTAGTGGTTGAGTTCGATTTCACACTGCCGACGCGGATCGTGTTTGGGCCCGGTCGGCTGCCGGAGTTGGGAGGCCTTGCGCGGTCGCTGGGCGAGATCTCGCGCGTGCTCGTGGTGAGCGACCCTGGCGTCGTCGCGGCGGGGCATACGCAGCGCGGGCTCGATGCGCTGCATGCCGCGGGACTTGCCACGCGGCTGTTCGATGGGCTCGCGGAGAATCCCACCACAGCCCACGTCGAAGCGGGGCTGCGCGTCGCGCAGGACTTTTCGCCGGAGGCCATCATCGGCCTGGGCGGCGGCAGCAGCATGGATTGTGCGAAGGGGATCAACTTCCTGTATTCGTGCGGGGGACGGATGCAGGATTACTGGGGCCAGGACAAAGCCACCGGCCCGCTGTTGCCGATGATCGCCGTGCCGACGACCGCGGGCACGGGGAGCGAGACGCAGTCGTTCGCATTGATTTCCGACGCCGAAACGCACGTGAAGATGGCGTGCGGCGACAAGCGGGCCGCGTTCCGCGTCGCGCTGCTCGATCCGGAGTTGACGCTCACGCAGCCGCCGCGGGTGACGGCGCTCACGGGGTTCGATGCACTGGCCCATGCGGCCGAGACGGCGGTGACCACGTCGCGCACGCCGCTGTCGCTGGCGTTCAGCCGCGAGGCTTGGCGGCATTTGGCGCCGAACTTTCTCGCGGTGCTGCGGGAGCCGGACAATCTGCCGGCCCGGGCGGCGATGCAGCTCGGCGCCTCGTTTGCGGGTTTGGCGATCGAGAATTCCATGCTGGGCGCGGGGCACGCGATGGCCAACCCGCTGACGGCGGAGTACGGCATCGCGCACGGCGAGGCGGTGGCGCTGATGCTGCCGCATGTCGTGCGGTGGAATGGCGCAGCCGTGAACGGCGCTTACGCCGACCTGTGGAACGCGGAGCCGTCGGCTAATGGCGCGGCCCCGGGCGTCGGAGCCGGCGCGGTCGCCGATTTTCTGGCGAAGAGCGCGGCGGCGGCGGGGCTGGCGGGGCGACTGAGCGACGCCGGCGTCCAGCGCGCGCGCTTGCCGCAGCTTGCCGCCGATGCGACGAAACAATGGACCGGCACGTTTAATCCCGTGCCACTGACCGAAGCCGATTTCCTGGCGCTCTATGAAGCCGCGTACTAGCAAATCGACATGCCCATCTGTGTGCCACGGGCGTCTCGCCAGTGCTGAAGCGCGGGGCGAGTACCCACTTCTCACTGGCGAGACGCCAGTGGCACACAGATCGGAAAAACGCTCGCGGAACTCCATCGCGCAATGCACGGCGTCGGCGCTTGCGCTGATGGTGCTCGGCTCTTCCCTCGGCGCCTTGGCCGCCGACTGGCCGCTGGTGCGCGGCGATGCGGCGGCGACGGGCGCGGCGGCCGACGTGCTCCGGCGCCCGCTCGATCTCGCGTGGACCTACGAGTCCGAGGGAAGCGCGTTCGAGGCGACGCCTGCAATCGTGGAGGGCGTCGTGTACGCAGGCGACGCCGACGGCACGTTTCACGCCGTGAACCTGGCCGACGGCACTAAGCTGTGGACGAAGTCATTCGAAGACAGCGGCTTCGTCGCGGGTACGGCCGTGGCGGACGGCCGCATCTTCTGCGTGGACTTCAACGGCATGATTCGAGCGCTGTCGACGGCCGACGGCGAGCAGTTGTGGGAATTTCCCACCGACACGTCGCTTTACGCCGCGCCGAATGTGTACAAGGGCCGCGTCCTGGTGGCGACGGATTCGGGTGAGTTGATCGCGCTGGACGCCGCGACGGGCAAGGAAACCTGGGAGCGGTTCCGCATCGACCAGCCCCTGCGGTCGTGGCCGACGGTGGTCGAGGGCCGCATCCTGGTGGCCGGCTGCGACGGGCTGTTGCACGCGGTCGACGTGGAGACGGGCCAGGACATCGAGACGATCGACATCGGCGGCCCGGCGGACGGCATGCCGGCGGTGCTCGGCGACACGGTGTATTTCTGCACGGCCGGCGGCGTGTTCCACGCCATGAAGGTCAAGCCGCTCGAGGCCGTGTGGAAGTACGGCCAGCAAGGCCAGAGCGAAGAGATTCACGCCGCGGCCGTGACCGAGGCGGCGGTGGTGCTGGGGACGCACGACAAGCGCGTCGTGGCGCTCGATCCAAAGACGAGTGAACAACTATGGGAGCTGCCGCTGCGGGCCCGGGCGGAAAGCTCGCCGGTGATCGTCGGCGACCTGGCGATCGCGGCCACGATCCGCGGCCGGATCCACGCGATCGACCTCAAATCGGGTAAAGAAATATGGAGCGAGGACGTCGGCGGACGGTTTACGGGTTCGCCAGCAGTGAGCGATGGCCATGTTGTCCTGCCGAACGACGATGGCGTACTGTATTGCGTGGGGGGAGCGGAGTAACCGTGAATCACATAGACCGTCCGCGTGGACATCCGTCGATACAGAAGATTCTTTAACCGCAGATGAACGCAGATAAACGCAGATCAACGCGGGAGCGTCTTGCGTTCCAACATTCCTTGTTTGAAATCTGCGTTCATCTGCGTTTATCTGCGGTTCATTGCCTTGTCTTCATGCTGCCCGCAGCGGATCGGCAGTTCGCCGTGCATCGCAAGTTCTGGTAAAATGATCGCATGACCGCTGAAGCCACCAAGACCGAAGTCGGCAGCTACTTCATCAGCAACTATCCGCCGTTCTCGCAATGGACGACGGACCAGATCGGCGAGGTGCGGGCCGCGCTTGCAGCCCCGCCGGCCGACGTGCCGCTGGGGCTGTACCTGCACATTCCGTTCTGCCGTAAGCGGTGCAAGTTCTGCTACTTCAAGGTGTTCACCGACAAGAACGCCGACCAGGTGGAGCGATACGTTTCGGCCCTGTCGCGCGAGATCGAGCTCGTCAGCCGCGTGCCCGCGATGGGCGGGCGGCCGTTTCGGTTCGTGTATTTCGGCGGCGGGACGCCCTCGTTCCTCAGCGAGAAGCAGCTCCGCCGCCTGGTCGACCGGCTGCAGGCCAACATCCATTGGGACAAGGCCGAGGAGGTGACGTTCGAGTGCGAACCCGGCACGCTGAGCGAGCCGAAGGTGCACGCGCTGCGGGAGCTGGGCGTGACGCGGCTGAGCCTGGGCGTCGAGCACTTCGACGATGAGGTGCTACGGGAGAACGGCCGGGCCCACGAGTCGCCCGAGATCTACCGCGCCTGGCCGTGGATTCGCGCGGCCGGGTTCCCAAACATCAACATCGACCTCATTTCCGGCATGGTCGGCGAGAGCGACGAGAAGTGGCAGGAGACGGTGCGCCGGGCCCTCGAGCTGGAGCCCGACAGCGTGACGATCTACCAGATGGAGCTGCCGTTCAACACGGTGTACTCCAAAGACATCCTGGGCAATCAGATCGAAACGCCAGTGGCCGATTGGCCGATGAAAAGGGCGTGGGTCGATTACGCCTTCGACGAGTTTGCCGCGGCGGGTTACGCCCAGAGTAGCGCCTACACGATGGTGCGGCATCCCGAGCGGGTGAACTTCAGCTACCGCGACAACCTGTGGCGGGGCAGCGACCTGCTGGCCACGGGCATCGCCAGCTTCGGCCACATCTCGGGCGTGCACTACCAGAATCTGCCGGAGTGGGAGCAGTACTGCGGCGATCTCGAAGCGGGCCGGCTGCCGCTGAGCCGGGCGCTGCGGATCACGCCGGAGCAGGCGCTCATCCGCGAGACGATTCTGCAGCTCAAGCGGGGTTATCTCGACCCGGCCTACTTCGCGCGGAAGTTTGGCGTGAACATCGTCCAGCGGTGGCGTTCGACCTGGGACGAGTACGTGGCCGACGGGTACGCCGCGGTCGACGAGGATCGGATCACGCTGACGCGGGCCGGGCTGTTGCGCGTGGATGCGCTGCTGCCGGCGTTCTTCGAACCGCGGTTCCGCGACGTGCGGTATACCTAGCGGTCGACGGGGCCAACCGTCGGATGTTGAACCGCCAAGGACGCCAAGAGCGCCAAGGTCGGAA
>CAYSFP010000156.1:0-12705 GCA_964430075.1 uncultured Planctomycetaceae bacterium | reverse complement strand
GGCCCTGGCGACATGACGCGGCCCCTCCGGGGCCAAGACGCGTGCGTCGATAGCAAATACATAATCCTGTTCCTTGCTGGGATAACTTGGCCTCAGCGCCCTTTGAGTCCCGGTAGGGACGGCTGTCGGCTTCAATCGCCCCTCCGGGGCATCCACCATCCTCGCCAACCATCAACCCAACGATGAACAGGATTATGCAAGTGCGGGCGCTGCCCTGTGAACTCTTGGCCCCGGAGGGGCCGAGTCGTGTAGCCAGGGGCGCGAGCCCCTGGACGCGAGGCGTTCGGGCGATCGCCAGCCCCGGCGGGGCGACATCGATCCGCGGTAGGGAAAATCGATGTCGCCCCGCCGGGGCTGGCCGACGAGGACGCCGCGATTCACCAGGGGCTTGCGCCCCTGGCTACACGACGAGCGCCCCTCTGGGGCGAGCTTGCACTTGCATCATCCTGTGAATCGCTGGGCTATTTTCAATGGTCCCGCCGGGACGACTGCCGGAGTTATTTCCTGCCGGGCAGCGCCCTTCGTTGCGACGTTGCAGCGCCACGCCCTTGCGGGCCCGGGGCGCTCTGGGAAACCCCTCACGGCGTTGGTAGAACTATCCCGCCCCGGCCCTTGCTGCCCGCCCCACTCCGCCGCGAGATTCCGATGATGATGCCCACCTGGTGCAACGTCACGCTCTGCCTGCACTTTGGCAACGTGCTCTACCTGCTGGCCTACGCGATCCGCGACATCATGTGGCTGCGGATTATCGTGATCGCGGCGTCGCTGAGCTTCATGCCGTATCACTATTTTCAGCCGGAGCCGATGTGGGAGCCGATCGCCTGGAACACGCTGTTCTTGCTCGTGAACGTCGTCCAAGTGGTGCTGCTCATCCTGGAGAAGCGGCCGGTGTTTCTTGGCGAAGAGGAACTACGGCTCTATCGCTCGCTGTTTCACACGATGAAGCCGCGCGAGTTCGCCAAGCTGCTGTCGGTGGCCGAATGGAAGCGCGCCGCCACTGGCAAGGAACTACTGGCGCAGGGCCAGCCGGTGCCAGAGCTGATGCTGATTTCCACCGGGCGCGGGCGCGTGGAGCTCGACGGCCGCAACGTGGCGTCGGTGAAGGCGGGGCAGTTCATCGGCGAGATGGGGTTTCTCACTGAGAACAATGCGAGCGCGCGCGTCGTGGCCGAAGCGCCGACCGACTATCTCGCCTGGCCGGTACCGAAGCTGCGCGCGCTGCTGGCCAACGCGCCGGCGCTGCACGTGAAGCTGCAGGGCGTGCTGGGGTGCGACATGGTGAACAAGCTCCGCCGCGACGGCCTGGCGGCGGCGCACCCGTCGCTGATGAGCGTGGCGCTGAATCAGGCGGGGGCGGAGTAAGAAGAATAAGAAGAAATAGTACCTTCGGCCCCCTCCCCTCGGCGGGGAGGGCTGGGGAGGGGGGAGGCGGAGGGTACATGCGCACCATTGGCATGCCTTGTACCCGCGGCCTCACCCCTCCCTAACCCTCCCCATCAAGGGGAGGGGACCGGAGGTTTTCTAACGGGACAACTTCACTTCGCCAGCCTTAGCCCCGAAAATTGCCACCGCGCGTCGGTCGCGAAGAAATTTCGATACGTGCGTCGGATATGCGTCGAATGCGTCGCGCACGAGCCGCCGCGGAGCACGTACTGGTTGCACATGAACTTGCCGTTGTACTCGCCGAGGGCGCCGCGGGGCGGCGCGTAGCCCGGGTACGGGGCGTAGGAGCTGGCCGTCCATTCCCACACGTCGCCGAACATCTGCTGCGGGCGGGCTGCGGCGGCGGTCGAGACGGACCGTGGGTGAATCGCGCGGCCCTTGTCGAGCAAGTTGTCGACGAAGTGGCCATTGCTTTCCGCTTGTTGCGAGGCCACTTCCCATTCGAATTCCGTCGGCAGCCGCGCCCCGGCCCAGCGAGCGAATGCGTCCGCTTCGAAGTAACTGAGATGGGACGCGGGGGCGGCGAGGTCCAGCGGTCGTAATCCGGCAAGCGTGAACTCGAACCACGCCCCGTCGCGCTGGCGCCAGTAGAGCGGGCGCGTCAGTCGCTGGGAGTTGACGTGGCTCCAACCCTCCGACAGCCAGAATTCGGGACGCGCGTAGCCACGGTCTTCGACGAATTCCAAGAATTCGCCGGAAGTCACCGGTCGGCTGGCCAATTGGAAGCGTTCCAGGAACGCACGATGTCGTGGTCCTTCATTGTCGTACGCGAAACCCTCCCCTTCATATCCGACATCGTAAATGCCCTCGTCGAAATCGAGCCAGCGCGTCGTCGCGCGGCTCTCAGCGGCTGGCGCCTCGTCGCGCGCGTTGCGGAACGTCGGCAGCAGCGGGTTCAGCGAAAACAGGTGCTTCACGTCGGTGAGGATCAGCTCCTGATGCTGCTGCTCGTGGTGCAGACCCCACTCGATGATGGTCGCCAGTCCGGCGTCTTCTTCGATCCGTCCGGCGTCGAACCACGCGGCCACGCGGCGATCGACGTGCCGCCGGTAATCCTGGACCTCCGCGAGCGACGGTCGCGACAGCAGCCCGCGGCGGTCGCGGGGGAACTGCTCGCCGACCGAGTTGTAGTAGGAGTTGAACAGCACTTCGTAGTGCTCGTCGAACTGCCGATAGGCGGGATCGCGCTTCAGCAGGAACGTTTCAAAGAACCAGCTTGTGTGCGCCAGGTGCCAGCGAGTGGGACTGGCATTGGTCATTGACTGCAGGCAGCAGTCTTCGGGCGACAGCGTGCGGCAAAGCTCGTCGGTGAACGCGCGGACGGCCGCGTACCGCGCGGAGAGGTCGGCGTTGGCGGCGACCGGCGGCGCGGCAACCGAAAATGTTGTGCTAGTCACTGCTCGTTCTCCGGGCGGACCCTCGCAAGCCGGCGGGCACAAGCCAGCGCTCGGCCACCTCGAATAGTAGCTGAATCAACAGGGCCAGGCACGCCGCGGGGACGGCGCCTTGCATGATCAGGCCTGTGTTGTTGAGCCGGATGCCCGTGAGAATCGGCTGGCCGTAGCCGCGGGCGCCGACCAGGGCGCCGAGCGTGGCAAAGCCGACGTTGAGCACCGCGGCCGTCTTGATCCCCGCGAGAATCGACGGAGAGGCCAGCGGCAGCTCGATGTGCAGCAGGCGAAACGCCGGCGGCAGGCCAAGCGCGGCGGCGCTTTCGCGATGCTCGGGGGCGATTCCCGCGATGCCGGTCGCCGTGTTGCGGACGATCGGCAGCAGGCTGTAGAGGAACAGTGCGATCACCGCAGTGGCGGAACCGGCCCCCAGCGTGTCGAGGCCCAGCTTTGCGACCGGCGCGATCAGCAGCACCAGGAGCGCGAGCGCGGGAATCGTCTGGACGACGCCGACGGCGCCGAGGATCGCCTGCCCCAGCCGCGGACGTTTGGCCGCCGCTATGCCCAGCGGCACGGCCACCAGGATCGCCGGCACGAGCGAGCGGCGGACGAGGTCGATATGCTCGACCGTGCGGCGCCAGATGCTCAGCGCGGTCGATTCGACGTCGGCCGTGGTGTTCATGTCGAGCGCGTCTCGCAAGAACTCCGAGGCGGCTTGCGATTCGTTCACGGCGCCGGACTCGACGCGCGCGTTAAGGGCGATCATGGCCGGCTCGTCGATCGCCCCTGCCAGCTTGGCGATCTGCGCGGGCGCCTGGGGATGCCGCTCGGCCAGATCGGCCCGCGACAGCACGACGGCGTCGTAGGCCGGGAAATAGTCGCGGTCGTCCTCCAGCAGCACGAGGTCGAGGTCGGCCAGGCGGGCGTCGGTTGTGTAGACGTCCATCACCTCGATGACGCCGGATTCGATCTGGCGGTACGCCAGGTCGTGGTCGAGGCCGGCGACGTCGCTCTGCGGCAGCGCGTAGTGCGAACGGAGGTTGCGCCAGCCGTCGCCGCGATCGAGAAACTCGTTGCTCAGCCCCAGCCGCACCTCGGGGTGACGCGACAAGTCCGAAATCCTTGTGAGCCCCAGCCGCTGGGCCACGTCCCGCCGTGCGGCCAGCGCGTAGCTGTTGCTGAATCCCAGCGGCCGGCTCATGACGACGCCGACCTTGCCGAGCAGCCGGTTGAGATCGTCGACGGTTTCCGCGTCGGTCCCGGCGAAAATTTCCTGGCGGAGGGTGCCGGTGTATTCGGGGTAGAGGTCGATCTCGCCGCGGACGAGGGCGTCGAAGACGATCTGCGTGCCGCCCAGCTCGGCGACGTGGGCGGCCTCGTCGCCGGCGGCGCGGAGGAGCTGCACCAGCGTTTCACCGACGATGACGGACTCGGTGAATTTCTTTGAACCGACGCGCACGCCGCGCGGGGCGGCGCCGCGCGGCCATGCCGCAATGGCAAGCAGACACACGATGATCGCCACGATGCGCATCATGCGACGACGGCCCGTTGGGCGCGGACGAATTTGGCGACGAAGTCGTCGGCGGGCCGCTCGACAAGCTCCGCGAACGAACCCTGTTGAGCGATCTTGCCGGCCCGGAGGAGCGTAATACGGTCGCCCAGGAATCCCGCCTCGGCCAGGTCGTGCGTCACGAGCACGACGGTCTTGCCCAGCTCGCGAAAAATCGTCCGCAGCTCGTCCTGCAGGTCGGCGCGGATCATGGGGTCGAGATCGCCCAGCGGCTCGTCGAGCAAGAGCACGTCGGGATCGAGCATCAGGGCGCGCATCAGGCTGACCCGCTGACGCTGGCCGCCGGACAGCTCGCGCGGGTAGCGTGCGAGCAACTGCGGCGACAGGTGCGTCAGCTCGCGCAGCTCGGCCAGCCGGGCGTCCGTCCGCTCCCGCGGCCACTGGAGATAGCGCGGCATGAGCGCCGCGTTCTCGGCGGCGGTAAGGTGCGGGAACAGGCCGCCTTCCTGGATCATGTAGCCGATTCGCAGCCGTACGGCGGGTAATGTGGCGTCGCTGAGCGGCTGGCCGTCGAACAGGATACTGCCGGAGTCAGGCGTGACCAAGCCGACCATCATACGGAGCAACGTCGACTTGCCGCAGCCGCTGGGGCCGATGAGCGCCTGCGTCTGGCCGCGCTGGCAGACCAAGTCGACGCCGTCGGCCGCCGCGTGGGCGCCGTACCGCTTGGCGACGTTTCGCAGCTCGATCACGACGGGCGGTCCTTCCTGCGGCTGCGCATCGACAGTCCGGAGCGATCGCTCGCAGAGGCGCAGAGGCGCGAAGCCGGAACGCAAAGCGGAGAGAATTCCATCAATTGTTTACTGGCGAAGTTCCTTGCTGCCACGATTCCGTCTTTGCGATCAACCTCTGCGTCTCTGCGCCTTTGCGAGAAATCCGGTAGTCGATGATAAAATCTACCGAACTAGCCCAGCAATGCGAAATGCAGCACCGCGAACATGCGGCGCTCGTCGGTCCAACTGCGGCGGAGCGTGAGCCCCACGTCGGCGGCGAGGCGGGCGAAGCCTTCGATCGTGTACTTGTGCGAGTACTCGGTGACAATCGGTTCGCCGGCGGCGAAGTCGAAGTGATGGCCGTTCACCGCCACGCGCTGCGCCCGGTCGCTGACCAGCGACAGCTCGACGCGGCCGAGGCGCGAATTGTAGACGGCGCGGTGCTCGAACTGCTCGACGGGAATCCTCCCGCCCAGCTCCCGATTGATTCGCCGCAGGACGTTGCGGTTGAACTCGGCGGTCACCCCGCGGGCGTCGTTGTAGGCGGCTTCGATCACGGCCGGGCTTTTCTGCAGGTCGATGCCGATGAGCAGTCCGCCGCCCGTGCCGCAGAGCGTTGCAATTTGCCCAAGCATCGCTCGCACGGCGGGAGGCTCGAAGTTGCCGATCGTCGAACCGGGGAAGAACACGGCGGCGTGCGTCGGCGTGCGCTCCGATGTGGGGAGTTGAAACGGATGCGTGAAGTCCGCGCACACGGGCAGCACTTCCATCGATGGGTAGCCCAAACGCAAGCTTGCCGCGGTGCGATGCAAGTGCTCCCGCGAAATGTCCACGGGGACATAGGCGACTGGATCATCCAGATGGTCTAGCAGCACGCGCGTCTTGGTGCTGCTGCCGCTGCCGTACTCCACGAGCATCACGCCCGGGCCGATCTGGTCGGCCATGTCCTGCCCGTGGCGGCGGATAATTTCGTCTTCGGCGCGCGTAAGGTAATACTCGTCGAGCTCGCAGATCTGGTCGAAGAGCTGCGAGCCGCGCTCGTCGTAGAAGTACTTGCAGGACAGCTCCTTGGGGGAGCGGGCCAGCCCGGCCAGCACGTCTGTGAGGAACTCCTCGCTGCGTGCGGGAATTGGCGCGGCGGCGATCTCCGTGGTGGAATTGTTCATGGCGCGAGCCACGGAGGGACCGGACGGGAAAATGAAGGGCGATACGAGGCGCCCCGAAAGCGGGCGTCGAGCCGCCCCGTCACTTTATCGACTCCTGCGGTGAGACGGAACCTGCGCGGCGGCGGGTTCTCGCGAGCTGGCAACGGGGAATGGGACGCGGATGAACGCGGATTTGGCGGATTTCCGCGGATCGGAAAGAAAAGGCGGCCGGGAGAAGGAACGCTGATCAACGCTAATAGACGCTGATCAGATTCATGAGCACTCCACGATTTGGATTCACCGCAGAGAGCGCGGAGGACGCAGAGCCGGAAAGACAAGCGGCCGCTGATGAACGCTCCTGACCGCTCATAGGGGAAGCGACGAATTCTCTCTCCTGATGAGAGCATTTCAGCGTCAATGAGCAGTTCAAAAAAATCTTCTCCGCGTCCTCCGCGTCCTCTGCGGTGAATCTGTCTGATCCGCGTGAATCCGCCAAATCCGCGTTCATCCGCGTCCCATTCCCGCTCTGCCCCTCCATGTCTTGGTCAACTCGCCAGCGCAAGCGCAACGCCTTTACGGAACCCGCGCCGTGCCTGTCGCCACCGGCAGCTTCCATCCCTCGATCGGCGTGCCGGCCAGGTCGATATTGCTGCAAATGTAATGCAGTCGCTGCGTGGCGGGTCCGTTCGGAGCGGTCTCGAACAGGCTCTGCAAAAAATACGGCGGAATCGACTGATAGTTCAGCGTCGCCTGGACGCGCACCCGCCGGGGATCGACGCCCACGGGCAGCTTCACCCGGTAGACAACCTGGTCCGTGCCGCTGCCGTCGGTGTAGCGGGGATCCTTCTTCGTGGTCGGGCAGGGGTGCGTCGCCTTGAGAAACTCGCCCTTGAGGCCGGGCCCCGGCCCCTCGGCCCTCCAGCCGCGGGGGAGCAGGCGATTGTCTTTCACCACTTCGCAACCATGGATGAAGCTGGTGGTGAACTTGTGCTTCGAGCCCCACAGCAGCGTCTCATAGATCTGCACGTGCTGCGGCGAGTCGATCACTTCGTGATGCGGCTGAAAGGCCTCCTTGCTCGTGGCGGGGTCCACGTTGAAGAATTCGCACGGCAGCGGCTCGCCCTTGTCGTCCACCAGCACGCCCAGATCGTTCGTGCGGCCCGACGACCAAACGATCCGCTCCTCGCCACTCGCTTCGGCTAGCTCCTCGATCACCAGGAACTCCAAAAACGCGCGGCGGAAGCCGACGCCGCTGGGAAAGCGGTGCCCCGCCTTGTTCACCACCTCGACCGTCGCCACGAGCTCGTTGTCCCCCTGCAAGCGGGCCTCGACGCTGACATCGGCGGTCTCGCGCGCTGCCAGCCGAACAAAGTCGTCGACGGCGTGCTGAATGTCGGCCGTCGAACCGGTCATGAAGTCGTACTTCCGCACACCGAGAACGTCGTCGAACTGGTTGAACATTTCCAGCAAGAACACGTTCAACCCGCGGAAGTTGTGTCGCGAATAACCTTCGGGGCGATGGCGCACTTCGAGGTCGGCGTGCGAGGCCAGGTTTTCGGCGTCGGGGTAGGTCGTATCCTGAATCGCGGCGACGCGCGACTCGATGCGGTCGAGGTCGAGCGCCAAACCGTCGTGCCGATAGTCCTGCGACATGTGGCAGTCCTGGCACGTCTTGGCATTGGGATTGTTTTCGTTGAATTCGTTCTCGTACGCGCTGTTGAGCCACTCGAGATAGGTGGCCTGCTCGATATGGTGGTGGAACTTCTTGAACGCGCCCTTCTGTTCGGACGCGATCAGCTCGTCCCCGTCGCCGTCTTCGTGCAGCATGTCGACGATCGGCAGGTTCACGACATGGCATGTGCCGCACATGCGGGACGTTTTGATGTACGGGTTGTACTTGGGCTTGAAGCCCATGGCGTGTTCCATCGCGTAGGGGGCGATTTCCTTGTCTTCGAGCGGGCCGTGGATCGCGTTCACCTCGCCGACGTGGATGTTGCCGGTGATCGACGTCTCCAGGAAGAATTCCAGGTAGTGCCGATCGTCGTCTGCCGGCTGCTCGCGCGGCTCCATCTGATGGCATACCGTGCAACTGATGCCGTCGCGGGCCAGGGCGCCGTACTGCCAATGCTTGGCGCCGGTCGCCGCGGCGTCAGTCGACGCAGTCATCACGTGCTCGACGCCGAACTTGCCGGCCGCGCCGCCGTGGTCGAGCGTGAACTGGTGCTGGCCCATCGCGCCGTGGCAAGTGAGGCACGCCTCGACCAGCTCGCCGACCATCCGCTCGGCCTCGGCCGGGTCGTCCTTGAAATCGGATCGCATCAGCTCGATTTCGCTTTCGAGCTGAGCGAAGAAGATGGGGTCTCGGCCAGCGAGCCCCATGGGCGTCCACCGCCACTCGCCGTAGGGCGAGACGTGGGCGCCTTCGGCCGCGTAGTCGACGCTCTCGCCCGTGGGCACGAACATCGTCGGGCCAAAGGGCCCCAGTAGGCCGGCGTGACAGCTCATGCACTGGTTGGACGTGACGAACGGTTGATTCTGTTGGGCCGCGCCGGGACGGCGGACGACCCAGTCGTGATTGATCGCCGGCAGATGCTGCACCTGTTCGCGCGGGCGGGCCGCCACAGTGGGAAATCGCTTCAAGAAGTCCGGATTGAGCAGCGGCGTGCACAACTCGGGGTGAGCGGCGCCCGTGCAGCGCGGATGCACGCCGCTGTCCGCCGTGTTCTGCGGCGCCGCGGCGATCTTCTCCAGCAGTGCTTCATTGGTCTTGTCCGCGGTTTCGTCGTCCGCCGCCGGCTCCTCGTGGCCGGCAATTTTTCGCCAGGAATCGTCCACGCGGAACAAGAGCGGCTCGCCGGGAAACCCTTCGACGTTCCGTAGCGACGCGAACGTGAACTCGTTCGTGGCGCCGTGCGTCTTGGTCGACGCATGGCACCGCACGCAGTAGATGCCGAAGCCCGACACCGGGTGATCGAACGGAAACTGGTGGTGATCGACCACCTGCTGGTCCTTGGCGGGGTTGCTCCAGAACCAACCGTCGTGCGAACCGGAGGCGTCCTTCACCATCACTGTCCAGCTCGAAAGGTGCTTGAACCGCTCGTCCTCGTCGAGCTCCGCATAACGCGCGGCCGGCGGCTCGAACTGCTCCTTGATGATCATCGCCCCATCGGCGATCGGCGTTCGTTTACCCCCCGCGAGCCACTCGATGATCTCCGGCGAATAGTAGATGTGCACCGCAGGGTGCGTGCCGTAGGACACGCCGTCGATGTACGGCCCTGTGTCGCGCATACGCTTATCGTGCCGCCAGCCGAGGTCGCGGTAGCGGCGCTCGTTGAGGAATTTGAAGAGCTGGGCATCGTATTCGGCCAGCGGCAGCGTGCTGGGCAAGGGCAAAGGACTCGGCTGGCCCAAATCGAACGCGGGCGGCATCGGCGGTTCGAGGTCGTCGGGCTCTTGCACCGGAGCGCCGGCGGAGGGCATGCACCAGAGGGCGGCTATCGTCGCCAGGGCGACGACCAGCGCGCCCGCTCCGCGAAATCGAAATCGAAATCGGATTGGTCGTCGTTGCAGGCGTTGCATGAATCGCTCGAAGTTTTCCACAGCCGGATCGGGAGTGATTGTTACACAAGACGCCGGTTTGAGGCAATCTCGCGTGCCATGGGCACGTCGAAGCGAGCCGCTTCGACGTGCATGCCTCGATACAAGACGTTGCCGTTCTCCTGCGCCTGCGTGCACATTCGGCATAACCGGCCAGCCGGCTGCCGCCCGCGGGGAGGGCTTGGTGGCGAAGCCGCGCCGCGGCAATCAGGATGAAAGGCTGCGGAAGCTGCTTCCTGCCTTTCCTCTTTGAGACAACGGATCCCCCTCGTCTCCAACGGCTGCCATGCACGCTTTGATCGCTTTGCTGACGACCCTCGCGGCGGTCTCCGCCGAGAACTTGCCCCCTCCCGATGGCGAAGGCGCCGGTGGAGGCGCGACCGTGGAAATTCAGGCGCGCGACGGCCGCACGTTGACCGGCGTCGTGGACGATCGCACCGACGGCGATCGGCTCTGGCTTCGCCGGGAGGAGAGCGGCATCATTTTGGCGTCGTCCGTGGCGTGGGACGAGATTGACGCCGTTGATCTCGACGGCGCGTCGCTGTCCGTCGATGAGCTCGCCAACCAAGCGACGCACCTCGCCACGGCGGAGGCCGCTTGGTACGCCGAAGTGGTGCAGCAGGAACTCCCGTATCACGCGCTCGTCACGCCCGCGACGGGACGCTTTTCACATGGGCGAGCGTCGCGGGTGCGCAGCGTGCAGATCGTGGCGGCTTGCCTGGCGAATTTCGATCGCGACATGGAACCCGACGGACTGCAGATTGCGCTGGTCGCGCTCGACGAGCGCGGCGCGCCGGTCTCCGTACGCGGCAATTTCACGGCGCAGCTCGTCGGCGAGCGCCGCCCTGCCCTGGCGCCGCACCGCACGTTCGGCATGCTGGAGCGCTGGTCTGAAACGGTGCGGCCAATTGACTTCATCGACGGCGTGGCGACGTTTGAGTTGCCGTTTCGGCGCACCGCCCCCGAGTGGGAGTTTGAACTGACGCCCGACGCGCTGGTGAACGTAACGCTGGGCGTCTACGGCGAAGGCAACTTCGCGGCATCCGCGCCCGTCATGCTGCGAGAGTTCAATCCGCTGCGCGATCACTTGCAGCTCGAGCAGGGCACGCGTTTTGGACCGTTCGAGGTGCATGGCCGGCCTCCGCGCAGCCTGCCGCGCGCCCGCGACGGCCAGTGGCTGTACTGGATGTGGTAATCGCAAAATGCCGAACCCAAAGAACCCTCCAGTCCCCTCCCCTCGATGGGGAGGGTTAGGGAGGGGTGAGGCCGCGGGTACAAGGCATGCCAATGGCGCGCGGGTATCCTCCGCATCCCCCCTCCCCAGCTCTCCCCACCGAGGGGAGGGAGCCGGAGGTTTTCAATCACTCTGCGCCGTCGCTCTCTTCTGCGCGTCGCGGCCCCTTGCGCCGCTCCACGCCGCCTGGAATGTCCTCGGGACGGACCACGCCTTCGCCAGTCGCTTCGTTCACTGGCTGGCGGCGATCCTCGCCCGTGCGTTTCTCCAGAAGCGCGAGCAGATCAGCGGGCAAATCTTGGGGATGCTCAAGCATAACGATTCTCCCAGCCTTTCTCATTTCAGGGCCGGCTCGGCGCTTTTCAGCATCGGCCCGGCCGGCAGTTCCTCGGTTGCAGGGAGCTCCGTCTCCTCCTCCTCGATCTCTTCGACGAGGCGCTCAAGGGCAGGCAGTTCCATCGGTTCCAGATCGTCGACCTGCGCCGGGTCGAACTCGACGTACCCCGGCATCACGCCGCCTACCGCGCCGTGCCCCTGTTTTTTCTTCTTGTGATGGTCGAACGTGTCCGGCATGCTTGGCTCGTAGGGCCGCGGATTGCTGTGAATGGCTCCATACGTGAGCGGCTGCTCCGCACGGTACAGCTTTTGCGCCTGGACTTCGGCGACCATCGGTTCGTACGGCGCCACGATCGGCCGAATCGCGACGATGATCTCGCGGCGGCTTTTGGTCACCTCGCGGCGCTGGAACAGGATGCCGAGATACGGAATGTCGCCGATCCACGGCAGCTTATTCTGACGATTGCTGTCCACTTCCTGGATGAGACCGCCGATGACCAGCCCCTCGCCGCTGGCCAGCAGCACGTCGGTTTCCACTTCGGTGGTCTTCTTCGAGGGGAGTCCGTCGGCCTCGGGGCGATACTCGCCGCTGGAGATTTCCGGCCGGACGCGCATCATGACGCGCCCGTCGCGCGTCACCCGCGGCGTGACTTCCAGGACGACGCCCACGTCGAGAAACTGCGCGGTTTGCAGGGCCGCCGTTTGCGTTGTGGCCGTATTGCGGTACGGCAGTTGGTCGCCGATCTGCATGCGCGAAAACTGCCCGTTAAGGGCGCTGATCTCAGGCGAAGCGAGCGTCTTGGCATCGGTGGTCTGCTGCAGCAATTCGATGACGCCGTTGATCTCGCCGCCGTCCATGCGGGCGAGAAAGGCGGAGCCGTTGGCGAAATCGAGCGGCCGTAGCTGAATGCCCGAATTGGATGCCCGCACGAGGCTGTTCAGGTCGATGCCGTTCTTACACGTGTCGTCGAGGTCCACTTGCAGGATGTGAGCCTGAATCAGCACTTGCCGAGGCGGCTGATCGATCTGGCAGATGTATTGATTGATGCGCGCGAGATATTCCGGGTAATCGGCGACCGTGACGGACTCCAACGTGTCTATGTTGCTCTGCGAATTGATTTCGGTGTACCAACTCCGCCCCGTGGGCGACAGCAACCCCTTGACCCCCTGGTCGACGGTTGCGGCCGAGGCAAAGTCCAGCTCGAACACGTGGACCTGCTGCCCGCCGGCCGACGGCGGCATGTAGTCGGCCACCTCGAGGCTCGACACGTAGATG
>CAYSFP010000155.1:0-13093 GCA_964430075.1 uncultured Planctomycetaceae bacterium | reverse complement strand
CCCGGCGCATGGCGATTTCGTTGTCGCGGATCCGGCAATCCAGACGCAGCACGGCCCGCACAGTATCGCGTTCCTGGGAACCGGTCAGCTGCCGACGGAGGAGCTGGCGTTCCTCGGCTCGCTGGCGAAGTTCGGGATGGGGATGCGGCACGGAGACGGCAATACGCGCCAGTGCATGGCAACGTCCGTCGTCGCCTACAAGCAGGCCTTCGGCTTCGACGCCCCGCCGTACACGTACGCCGACTTCGAGGAGTCCGACGTCATCGTGCTCGTGGGCAGCAACCTGTGCATCGCCCACCCCATCCTCTGGCAGCGCGTGATGCGCAACCGCCGCCGGCCCGAGATCGTGGTGATCGACCCGCGGGCCACCGAAACCGCGATGGCCGCCACGCAGCACTTGCCGCTCTACCCAAAATCGGACCTCGCGCTGCTCTACGGCGTCGCCCGGCAGCTCATCGCCCGCGGCTGGATCGACCGGGAGTTCATCGACGCCCACACCAGCAGCTTCGACGAGTTCGCCGCGTTCGTCGAGCCCTACACGCTCGACGGCGTCGCCGCCGACACGCGCCTGCCCGCCGAGGCGATCGAGCGGCTCGCCGCCACGATCCACCAGGGGGAGCGGGTCTCCTTCTGGTGGACCATGGGCGTCAACCAGAGCCACCAGGCCACCCGCACGGCCCAGGCGATCATCAACCTCGCCCTCATGACGGGCAACATCGGCCGCCCGGGGACCGGCGCCAACTCGATCACCGGCCAGTGCAACGCGATGGGCTCGCGGCTGTTCAGCAACACCACGAACCTGCTCGGCGGCCACGACTTCGCCAACCCCGATCACCGCTGCAAAGTGGCTGGCGTTCTCGGCATCGACGAGGCCGCCATCCCCCGCGAAGCGAGCTGGCCCTACCACCGCATCATGGAGGGCATCCTCCGCAAAGAGATCCGCGGCTTGTGGGTCGTCGCCACCAACCCGGCCCACTCATGGATCAACCAAAACCAGGCCCGCGACATCCTCGACCGCCTCGACTTCCTGGTCGTCCAGGACATGTACCACTCGACCGAGACGGCCAGAATCGCCGACCTCGTCCTCCCCGCCGCCGGCTGGGGCGAGAAGGCGGGCACGTTCATCAACTCCGAGCGCCGCATCGGCGTCACCAGCAAGGTGCGCCGCGCCCCGGGCCAGGCGCTCGCCGACTTCCACATCTTCAAACTCGTGGCCGACGCCTGGGGCTGCGGCGAGATGTTCCGCCGCTGGGAATCGCCCGCCGCCGTGTTCGACCTCCTGAAGCAGCTCACCGCCGGCCAGCCCTGCGATATCACGGGCATCGACGACTATGCCATGCTCGCCGAGCGCGGCGGCGTCCAATGGCCGCTGCCCGCCGACCGGCCCGACGCGGCGCAAGAGCGACGCCTGTTCGCCGACGGCGAATTCTTCCACCCCGACGGCCGCGCCCGCTTCCTCGCCGAGGAGCCGCGCCCGCTGCCCGAGCAGCCCAACGAAAAGTACCCCTTCGTGCTGCTCACCGGCCGCGGGTCGGCGTCGCAGTGGCACACGCAAACGCGCACCGCCAAGAGCGCCGTGCTCCGCAAGCTTTCCCCGAGCGAGCTGTATGTCGAGCTAAATCCCGCCGACGCCGCCCGCCTCGGCATCCGCCCCGGCGACCTGGTGCGCATCGCCTCTCAGCGCGGCGAGCTGCGGGCCCGCGCCCACGTCGCCCCCACGGTCCAGCCCGGACAGGTCTTCCTGCCGATGCATTTCGAAGCGACCAACCTGCTCACCCACGCGGCGTTCGACCCGTATTCCCACCAGCCGGCGTACAAATCCTGCGCCGTCGCGGTGGAACCCGCGCATTGAGCCGGCAGCCCACTCCCATAAAGCCGCGACCGCTGGTCGCGCCCTGCCCACCAACGCCGCGCGGAAGGAAAACGAACATTTCCTCAGGGATTCGTCAGAAATCCCGCAAAAGCGCCCGAAATCTTTGACACGGGCCGGGCCCGATGTTCCCATGGGAGCACGCTTGCGCGCAATCGCGCCCGGTCTGCGTCGTCCGCAAAAAACGTCGCCAACGTTCGCCGCGGACGACGCTGCATCTTGATTCGCACTTTGTCCTCATCAACTTCTCGAGAGCACGCTACTGTGGAGTCCGCTACATGACGAAACTGCAAACATCGACGGCGCTCTTCTTGCTAACGACTTCTCTGGCCTGGGCCTCGGGCGCCGCCCGCGCCGAAACGCTGGCCCTCGACTTCCAACCCGCCGGCGGGACGACCGCCCCCGGCTATCAGGCCTTCGAGGCCGAAAATCAGGTGCTGCCTGGCGCCGGCACGGACTATTCGGCCTTCGGCACGACCGTGACGGTCTCCTTGACGCCCGCCAATCTGCCCGACGGCAACCTGGACTTCCGCTCCGTCGCGCGTAACGGCGCCGCGGACGATTTGACCAACGACTGGATCGGCGTCGACACCCGCAACACGGGCGTCGACGTTTCGCTCACCGTCACCGTCGCGGGCCTGCCCGCCGGCCCGTACTCCTGGCTTTCGACGCACCACGACGGCGGCGCCGGCGCCACGAGCGGAAATCTGAGCGGAGCGCCCGATTACATCTTCACCGACGCGGTGGGCCCCGCCGCCGGCATTTTGGAGCTCAGTTCGCAGAACGACGGCGATCCCATCGCCACGTTCGCCCGCAACTTCACCAGCGACGGCAGTCCGATCACGTTTACGATGATCATGGACAACGGCCAGGGCGACGTCCCCGGCAACGCACTCTTTGCGTTCATCAACGGCGTCGAGATTACCAACATCCCCGAGCCCGGCAGCCTCACCCTGCTCGGCCTGGGTCTCGCCGGTCTGGCAGCGCGGCGCCGCCGGTCGTAGCGGCCGGTCGTTGAGACGCAGCAATCTCGAAAGCGGGGGCCGCGGTTTCGCGGCCCCCGTTTATTTTGTCCGCGGCGCGATCATCGTCGTCTTCCCGCTCCGCGGAACGAAATCAGTGTAGCCTTCTCGCTCCGCGAGAAGAAATTGTCATCTCGCGGAGCGAGATGGCTACACTGGCGGCACCCTTACGATCACTTCGCCCGCCCGCGCCCGCGGGCAAGCGACGCCCCCATCGCTGCCGCCAGAAGCCCCAGCGCCCCGCTGGCCGGTTCCGGCACGACGCCCGCCGCCGGGCCGATTGGCGTCGGGAAGAAATCCTTCCATTGCCGGAAGTCGACGAAATCGACCACGCCGTCGCCGTTCAAGTCG
Organism: uncultured Planctomycetaceae bacterium; assembly: GCA_964430075.1. Taxonomy (GTDB): domain Bacteria; phylum Planctomycetota; class Planctomycetia; order Pirellulales; family Lacipirellulaceae; genus Lacipirellula. The sequence goes on along the minus strand of CAYSFP010000155.1, from coordinate 9,850 downwards.
CCCTGCGCGCGCGTCGTCACGCTCTTCTGGAAGTTGTTGCGGATGGCGTCGAAGTCGGCCATGTCGACGTCGTTGTCCTCGTCCACATCGCCCGGAAGCGCCGCGGTGGTCACCACCACGCCGTACATGTTCTGGCCGGCGTTGTCCGGCTGAAGCAGGCTGAACGTCCCCGCATTGAACACTTTCTGGTAAACCGAGAACCACTGGTTCACCGAGCCGTCGGCGCCTTCGTCGATCGCCACCTCGTCGGGAACGCCCGGATCCGACGTGCGGTTGAGCCCGTTGCTCGTCGGAATCCAGTTCTGATCGACGATCCACTGCATGGCTGTGGGGCCAAACGCCGGCGGCGTGCCGTTGCCCGATCCACCGAGGCGATTGTCGATCAGCATGTACACCGTCGCCACGCTGCTGATCGTCACGTCGAGCTGGTACGAAGCGTTATCCCGGTTGTCGTTGCCGCTCATAATGTAGTCGCCGCCCACGAGGTATGCGGGAATCGGCAGGCTGTTGCCCGTGTCGTTGACGTACAAGTGGTTGCGGTCGACGAATGTCGGCGCCTGGTGGCCAAAGGTTCCCACGGTGTAGTTTTCGCCCACCACGGCGCCGGGCAACGGCTCCCCCGCAATGGTGATCGGCCACGTCGTACCGGTCCACTTGGCGGTAATCGTGTCGGTGGCCTCGTTGTCGCCGCCGGTTTCCACCACATTGGTGATGATCGCCCAGGCCGGCGTCGCCAGCATCCAAGACGCAAGCATGACCAAGCAAACTCGCTGCTTCTTCATAGCGCATCCACGAAGCAAGAGGAGACATATCGAAAGATGTATCAGACGAGGCGAGCCGGCCGTGGGCCAGGCTCGATACGAGATCCATTGTATCAAAATCCGCATCGACAAGATGCCCGGCGCAGGCAAACTTTCTGACATTTCTCGCACCCTCCGGTCCGGGGCGCCGGCGTCGCACGCTCGGCGGGGACGACCAAATTGCGCCCCCTTGCCGCACCGGGTCGCATCGTCGCGGCACGGCGCCCGCCTGGGACGCCGAGCTGTAAATGCCGGCGGCGAGGGATTTGCGTCGAGCCTTGTTGCCGGCGTCCTCCGCTGAAACAATTGGCCACATGCCCTCCGCCGTGCCGCCCGCCGCGCCTGCGCGCCAACGCGCGTTGATCGTGATCGCGCTACTGGCCGCCGCGGCCTTCCTGATCTGGCAGGCCGCCAGCGCGCCGCTGGGCGACGACTCCAACGCCGCGGACCAAACGGCCGACGAAGCGGACGCCGGCCGCCCGCCCGACGCCTGGGCCGCTCTGCTGGCCGCCTCGCCCCATCGCAACGTCCAGCCCGGCGTGGATTACGTCGACGACGCCGCCTGCGCCGAGTGCCACGGCGAGATCGCCGCCGCCTACGCCCAGCACCCTATGGGCCGCTCGCTCAGCCCCGTGCCCCAGGCCGACGCGATCGAAGAATTCGCCGCCGACGGCGCAAGCACGCTCGACATCGACGGCTTCGCCTACCGCGTCCGCCGCGACGGCAGCCGGCAATTCCACCGCGAAACCCGGCTGTCGCCCACGGGCGCCGAGGCGCTCGCGACGGAATTCGAAGCCGTGTACGCCATCGGCTCCGGCCGCACCGGCCGCAGCTATGCCATCGAGCGCGACGGGCGCCTCTTCATGTCCCCCGTCACGTGGTACGCCGACCACGGCTGGGATCTCTCCCCGGGGTTCGAAGTCAACAACTCCCATTTCAATCGACCGATCGTGTCGGAATGTCTGTTCTGCCACGCCAACCGCGTGCACCATGTCGAGGGAACGCTCAACGAGTACGAGCCCCCCATCTTCGCGGGCCACGCCATCGGCTGCCAGCGCTGCCACGGCCCTGGCGAGCTGCACGTCGCCGCGCAGGCAAGCGGCGACGCGGCCGAGCCGGACGACACGATCGTCAACCCGGCCCGCCTCGAGCCGCACCTCCGCGAATCCGTCTGCCAGCAGTGCCATCTCGGCGGGCTGGTCCGCGTCGAAACGCGCGGCCGCCGACGCGAAGATTTTCGCCCCGGGCTGCCCTGGTCGGCCGTCGAAGCGGTGTTTATGCCGTCGACGCCGGCGGAAGCGGACGCCCCCCACGAACAAGGCCCGCAATCCCCACGGAGAAGCGCCGCTCCCCAGTCCGAACCGGTCGACCGCTTCGTGGGCCACGTCGAGCAGATGCACTCCAGCGGCTGCTACCTCGGCAGCGGCGGTCAGCTCGGCTGCATTTCCTGCCACGATCCGCACAGCCTGCCCGCTGAATCGGATAAACTCACCTTTTATCGCAACCGCTGCCTTCAGTGCCACGGCGAGCCGGACTGCACGCTGCCCCTGGACGAGCGGCGCGCCCGCGAGCCCGACGATTCGTGCATGGCCTGCCACATGCCTGTGGCCCGCACGCAAATTCGCCACGCCGCCGCCACCGACCATCGAATTCTACGATCTCCCGGGGCACGGCCGAAGCGTCAACCCCCGGCGCCGCGGCCGGCCTGGTCGCCGCTGGTCGCCTTCGATGCGGCGCAGTTCGCCGTCGCGCCGGACGCTGCGGAGATGCAGGAAGGAGCGAACCCGCCCGCCGCGACAGCCGCCGACGATCCCGACCACCTGCGCAATCTGGCCGTCGCCCTCACGATGGCCATGGACCGCCATCCCGACCTGGTCGACCGCCGCCTCCTCCCCGAGACGATCGACCTGCTCGACCAGGCCGTCCGCCGCGACGGCGCAGACGTCCGCGCCCGCGAGGCGCTCGCCTTTTCTCTCGGCCGCGGCCGAAACCTGAACCCCGCATTTCAGCAGCTCGAACAAGTGCTGCGCCAGAACCCGCGCCGCGAATCCTCGCTCGCCGCGGCCGCGGCCATGCTCGCCAGCGCCAACCAATGGCCGGCGGCCGCCGAGCTGTGGCGCCGGGCCCGCGACGTCAATCCGTGGATCGTCCGCTACTGGTTCGAGTTGGCCCTGTGCTATTCGCGAATGGGCCGCTGGGACGACTGCGCGGCGACGTGCGCGCAGGCCCTCGAGCGGTTCCCCGACAGCTTCGGCGCCCGGCAGCTCCTGGTGGAATGCCATCTCGTCGCGGGCCGCACGGCCGACGCCCGACAGGAGTACGAGCGCATGATCGAGCTCAACCCGCCTCAGCTCGACGCGGTGCGCCGCTGGTGGAACAACCACCCGCTACGCCAGCCCGCCCCGCCGCCGTAGGGTGCGTGAAACGCACCACGCGCCAAACTGGCTTCAAAAGTCGCAGGAAACGCACGCTCTCCTCTCCCCTCGCTGCGGTGCATTTCAACGAAACGGGGTCAGAACTTTTTCCCTAGCGAAGACCTCATGGAAGAACATTTCCTTGTCTTCCGCCGGCGACTCGACTAATCTGCCCTCATGCCAAGACCCCTGCGACCGATTGACGACGGGCTGATCTACCACGTCATCAACCGCGGCAACAATCGCCAGCCGGTCTTCCATAAACCCGCCGACTACATCGCCTTTCTCGCGGCGCTCGGCGATCTTAAGGCCCGCAAGCCGTTCGAGCTCTACGGCTATTGCCTGATGGGCAACCATTTCCACCTCCTGCTGCGCCCGCGGGGCGAGTCGATCAGCCGGATCATGCAGAGCCTCACCGTCTCCCATACGCAGCGCTATCACCGGCGCCATCAATCGGGCGGTCACGTGTGGCAGGGGCGGTTCAAGAGCCCGGTGGTGCAGAACGACGAGCACCTGCTGTGCGTCCTGCGCTACATCGAGGCCAACCCGCTCCGGGCCAGGCTGGTCCGCCACGCCGGGAACTATCCGTGGAGCAGCTACGGCGTTCACGGCGCCGGCGAGGCGAGCGACCTCGTCGATCCGCTCGTCACCTACGAAGCGATCTCGCCCTATCCCAAGGTGCGCCAGCGCCGCTGGCAGGCGATGGTGCACGCGCCGCTGGAGGAGCAGACGCTGGCCGCCGTCCGGTGCAGCGCGCTGAGCGGCTTGCCCTATGGCAGTCCCGCCTGGGTGATGCGATTGGCCAAGCGACTGGACCTGGACCTGGCCATCCGGCCGCGGGGGAGGCCGCGAAAGACTGGAGATCGCTAAATCTTTCTTTAATAGTTCTGACCCGTTTCCTTCCCTGTAATGAGGTACGAGTCGTGTCACAGATAAGCGCCCACGTAATATCGGGCGCGGTTCTTGGAGTGTCAGCCGTAACGACTCTCGCAATAATTGTGCTCGAAGCGGTGGAACCAAATTTCTATCTTCTTTTGATGGCGATGCTTGCGATTAGTCCGCATGCATATTTAGGCTCAAAACTTTCGCTGCGATCTTATAGAAGAATCCATCGCTATGCTTTAACGGCATTGGTGTGGCTTGTTGGCCCAGGCGGAGTTCTCATTATCTGCTTTTACCTTTTCATTCTGCCAAGCGATCCCCAATCCGTTATCGTTCTTGTTATGCTACCACTGTATCAATGGATTTTAATAATATGTACACACGTCTTGCTGCGGCTGCTTTAACATTGGAGCCGGAAAGCGGAAAGCGGTGTAATGCTCCAGTGATTTCCAACGTGAACGCCAGTGCGCTTAATTTGGGAGATTCGGGCGAGACGCGTCGTTTGTCGTCCGCGCGCGGCCGGCTGTCCGTATCAAAAACCTCGTCCGCAGCGCTGATCTTGAGTTGAGCCGTCTGGCGGGCAGGCCAGTACGATTGGGTTCCTCACGGAGCCCGACGGAGCGCGGCGTCAGGGTTTTCGCCAAGCGCCCAAGTTCCAAGCTTGCACGGCGTCTGCCGCAGCCGACTATTGGCACCTGCGCTACGCCGCTTGGCGGAAGTACCGATGATGGAGCCCGCCGACCATCGGCCGGGCGACCACGGCCCCGCGTTCCGGCGGCTCGATCTCCCGCGGCTCCGGTGCGTTGTCGTTGAGCCCCTGATGGGGCCGCGCCTCGTGGTAATACTTGAAGTACGCGGCGAGAATCCTCTTCAAGTGCGCTTCATTGAGCACGATGACATGGTTAAGGCATTCGCGGCGGATCGTGCCGATGAGCCGCTCGACGTAGGGATTCTGCCAAGGGGAGCGGGGCGCAATCCGCACGTCTTCGATCCCGAGCCCGGCGATGCGACGCCGAAAAACGTCGCCGTAAATGCCGTCGTTGTCGCGGACCAGGTATTTGGGCGCCTCCTCGAACGGAAACGCCTCGACGATCTGCTGGGCCGTCCAAGCGGCCGACGGATGCGCGGTCACGTTGAAGTGGACCACCCGCCGCCGATCGGGCGACAAGACCAGGAAGCAGTACAACAAGCGGAACGTCGCCGTGGGAACGACGAAGAAGTCGACCGCAGCGATCTCGGGCAGGTGGTTCCTCCAGAAGGCACCCCATGAGGGGGACGACGGCTGGCGCGGTCCGGGCTTCGGCGCCGGCAAGTATTTGCGAATCGTGGCTTCACAGACGCCATGGCCGAGCAGCCGCAGTTCGGCTTGAGCCGCGGCGCACCCCAGAGCGGGTTGTCGTGCGCCAAGGGTCTGAAGCCCCCGCGGGGCGACATCGGCTCACAACCACAAACGATGTCGCCCCGCGGGGGCTTTCGAGTGATTCGTCCCAGCTCACCAGGAGCTTGCGCTCCTGGCTACACGACTTGGCCCCTACGGGGCCCGATAGCACTTGCATCATCCTGTTGCGCCGGGGGCTATTCCCCTCCTGAACCCTGAACCCTGTCTCCTTCCTCCAGCCTCCAGTCGTCCCCGCCCCCTTGACTGCCATGCGCGCCCCAAACCGACAAAAGTGGACAAAGCGGACACCCTCCAGGGGGGCCGACAAGTCGTAAACCACTGCCACATCAGCCTTTCCGCCAACCCCCGTCCGCTGTCCTGTCCCACAACTCACGCGCAAAGTCGCACGAAGTGTCCAACACGCCCCGCCGCCCACGACGCCGTCCATCCCGCATCCCGCATCCCACCCCCCAACGAAGGTCCGAAGCTCGATCGTCCGATCACGAAGTCCTGGCAAACCTTGCCGGGTTTGCCCGTCGTTCCGCATCGCGAAGCTGCGCCGGTCGGCGCCCGGAGGGCACGGCGAAGGAATCACTTCCGCCGAATTACCATGCAGGCAGCGGTTTTTCCTCTCGCTACAGGGCAGTGGCGTCAATCCCGTGAGAGTTCCGTGATCGTCAAATTGCGCCATGGATGGCCCCCGGCGGCGCTGGCTGCGGCCCTTGTCGCCTTGAACTCATCGGCGTGTTTCGCCGAGCCGTGCGCGTCCGCCGCGTGCGGCGAGGCGGTCGCTGCCTGCGGCGGCGCCGTGGATTGCGGCGCCCCGGCCGCAGCGGCCGTGAACCCCTGTGCGAGCTCCCACAAGGGCGTGTTCTACGCCAACGACTTCAGTTATCTCAACGACCCGGCCTACTCCGGCCAGTGCCTCGGCGATTGCCTGAAGCTCATGCCCGTAGCCGGCGGCGATCTTGGCACGCTCGATCTCGGCGGCCAGCTCCGCACGCGCTACCACCACGAGCAAGGCATGGGCCAGGACCTCGCTGGACCTGGCGCGACGCGGTTCGAGAACAATACGCACGACATCTTCCTGACGCGGTTGCGGCTTTACTCAAATTGGAAAGTCGCCGACGGACTCCGATTTTACTGCGAGGGCATCTTGGCCGACGTCTCCGACGACGAGCACACGTACGCTCCGCGGCCCATCGACCGCAACTACGGCGACTTTCTGAACCTGTTCGTCGACGTCGACTTGACCGACGCGCTCACCGCCCGCGTCGGCCGGCAAGAGCTGCTCTACGGCGCCGAGCGGCTCGTGTCGCCGCTCGACTGGGCCAACACCCGACGCACGTTCGACGGCGCCCGACTGCTGTACAAGGGCGATGGCTGGTCGAGTGATTTGTTCTATACCTACGTCGTGCCCGTGCTGCCCAGCGACCTCGACGAGCCCGATTACAACCAGGCGTTTTACGGCTCGTACAACTCAATCGCCGTCGGCGAGAGCCTGTCGGTCGACGTCTATTACCTGGGCTACGACGACCGCCGCGACCTCGCCGGCAGCGATTTCTCGATCCACACGTGCGGCATCCGGCTTAACGGCGCCTTGACCGAGAACTGGCTCTTCGAAATGGAAGGCGGCCCGCAGTTCGGCCGGCAGAGCGCTCTGGGCGTCGACCACGAAGCGATGTTCTGCACCGCCGGCGTGGGCCGCAAGCTGGGCGACATGCTCCCCTGGTCGCCCACGCTGTGGTGCTATTACGACTATGCCTCCGGCAACGCCCCGGGCGGCGATTTCAATCGCTTCAACGATCTGTTTCCGCTGGGCCACAAGTACCTCGGCTTCATCGACGCCGTGCGGCGGCAGAATATCGAGGCGCCGAACGTGCTGCTCACCATGAAACCGCATGCCAAGGTCGACATTTTGTGCTGGTATTGGCACTTCATGGCGAACCAGCCGGGCGACGTCGTCCCCAGCATCGGCGGCACGCCGCCGCAGAGCACGACGAGCAGCGACCTGGGCGACGAGATCGACCTGACGGCGAAATACGCCTTCGGCCCGCGCTCGAACGTCCTCTTGGGCTACTCGCACTTCTGGCGCGGCAACAAGATCCTCGCGCCCGCGGACGCCGATTTCACCTACGTCCAGTGGGAGCTGAACTTCTAGAACGTGGTCGGCCACCGTCCAAAGCCCGATCGATTCAGCGCCCCAGCATCCCCGGAGGCAATCCCGTCGATTTGCGAACGATCAGCTCGGCCCCCACGCGAACGGTCGTCGGCGCCTCGTCCATGGCGCCCCCGTCGAGCCGGTCGAGCAGCAATTGAGCCGCCCGACGTCCGATTTCGCGCGGGTATTGGCGCATCGTCGTGAGCGGCGGGTGAAGTTTCGCGGCGAAATCCAAGTCGGCAAAGCCCGCGATCGAAACATCCTCCGGGATGCGAAGTCCCAGCTGGGCCGCGGCTTCGTACAAGAATACGGCCTCGTGGTCGGTGACGGCGTACACGGCCGTCGGCCGCGGCGACTGCGAAAGGATCGCGTGCGCGACGTCCGCGCCATTGGTCCCCCGCGCGTTGAGCTTCCAGGAGCGCACCGATTTGCCGATCAGTTTCTTCACCGCGTCCTGGAAGCACTTGCGACGGCGCACCAGCAAGGTCTGGCAGTCCGCCTCGCGCGATGAAATGCAGTCGATATGCACGTGCCCCAAGCTGGTCAGGTGCTCGGCCACAACCTGGGCGCTTGCAAACTCATCGGTTTCCACCAAATCGGCAATCTGGTCGTCGGGGTACTCATGGTCGATCACGACGACGGGAACTCTCCGCTCGGCCAGCTCGCGAAAATGGTCGTTGTAAGCCACCGCGAACGCCGGCCACAGGATCAGCCCGTCGACGCGCCGGTCCAACAGCCGGCTGATCTGTTTGCAGCCTTCGTCTTCGCCCTTTTCGAAGTGAGGAATTTCCTGGCAGTCTCCCACCCACACCGTAATAGGCAGGTAGTCCGCCGAGGCCAGCGCGAGATGAATCCCCGCGAGCACGTCGACCCAGAACGAATCGTACGGCGGGATCATGACGCCCACGGTCTGCGTGCGCCCCGTCTGTATCCCGCTGACCAGCAGATTGCGACGCCAACCCAGTTGCCGCGCCGCAGTGAGCACTCGTTCGCACGTGTCGACGCCGAACCGCTCGCGTTCGCCGCGCAAGATCCGCGACGCCGCGCTGAGCGAGACGTTGGCCGCCGTCGCCACGTCTTTCAGCCGGGGGACGTGGGAGCTCGTGGCCATGGAACAGAATCCCGCAAAATGCGCCTGATTGGGCAGCGACGCTCGAGGTCGACCGCCATTCGCAAAATCACAATCAAGTATAGCATTTTCTCGCGTGAAGCCATGCCGTTCAATTAGTTGAATCGCGGGAATTTGTTGTTTACGACGGAACCACCCCTCGGAAGGACGACTTCCGATCGCCCGTCGAACAACGCCCTCCATCTCCCTTGAAACAACTATTGCGACGCGCCGCTTGTTTCCTCGCCATTGCGCGTGCCCAGCGCGTTAAACAGATTCACGTCCACGGCAAACGCGATCGCGTGGACCGAGCCATCGGCGTACACGCAATTGATGCCATTGGAATGGGCCGAGCCGAAAAAGAGAACGTCGCTGCCATTGCCGGTGTAGAAGTTCTGCAGCACCGAGAATCCCTGCGGATCGCCGTCTGGTACGGGCGCCAGGCCCGTCGAGCGCAGGGCGTCGGGATCCCAGCCGTCAGTCCATCCTTTGTCGTCCGAGTAGGGCGACGTGCCGTTGGGCAACAGCCCTTCGTACATGTCGCTCCGCACATACTTCTCGCTCACCAGCAGCGTGTTGCTCAGCCCATCGGTGATCTCGCCAGGCTTGATGGCCTTGGGACATCCGCCCAGCACTGTGCCCCCGCCGACGCCGCCAACGCGGAACGGCGTGCGAACGATCACGCCGTCGAAGATGGCGCCGTACGGGTCCTGGGCCGTCCCGCGCACCATCAGATCGTTCGTTCCGCACCAAAACGTCGAGCGAATCTGCGTGTACACGGTTTGCGCGAATGGCGTCAGCGCGCCGACGTTGACGCGCGTCGCGGGATTGGCGATCGCCGCCAACGGTGCGCAGGGATAACTCGCCGGAACGGCGGCGGCGTAATCGCTGAGGACGACGTAGTCGGTCAAGCTGCCGCGGGAAAGTTGACGGGTCGGCGCGCGCCGCGACGGGCAAAAGTACAAGTCCACCACCGTGTTCTGGAGTTGCGTCTGCGTCGTGATGCTTTTGACGGCATTTTGCTCCAAGTAGGGCAGAATCTGGTAGCCCCACCCGAATGGCACTTGAATTTTCGTAACCTATTACGCGGTTTGTCTTTTGTAGTTG
>CAYSFP010000154.1:0-13140 GCA_964430075.1 uncultured Planctomycetaceae bacterium | reverse complement strand
GCAGAGCCTCGGCAATTCTCACCGGCAGAGCCGGTGGATTAACTAGGATTTAGGCACGAAACACGAACACGTTTGGGGGGACAAAATTCGTGGTTTTTGTCCGGTGGGGTCGGCGCGAGGGGTGGGAATTTTTGGGAATTTTACGCTGAGGGATTGCCATAATTCGGGGGCATTTTGTCCGCTCGGGAAACTGCGCTGGGCGGACAGAATTCCGCGCTAAGCCGCAAGCGGCTCGGAGTGGATTTGTACGCATGTACATATACCCTAATGCGCGGCCGATTTCAAGATCGCGGGGACGGCGCGGTCGCAACTACGACGCGAGCGATTCGAAGAGCATGCACACGGCCTGGCCGGTGGTGCGGTGGCTAATCGCCAGGACGGTGGGCTTCGTGACGGGCGTCGCTTCGGCCACCACGTTCACCGGGCACTTGGGGTCGGGCGTTTCGTAGTTGAGCGTGGGCGGAATGACGCCCCGCTGGAGGCCCAAGAGCGAGACGCCCAGCTCCAGCGCGCCGCCGCCGGCGCCGATGTTGCCAAAGAAGCTCTTGGGCGCCGTGACCGGCACGTCGCCCAGCACGGCGCGGATCGCTTCGGCTTCGATGCGGTCGTCGATCTCCGTGCTCATGCCGTGCGCGCTGACGAAACCCACCGCACGGGGGTCGGCGCCCGCCATCGCGAGCGTGGCGGCGATCGCCTGGCGAATGGCCCGGCCCGTGGACCTGTGGGCGTTGGACGTCGGTTCGTGACGGCGGCCGTAGCCGAGCAGGCGCGCGAGGGGCCGCACGCCGCGGGCCTCGGCGTGGGCGCGGGATTCGAGCACGAAGATCGCGGCGCCCTCGGCGCCCACCCAGCCGTCGCGGTCGGCGTCGAACGGTCGGCTTGCGCGCTCGGGCTCCTCGACGCGGCGCGAGAGCCGCGCCCCGCCGTGCCACATAATGTCCATCATCGCAATCGTCGAGCTGACGCCGCCGGCGAGCATGACGTCGGCGTGGCCGCGGGCGACGATGTCGGCGGCTTCGACCAGCGCGAGCAGGCCGGAGGTTTCGCCGGCGACGATCGAGTTGCTGGGCCCGCGGGCGTCGTGGACGATGCTCACATGGGCGGGGGCCATGTTCGGTAGATACTTGAGCAGCCACAGCGGCTGCGTTTCGCGGAGGCCCGCGCTGCCCCACCGCGTGAAGTCGAAGCGGCCGCCGCCGGCGTCGCTGGCGCGCATGCCGGCGACGAGCTCCGGGAGCTCGGGGCAGAACATGTTTGAGCCGCAGGTGACGCCGAGCCGTTCGGGGTCGACGCCGGCCCCTTCGAGCTGGGCTTCGGCCCAGGCCATCTCGGCGGCGGCGAAGCCGAGCTGCGTTTCGCGGGCCATCACCTTGAGGGCCTTGCGCGGCTTGACGAACTCCTTGGCGTCGAAATCGACGACTTCGCCAGCGATGGGGACGGGATGCTCGGCGGCCGCGAGGTCGGGCACGATGCGAACGCCGCTGGTGCGGTTCTCGATCGACGCCCAGACCGCATCGGCGCCAACTCCGATCGGCGAGACGATTCCCACTGCTGTGACGACGATTTCGTGCACGGACCGTAGCGGCGCGGAGCGGCGGCGAGTGGAATCAAAGTGACGGCAGCAAACGACTTACATGCGGCCGGGGCGGGGAATTTGCCAGTCTAGTGCCAGGGCACGGGCCGAACAAGCATTCGCCAAACGCACCGTCGGCTGGCCTGAGGGTGGTAGCGCCGATAAACTTCGTGTTGTAACGCATTGGAGGAGTTTTCCGCATTCTTTCTTGAGAATCAAGAAGATTAACCACGGAGGCACGGAGGACACGGAGCGGAATCGGACGATGGGAACAAAAGTGCCAAGATGACGCGAGCAATGATTGGTCCGCGGCTTGTAATCTCGAGTCGTATTAACTCCGTGCTCTCCGTGCCTCCGTGGTGAACTGAATTTTCGAGGTATTCGACCGTGTCTGAAGCTGTCGCGGCTCCGCTGCGTGAGGAGGAAGAAATCGGCGCGATCGGCGAGTTTTCGCTCGCCGAGGCGCGGCGGATCGTGGGCGATTTCTTTCGGCCCAATCCGTGGATTTATTGGACCGATTTACTCGTAAGCTGGACGATCGGCGTCGTGTGCTTCGCCCTAGTCGCGCGGCCGGAGTTCATCACCACGAACGCGGCCTGGCACTGGCCGATTTCGATTCTCGCGTTTCTGGTCTCGTCGCTTGCTTACTACCGCTGCTCGTTGTTCATCCACGAGCTGGTGCACATCCGGGCGGACGACTTCCGCGCGTTTCGTTTCGTGTGGAACCTGCTGTGCGGAATTCCGTTTCTGATTCCGTCGTTCGTGTATTACACGCACATCGACCACCACCGCCGCAAGCACTATGGCACGAAGGAAGACGGGGAGTACATTCCGCTAGCGACGATGCCGACGTGGCAGATTCTGTTCTACCTGTCGCAGATCTTCGTGATTCCCATTCTCGCGGTCGTGCGGTGGGGTCTGCTGACGCCGCTGACATGGGTCAGCCCGTGGTTTCGCGATCTTATTCATCGGCGGGCCTCGTCGATGATCATGGACCCTAAATACATCCGGCCGCTGCCGACGAACAAAGTGCGGCGGATGATCCGGTTTCAGGAATTCTGCTGCTTCGCGTTCATCTGGACTGTGGTGGCGCGGATGACGATGAGCTATGGCCTCTTGTTCGACGAGCCGCTGTCGCCATGGTTCTTGGTGCAGGCCTACTGCACCGGCGTGTTCATCGTGGGGATCAACGCGCTGCGCACGCTGGGCGCCCACCGCTGGACGCACACGGGCGACCGCGAGATGACGTTCGTCGAGCAGATGCTCGATTCGGTGAACTACCCGCACAATCCGCTGGTGGGCGGCCTGTGGGCGCCCATCGGGCTGCGGTTTCACGCGCTGCATCACATCTTTCCGACGATGCCGTACCACGCACTGGCCACGGCCCACAAACGGCTGATGCACGAGCTCCCGGCGGATTCGCCGTACCGGCAGACGGAGGCGCGATCGCTCTCCGAGGTGATTACCACGCTGTGGCGACGGGCGAAGGCGAGCCAGGAGGCGGGGGGGTGGTCGGCGGCCGATGGGCGCTTGGCGGCCGGGCAGTGACGCTTACTGTCAATGCCGGCGGCGTCGACGTTCACGCTGATGCTGCCTGAAGCGCCCCGATCGGCTGGGGTCGGGCGGACGATTTTGACAGAAACCGGCCGCGATCATAGGATTTTGAGTATGAAAGCCTTGGTGAACATTCCTGACGATCTCCTTCAGCGTGCGACGAAACTCGCCGCCGAGAGCGGCCGCACGGTCGCCGCGGTGATTGAAGAGACGCTGCGCGAAGGCTTCGATCGGCAGACCGAGCGACGCGAGGAGCAACGCTATGAGTTGCCCATATTGAATCTAGGGCCTCCCCTGCCGGGAGTGGACCTCGATAATTCGGCCGCACTGCTGGATTTGATGGACGACGACGATGGTCCTCTTTGACGTCAACGTCCTCATCCATGCGATCAATCAACAATCGCCTGATCACGATTCATGCCGCGCCTGGCTTGGGAATACTATTTCCAGCGCTGCGGAGTTCGGCGCTGCGGACATCGTCCTGAGCGGTTTTTTGCGAATCGTTACCAATCCGAAATTTGTTGCGGCGCCGGTGGGAATCACCGAGGCGATTGCGATCGTCGACGAGATTCGCGGTCGCCCAAACTGCACTGTGGTGAGTCCAGGTCCCCGCCACTGGGACATCTTTATCGACCTCTGCCGGCGCATTAATGCCCGCGGAAATCTTGTGCCGGACGCGTACCTCGCGGCGCTGGCCATCGAGTCCGGCTGCGACTGGATCACGACCGATCGCGACTACGCGCGGTTTCCCGGACTGCGGTGGCGGCATCCGCTTGATGCGTGATCGGCGATCAGGGCGCCGAGCGCACGTCCGTTAAGCGCCTGAATTTGCCGCCGCCTGGGACATCAACGCTTGACGCCCGATTGGGCCTCGCCTAACATTCATCCAAATGGATTAACATTATGACCACGGCGAGCGACCGGAAACTCGATCACACCATGCTGGCGCTGGCCGATCCCACGCGGCGGGCGATCCTGCGGCGGCTGTCGCGGGGTGAGGCGCGGGTGACCGACCTGGCCAAGCCGTTTCGCATGTCGCTCAACTCGGTGTCGAAGCACATCCGCGTGCTGGAGCGCGCGAAGCTCGTGCGGCGGCGGCGTTCGGGGCGGGAGCATTTGCTGTCGTTCAACAGGGCGCCGCTGGATGACGCGGCGGCGTGGATCGACGCGCAGCGGGCGTTTTGGAATGCGAGTCTCGATGCGCTGGAACGCGAACTGAACAAACCCGAGTGAAAACACAAGAGAATTACCACAGAGGACACAGAGGGCGCGGAGAAGACGGATTTGTCCGCAGATGTCGCAGATGAACGCAGATTGGTTATTGTCCTTTATCTGCGTTCATCTGCGTTATCGGTGGACATACTGACCTCTTCTTCTCCGTTGTTTTTATAGTGCGGGTTGATTGGAGAAGGCGATGAGCGACCTTGGCAAGATCATCGGCCCCGGCACGCTGCGGATCGAGCGGCTGCTGCCGGGCCCCATCGAGCGGGTGTGGGCGTACCTCACCGAGAGCGAGAAACGCGGTACATGGCTCGCCAGCGGCGAGACGGAGCTGCGCGTCGGCGGGAAGGTGGAATTCCACTTCTTGCATGCGAGCCTCACGCCGCACAACGAGCCGATTCCCGAGCGGTTCAAAAGCATGGAGCACGGCGCGAGCTTCGCAGGGCGCGTGACGCAGTGCGAGCCGCCCCGCCTCTTGAGTTACACGTGGGGCGATTCGGGCGAAGTGACGTTCGAGCTGGCGCCGCGGGGCGACCACGTGCTGTTGGTCATCACGGACCGGCGGACGGATTCGAGCGAGGACGTCGGCGCCGCGGCGGGGTGGGACGCCCACTTGGGGATTCTCGAAGACAACCTCGCGGGCAAGACGCCGCGGCCGTTCTGGTCGAACTGGCTGCGGCTGGAGGAGGAGTATCTCAAGCAGTTTGACCAAGGATAGAATGCCTCTACGCCAAGGCGCAAAGCTCGCGAAGGAGGGGAGAACCACGAAATGGACGAAAGGAACGAAAGACGATTGTCAAGGCATAACATGGTCAAGGCTGCCTTGTCCGATCCGCAGCCCGCGCGTTGAATTTCGTGCCTTTCGTCCTTTTCGTGGTTTCGCCCAATTGCCTCTCTGCCTGGCGAGCTCGGCGCCTTCGCGTGAGTTTGTCCGACGGACGCCCATCACAGGAGCATGACATGAATAGCAAATTGATGACGATCTGCGCGGGCTTCGTGGCGTTGGCTGTCACGGCGGCCGCGGCGGCGGCTCAAGAGACGGTCGAATTCCCAGCGATGCCAACGCCGACGAAAGAGCACGCGCTGCTCGAGCAGTTTGCCGGCGAGTGGACGTGCGAGAGCGAGATCACGATGCCCGGCGAGACCGAGCCGATGACCTGCAAAGGGACGGAGTCGACGCGGATGATCGGCGGCTTCTGGCTGCTCGCCGAGGGCAAGGCCGACATGCTGGGCATGCAGAACGAAAGCATGATCACGCTTGGCTATGATCCCGCCAAGAAGAAGTATGTCGGCACGTTCATCTGCTCGGCCCAGGACTACCTGTGGGAATACGAGGGTGCGTTCGACGAGAGCGGCAAGAAGCTGGTGCTGACGACGGTGGGCCCGTCGCTGACCGATCCGACGCAACAGCAGACGTATCAGGAGACGATCGAGACGATCGACGCCGACCACAAGGTGTTCACGTCGTACTTTCAGGATGCCGAGGGGAAGTGGCAGGAGATCGTGTCGGTGAAGTATGTGCGGGTGAAATAGGTTCGCATCGAAAGGATTGCAAGAGCGGTCGCAGTTCCTTGCGAAGCTAAGGCGTCCTTGAATCCTCCGGTCCCCTCCCCTTGATGGGGAGGGTTAGGGAGGGGTGGAGGAAGCGTGTACCAGCTTCGTCCCCTCTCCCCAACCCTCCCCGCCGAGGGGAGGGAGCCGGAGAATCTCGAAAAATTTGCAGACTTCTCGCATTGCTCCCTCTTCGGCAAGTATCATTCTCGCGTCCCGCCGCCAATGCCATGATCCGCGTCGTCAATCTCACGCAGCACTACGGCGTGCGGCCGGTGCTGGTCGATCTGTCGCTGGAGATCGCCACGGGCGAGCTGGTGACCGTGCTGGGCCCCAACGGCATGGGCAAGAGCACGCTGCTGGCGGCGCTGGCCGGCGTGCTGGCGCCGCAGGAAGGCTACGTGGAGTTCGACGGCGTGCGCCGCCGCAGCTCGCCGGAAGGGGAGCTGGCGATCCGCAAAAAGGTGGCGTACTTGCCGGACAAGCCGTGGCTGCCGGCGACGTGCACGGGCCGCGAGTTTCTGATGGCCGTCGGCCGGCTGTACGAGCACTCGACGTCGCACGTCATGGAACACTCCGCGCGACTGCTGCGGCTGTTCAACCTGGAAGATCGTGCCGATTGGACGATCGACAGCTATTCGGCAGGGCAGCAGAAGAAGATCGCGCTGTGCGGAGCACTCATCACCGAGGCGCCGTACCTATTGCTGGACGAGCCGTTCTCCGGCGGGCTCGACACCGCGGGCATTCTGGCGCTCAAGCGGGTGCTGAAGCGACTGGCCGAGAGCGTGCACCACACGGTCGTGATGACCACGCCCGTGCCGGAGCTGGTTGAAGAGCTTGCCGAGCGGGTGATGATCATTCACGAAGGCCGCGTGGCCGCTTATGACACGGTCGAGGGACTGAAACGCTCTGTTGGAGGCGAGGCAAGCCTGGAAATCGTGCTGCAACGGCTGCTGTCTCCCGAGACGCTCGAGAACATCGAGAGCTATTTCGAGGAGATCGACCCGTGATCTCCGAGTGGCTTCGCAGCTTGGGCCGGGGACTGCCGCCGCGACGATTCGTGGTCTGGTTCGCAGCGTTCGCGGTCGCGACCACGGTTTTGGAATATGCCGCGCTGGCCGGGCTGAACGCCATGGTGGGAACATGGCATGATCCCGCCGACGCGGCACGTTTCTCGCGGCCGGTGTCGTACCATGCTTTCCTTGCTCTCGGGCTCGCTGGCATGGCCACATGGCGAGCTCATTCTGCGAATCCGGTTCTGAAAGGCCGTTATGGCGACTGGCTCAGGACGACGCCGTGGACCGCGGCGGCGCCGCTGCCTCTCGGGCCGGTTTCGTTGATTTGGCAGGACCTGGCGATCATCGTTTTCTGCGCAACTTTGTGGAATCCCCCACGTCCGGCAAGCCCTTGGATCTTGGTCTTGGCATTTACGTTGCCCTATAGCGCGTGCATCGGATTGGCCAATGCTCAAGTGCAGCAGCTTGGCGCCGTCTATGGCGCTGTCGCAATCGCTCTTGGAATGCTCCTGACCGATCCGGATCGCCCCTGGCAGGCCGGCCTCGTCGCCTGCGCGCTGGCCGTGTGGAGCGACTGGTCGTTCCGCCGCGCGTTGAAGCGGTTTCCATGGATCAATACGCAACAAGTCCAGGGGGAGACGTTCGATGCGGCCAACTTGAGCTGGCCGCAAGTCGGCTCCAGGCGGTTTGACAACACAGCATCGTTGACGCGATCGCATGTTTTGATGATCGGGCTCTTGGTTGGCTGGGCCGCGGGCATCATCGCACGTCTGTTTTCGCTAGCGCCGTCGCTGAGCGATCCGGCCGAACTCGCTCGAGGCGCCGCTTATGTCGTCTGGTTTGCCTCAGTCTTGGCCGCGATCGTCCGCGTGGGCATTTACTGCATCGAGAAGCGCTCGCCTTTGACAACCTGGGCGCGGTTGCGATTGGGTCGCTGGATCATTCCCGATTTCGACCGCATCTTTGTCGCCCCGCTTGCGGCGACGATCGTGGGCGGAGTTGGAATTCACGCTCTGAGGCTGCTCGGCGCCTCCACGCCTATCGCTGTTGGCGTCACCGTCGCGAGCGTGGCCTGGATTCTTTGCGGGGCGCCCCCCACGCTTGCCGAATGGTCGCTCACCGGCGGGTACCGAATCTCGCCCGAACGCCGCCGGCCGAAGTGGATTCGGACGACGTGAATCGTCGGCTGCTACTGGCTCGACGCCGCGATGTTAACGTCGCGCCGCAGGCTTTGTACTCGGCAAGAACACTGCCAGCAGCCCGGCGAGCGGCAGGTACGCGCACCAGCCGAAGACCGCTTCGATGCCGTAGGCGTCGGCCAGTTCGCCCAGCGCCGCCGAGGCGATGCCGCTCACTCCAAAAGCGAAGCCGAAGAACAGGCCCGCCACCAGGCCGACGCGGCCGGGGATCAGCTCCTGGGCGTACACGAGGATCGCCGAGAAGGCGCTGGCGAGAATGGCGCCGGCGACTGCCGACAGGACGATCGTCCAGGCGAGGTTCACGTGCGGGATGGCGAGCGCGAACGGCGCCACGCCGAGGATCGAGGCCCAAATGACCACCTTGCGGCCGATGCGGTCGCCGATCGGGCCGCCGGCGATCGTGCCCGCCGCGATCGCCGCCAGGAACACGAACAGGTAGACCTGGGAGTCCTGAATCGAAACGCCGAACTTCTCGATCAAGTAGAACGTGTAGTAGTTCGTGAAGCTCACGAGGTAGAAATACTTCGAGATCACCAAGAGCACGAGGATCGTGATCGCGGCAAACACATGCCGCGGCGAGTAGGCGGGCCCGGCGATGACGTGGGCGGGCCGGCCGCTCTTGAGGCGCTGGCGCAGCCGCTCGTGGTACCAGGCGCCGACGCGGGCCAGGACGATCATGCCCGTGAGGGGTACGATCGCGAACCACGCGATGGAGCCCTGCCCCTTGGGGACGACGATCCACGCGGCGAGCAGCGGGCCGAGCGCGCCGCCGAAGTTGCCGCCCACCTGGAACAGCGCCTGGGCCAGCCCGTGCCGGCGCCCCGCGGCCATGTGAGCCATGCGCGACGCCTCGGGGTGGAACACCGAGGAGCCGACGCCGATGAGTGCGGCCGAGGCGAGGATCGTGCCCAGGCTCGTCGCTTGCGACAGCACCAGCAACCCCGCGAGCGTCGCCGCCATGCCGGCCACCAGCGAGTAGGGCCGCGGCCGACGGTCGGTGTACATGCCCACGAACGGCTGCAGCAGCGACGCGGTCACTTGGAACACGAACGTAATGAGCCCGATCTGGCCGAAGCTGAGCCGCAGCGATTCTTTGAGCACGGGGTAAAGGGCGGGCAGCAGCGACTGGCAGATATCGTTGAGCATGTGGGCGGCGCTGAGGGCCCACAGGACTTGGATCGTGGTGCGCTCGACGGGGTCGGCGGGCGGTGCGAGAACATCGGCAGGCGATTCAGCGGGGATGGCGGAGGCCATGAGGCAGAGGCTCCGAAGGCGGGCGGAACGGTGGGAAGGACGCGGGGCGGCGGGGCGGAGGTTCGCGCACGTGCGAGTTCGAGCGGGTTGGAATCGGTGTTGTGTGCCACTGCCGTTCTGTGTGCCACTGGCGCGTCGCCAGTGCTGAAGCGCCGAGCGTGTACCCACTTCTCACTGGCGCCCGCGCCAGTGGCACACACGCCAGCGGCACGCGAACTTACAAGAACCATTAGTCGGACGGTTGGTGCGTCGCGCGCGGATTTGGCAGGAAATAGAAATGCCCGTCCTCGGCGCCGAGCAGCAGGTCGGGGGCGCCGTCGCGATCCCAGTCGACGACGGTCGGGCTCGTGTCGTGGCCGGCGAGAACATCGTCGGCGACGGGACCGAGATCGCGGAACGTCGTCACTCCATTGGACTCGCCGACGTTCTCCAACACGCTCGCGCTGGCGCTGTTCACAAGGAGATCGAGCCGGCCGTCGCCGGTCCAGTCGGCGATCGTCAGCTTGCGGCGGCCGCTCTTGCCGGCGGCGCCGACGTTGAGCCGCACGCCGGCGGCGTCAACGCCCGCATGCTTGTGGTTCGCGTCATACGCGGCATCGTCCTCCATGCGGAACGCGCGCCGGCCGGGCAGCAGCACGAGCTCGTCGCCGCGGCGCTGGCGCTCGAACAGCGCGAGGTAACCTTCGTGGTCGAGCATGACGATGTCGGCGAGCCCGTCGCCGGTCCAGTCGACGACGACGGGCGTGGTGCGCCATGGGGGACACAGCTCGCCATTTTTCGGCGTCCACCACGTCCAGGCCGGCTTGGGCGGGGCGCCGGGCCACTCGACTCGGATCGGCTCGGGCGCCGCGAACTGCGGCGCGCCGGCCGTGCCGATGTTCCGCAACCACGCGACGCGGCCGAGGATCGAATTGAACACGATGTCGCGGCGGCCGTCGTGGTCCCAGTCGGCGACGCTGAGGGTGGTGTAACCCCACTTGGCTTCGCAGGGGCCCTGGATCGAGCCGCTTTCGCCGGCCTGGATGCGGAACGGCTTCCCTTCGACTTCCACGAGCCGCGGCGCCGCCCACCTTGGAGGATTGCCGTTATCGAGATTTTCGATGACGCCGATGTAGCCCGCGGTGTTGCCGCAGACGAGGTCCTCGTCGCCATCGTCGTCCCAGTCGACGCTCACCGGTGTGACCAGCGCGCCGAACTTCACGAGTTGGGCCTGCTGCCGGAAGTACCGCGGCGGGGCGAACTGCGGCACGCCTTCGACGACGCGGCCTGTGTGCTCGACCAGCGCCACGCGGCCGTCCTCGTCGCCGACGACGAGGTCCAGATCGCCGTCGCCGTCCCAATCGACCGCGGTCGGCGTGATCATCTGCAGATCCATGGCAATGGGTTTGCCGTTGTGCGTGAGCCGGCGGCCCGCGGCGTAGCGCGGCGCGCGGCGGTCGCCGACGTTCTCGAACCAGGTGAACTTGTCGAGAAACTCGCCGCAGACGAGATCGAGGTCGCCGTCGAAGTCGAAGTCGCCCAGGCACGGCGAGGGCATGCCGTAGACGTCGAGCGGGGCGTCGCCGGCGTGCAACTTCACGGGCTCGTCGTACTCGGGCGCGTCGTCGGCGCCGCGGTTGGCGAGCACGTACACGAAGCCGTGCAGCGGGCCATTGGTCCACTCGCCGCGGGCGTTGTACGCGTCGTCCCAGCCGTAGTCGGTTCCGTCCTGGACGCCGACGACGAGGTCGAGCGCGCCGTCGCCGTCGAAGTCGGCGAGCTGCCACTGGTTCGCCCGCACCGGCTTGTCGTGTACGTTTTCGCGCGGGGAGATCGGTTCGAGCTTGGCAAAGCCGGCAGCGCGGTAGTCGACCAGCTCGCGACCCGGCACGAGCAGCCGCACGTCGGCGCCGACGCGGCTGGGCGTGAGGTATTGATGGCCCCGTCCCACGCGCACCGGCGCCTTCAGCACGAGCGACGCCGCGGCGTCGCCGGGGTTCTCGAACAAGTACACGCCGCTATACGGCTTGTCCGGGCAGGAAACGAGCAGGTCGAGATCGCCGTCGCCGTCCCAGTCGACCGCCGCGGGCCAGGCCCACAGGCCGACGCCGAGGTCGACGGCGAGGTCGGGATGGCGGTATTCGAGGCGGGCGAAGTCGTCGGCCGTGGCAGTACGAAAGCCAGCGAAAAGAATAATCGCGACGAGTGAAGAGTATGTACGCATGGATCAGGGCGCGGTTACCACAGATCGCCCCGGAGGGGCGGAGTCGTGTAGCCAGGGGCGCGAGCCCCTGGTAGGAAGCAAAACGCCAATTCCATCGAGCCCCGGAGGGGCGACATTGCATTCCACCAGCGGCTCGATGTCGCCCCTAGGGGGCTTTGCTCTATTCATTCAACCATTCCAGGGCCTAACGGCCCTGGCTACATGACTCGGCCCCTCCGGGGCCAGGACATCGGTGTCGCATTTGTCGCGGATGCGTCATCTTCAGCGGAACGGGAAGGAACATGTGAAGTGTACGGAAACGGTGAGCCACGTTAAATCGCCGCGGCGGCGCGCACCGCCTCGATGTGTTCCGCCAAGAACGCGGCGAGGTTGCCGCGCGTGAGGTCCTCGGGATGCACGAAGCGGAGCTTGACCTGGTCGATGCCGTTGCCGGCCGATTCGACGGCGCGCTTTTCCGCGATGTCGGCGATGCGGCCGGTGGCGAAGGCGCCGCCGGGGCCGTTGAGATACAGGTCGACGCCCGCGGTGCGCTTCGTGTGGACGGTGGCCCAGGGATGGCGCTGGGCGGGGATCATGAGGTGGATGAGCTGTTGGTTGTTCCAGAGGAATTGAGGTAAAGGGGAAGGCGGAAGGGGGAAGGCGGAAGGCGATGCATCGTCATTCTCCCCTCCGGCTTCCCCCTTCCGCCTTTGGTCGGCGGCTCCCGCGGCGGCGGCGAGGAGTTCCAGGAGCTCTTCCAACGTTTCTTGGGGCCAGTCGACTTTCTTGCCGGGGGGGAAGCCCTTGCGGCTGAGGTGCCATTTGCGGCCGAGCACCTTCCAGGGCATCACGTCGTCGGGGTTCTTGCCGACGCGCTCGGCGAACTTGCCGAAACCCGCGACGGCCCGGTCGATGAAGTCCCAGAACGCCGGCGCGTCGATTTCCTCCCAACTGTGGGCGGCGATCTGCACCTCCTGGAACGGGCCGCGGAGATTCTTCACCTTCACGCGGGGGCCGTGGCCGTAGGCTTCGATCTCGGGGAGGTCGTTGAGCGGCTTCAGCGCGAGCTCCTCGGTGAGCTTGTCGCGATCGAACGTGCGTTTGGCGGTGCGGAACTTGAGCTTCACGAGCCAGGGCTCGCCGGTGATTGCATGGAAGAACCAGCCGTCGGCTTTCTTGCTGGCGGCGATCTCGACGATGGTGCGGTTGGTCCAGTCGGTGGGCGAAAAGAGCTGCGCCTGCTCGCCGAGCTGCTGGACGCGCTCCTCGATCGCGGCGAGGATGCGGCCGTCCCACCGCACGGGGGCGCCGCTGCGGGCGGTGCGGTCCTCGACGTGCCATTTGCGGCCGTTGGTTTCCCACGGCATCTTCACGTCGCGGCCGAGCTCGGCGATGTCGACGTCGCCTTTGCGCTTCGCCTCGGCGGCGGCGAAGTTGTAGGGCTTGCGCTCGGCGTGCGGGCCGGCGGCGAGGACGGGAGCGAGCGCTATCGCGGTGTGGGAAACGAAGGCGGAAGGCGGAAGGCGGAAGGCGGAATTCGCCGGGGTCGAGGACGACCCGGCTCGCTTCCGCTTCTTCGTCCCCATTCCC
>CAYSFP010000153.1:0-13185 GCA_964430075.1 uncultured Planctomycetaceae bacterium | reverse complement strand
CACCGCTACGATTGCGTCGCTGTGCCGGGGGCGATGACGCCGACGGAGATTCTCACCGCCTGGAGCGCCGGCGCCGACGTGGTGAAGGTGTTCCCGGCCAATCATTTCGGTCCGCAGTATCTGAAAGACGTCCACGGCCCGCTGCCGCAGGTGAAGCTGACGCCCACCGGCGGGGTGGACCTCTCGACCGCGGCCGACTGGATCAAGGCCGGCGCCGTGGCCGTGGGGGTGGGTTCGTCGCTGGTGAAGAAGGATCTGCTGGCGGGCGGCAAGTGGGACGAGCTGTCGGCGCTGGCGCGGCGATACGTCGATGCCGTCGCCGCGGCGCGGCAATAAGTGGTCAAGTCTCTCCGAGACTTGAAGTTCTCCTTTTCGCGTCTCGGAGAGACGCGGCCACGCGTTAGCCAGTTTCTTCTCGTTGGCCAGTTTCTCCGAAACTGGCAATTCCCGAGTTTCGGAGAAACTCGGCAACAAGTTGGGCAGCTTCTCCGAAACTGCCTCTGTGTGCATCGGAGTGCACATCTCGCAAGAGACGCGGCAACGGACGGGATCGAGTTTCGGAGAAACTCGGCAACGGTTAAGGCGCCGCCGCTTCCGGCGCCAGGACTTCGTCCAGCGGGCGGATCGAGATTTCATTCGGCGGCCAAACCGTTACGTGCTCCTGGGCGTCGAGAGCCTGTTCCGCCTCAATGAGCCGGCGTTTGGCTCGCTCCACATGCCCGCGAAGCAGGTCGATCTGAGACCAGCGGTCGGCGCTCGCTTTAGCCCGCAGGTCATCGGCAATTTCGTTAGTCGTCTTAATCGTCGCTTCGAACTCCGCCGCTTGCACGATGAGCATCGAAAGCTCGTTGTTCAGCTCGCGGAGGACTTCGCCCTCGGCACGCGTTGTCGCTTTCTGCTCCGCCGTGAGCAAGTTGATGCGCGCGTCGGCTAGCTGCGCCTCGCCCTCGAGCACATCGGCCGTTGTGACGCCGGATGTGCCCGATTCAGAAAGCGATTGCAGGCGAACCAGTCTCTGCTCGCGAATATCAACGATCTTTCGCAGCTCGGCAGTCACCGGATCGTCGACCGCTGCTTCGCTGGCTTGCTTGCGCAGCTCATCAATCCGCTGTTCAATGGCCAGGCGCCGCGCCTCAAGGCCGACCATGCGCACCCGCAATTGGCGAAGCTCCGCGAGCGTCGCGGACAGTTGACTTTCCATCTCTTGCTGCGACCCTCCGTCCAGGTTGTCCGTCATCTCGGCGAGTTGAGCTACGTCCCGGTCGTATTGCTGACGATACGCATCGACGCGCTCGCGCGAGGCTTGGAGCCCGCGCTCGCGCTGCTTGAGCGAGATTTCCCGGTTCGTGGCCTGCAGCCTGCGCAGACCCTCCTCGAGCTGACGGCGGGCTTCCTCCCAAATCTGGTTCATTTGGGCTTCATCAAGTTCGCTGCCATCCTCGGGGCGCCGGACGTTGACATGCAACGCGCGGATGGCCAGCTCACTGTCGGCGGTGGACACAAAGGCTGCTGGCGGAGGTTCAGCTCCGCCACCCCCAAACCCACCGCCGCCAAACCCGCCGCCGCCGACCATCCCCAGCGCGGGACTCATATTCACACTGGCGGGCGCCTGCAGATCGGCCGACGCGTGGAGATTCTGTGTCACCGAGGTCGCGACAATGGCGATCGTTTGCTCCGAGATCCTTTCTCCTTCGAGAACCACGTTGCGACTGTGTGGTTGAAAACTGCGCGGGCCCCCGCCGCCGCCAAACTGCCCAGCGGCTTGCTGTGCGTCTCCGAGTGAAACGACAACCAACGCCAAAATGAATGACCTGACAGTTTTCTTCACGGCGAGTTTCCTGTGACGGATCGTCGGTTAGAGGGACGAGGGATGAGCATCGGCGCCAGCCAGGCGGCGAATGGATGTCGCGGCCACTTGCGCCCACGCGGTACCGGGAAATCGCTCAGCCACGCGCTGGTATTCGCGGCGGGCAGCGGCGAGGTCGTGGAATTCTTCTTCGACCTGCACGGCGTATTGCAAGCTGAGCGCCGCGGAGCGGGCGGTTTCGAGGCGAACCAGTTCGAGGCCGGCGAGCGCGCCGCCGCTGTCGACCTCCTTGGTTTCCACGTCCGGCCGCAGGACGGCGGCGACGATTCGCAGGCGCTCCTCGGCCTCCTGGTCGAGGCGGGCGATCTCGGCGCGGAGGGCGTCGAGATCGTGGGGCGCATCCGCGAGTATGGGGGCTCCGTCCGCAGGGCGGACTGGTCGCTTGAGCGACCAGTCCGAAGCGGGAGGAGCGCCGCCTAAAGGTTCGGCGGTAGGGCGCTCGACAATCAGCGGAACGGCGATCGCCAACGCCGCTCCGACGGCGGCGAGGCTGCGCAGGCCCGCCGTCCGCATGCGCCGGCGCCGTACAGCGGTCAGCAGCGCAGCGGGCAACACGGCTTGCGGCGGCGCGTGAAACGCCGCGTCGGCGCGCTGCAGCAGTTGTTCGAGCGAATCGTCGTTCATGGCGTGAGCAGCTTTCGCAGTTGGTCGCGGGCTCGGCTGAGCCGCACTTCGAGCGTGCCTGGTCGCACGCCGAGGCTCTTGGCCGCCTCGGCGGGCGTCATCTGTTGCAGGTAGCACAGGACGATCGCTTCGCGACTCTTGGCAGGTAATTGGTCCACCGCGTCCCGCACGCGCTGGGCTTGTTCGTTGTCGTTCGCCGTCGCGTCTGCGGCGTCGTGGTGGCTTGATCGGTTGGGCGTGCTGCGCTCCGCCCATGCGGCGAACAATCGTTTGCGCAGCCACTGTTTGCGGGCGTGAGCGCGGCAGGCGTTCACGGCAATGCGCGTGATCCAGGTTTCCAGTTTCGCCTCGCCGCGGAAGCTGCGCCGCTTGGCCAGCGCCGTAACGAGCACGTCTTGCGTCAGGTCGTCGACGTCGCTGCGCCACGCGGTGAGCCGGCGCACCAGGTTCGATACATACGGCAGCAATCGCTCCGCGACGACGTCCGCCGCTGCGGCGTCCCCGGCGCGAAACGCGGCGGTGACGGCGGCCCAGTCGACCTCGGCAAGCTCGTCGGCGGCTGGTTGAAGTTCCACCGGCACGCCACGCCGTCCTGAGGCGCCTGGGGTCTCGCGTCGTTCCCGGCCCGGTCGGTCGATCGTTGGGGCACGCACAGACATTGGATGCGCGATCGGGGCGGGGGCTTACATGGGGCGCGAGAAATTCGTTTTCATAGTTTGGACTGAACTGCGGGGAAATCGCAAATGTCGGCGCGTCCGCCACGGCGAGGTCGGCGGACACTCATTTTTGGCGACATAATTCCCGACGCTGGGGCGGCGCTGGCAAGCGATTGCGTGTCAAGGGTTTACGGCGAATCGGCGAGGCTGCATTTTTGTCGCGGCGGCCGAGCTGTGGAGTTCGGGGGAGGCTTGAAAGGGAGAACGCCGGCGCGTCGGTGGCGCCGTCCACCGGCAGAGCCGGTGGCTTGCATGGAAGCCCCGGGCTCTGCCCGGGGACGCTATGGTTCGCTCCTTTCCCTTAACAGGATAATGCTCGCACACAACCCGGCGTGAACGCCGGGCCTAATAAACTGTATCCGCTAGCACCTGCATCATGTTGTTAAGGCGAGGGGGACGGGGGTTTTTAGTTATGCCGCGGATCTGGGGCTCGCGGCGGCCAGGCGGAGGCGGCGGATGAGCTCGTTGCGGCGCTGGTACTCGCGGATGCGGCAGAGGCGGCAGGGTATGTGGACCAGGCCGCCGCACCCCGCGCAGCGCTGGGGCACGATCACCGGTTTGCTGTAATAGCGGCGCGGCGTGCGATTCTGATCTGCGGTGCGCGGCTCCAAGCTGCGCCGCCCCGACGCGACCGCGCGAACGGTGTCGCGGGCGACGCCCATGCGGGCCGCAATCGCGCGCTGCGACAGCTCGCTCTCGGACAACAGACGGCGAATCTCCAAGACGACGGTCAGCGGCAACATCGTGACGCTCCTGGGCTAAAAAACTGGCAGGAAAGGGGAGGCTGACTGGCGACGGCGCCAAGGGCGCCAACGGGTGGGGGACGGGCTTTGCACTCGGATGCGCGCTAAGCCGCAAGCGACTGCCGGGCGGGATGGCGTCCTTACTCAGGCGGCGTTCTGCTCCGTCCAAAAGTCGCCGTACTGCGGCAGCGGCTCGTAATCGTCCTCCGGGACGAAGACGTCCCACGGGTCGTCGCCGAGCTCGCGGGGAAAGTCGTCGTCGATCTCGCGCGGGGGCCTCCTGGGGCGGGAGTCGGTCGGCTCGTGGATTGCAAACGGCAAGATTCGGGCATGCGTGTTCATGGGACTGGCCTTCGCGACATGAGGGAAACCGGGAGTGCTAGAGTCGGCGGGCGACACTCAGAAAACTAGCAAAAAGCGCGGCCGATTTATATACATACGTACACTATTTTTGCGGGATTTTTGTGGAGGGGCAGTCTTGAACGGGAATCGGGCGAGAGACCTCCTGCACAGAAGCGATGAGGCACGCCAACGAGCAGGGCGCGCCGTCAGGAGCGACCAGGCGGGAAGGCGGCGCGGGCGCTAGGAGCCCAGAGAGGGCTGCGCGGTGCGGAGCAGCTCGAACATCGGACCGTCCGCCCGGCGGAGATGATCGATCATCTCGGGTGAGAGTTGCGCCGCGGCTTCACTGGCGGCCTGCGCCATCCCCAGACGACGGTTTACGACGCACAGCCCTGCGTAGGCGAAGGCTCGTAGCGGGGAATTTTCAGCCGCGGCGTCGGCCGAGTCGGCCAATCGCTCCAAGAGCTCGCGGGCTGCGTCGTAATCTTTCGTGTGAAACAAGTAGTAGCGGACGAGACCCTCGCGCGCCAGATCGAGAATGTACGGATCGGCGTCGGGAAACTTCTCCCACACCGCCTTCCAGGCCGCCTCGCTGGGCGCCATCTTCGCGTGGAAGATTTGCGCCAGCGGCGAGTCGCGCTTGGCGACGCTCTTGACCGGCGTGCCGGCGAGGTAGGACTGCGGGCGGGTGGCGAAGCCCAGGAGGACGCCGCCGATGGCGGCCGCGGCGATCAGCGGCGCCAGCATGGCGCGGCGGCGGCGCGCGGGTTTCGCGAGATCCGAGGTCGACTGCATCAGTCGGCAGAGCTCGGCCGAGGCTTGCGTGCGCGTGTCGGCGGCGGCGATCCAGTCGGCGATGGACCAGTGCTCGGCGCCGTCGCCCCAACCTTCGCTGGCGGCTTCGCCGGCGAGCTTGCGGAGGTCGGCAAGTAACTCGCCGGGACTCTGGTGGCGGTTCTCCGGCTTCTTGGCCAGCATGCGGTGCACGACGCGAGCCAGCCCGGGGGGCATGTCGTCGCGCACGTTTTCGAGCGGTCGCGGCGCACTGTTGAGATGCTGCACCGCAATCGCCAGCGCCGTGTCGCCCAGGTGCGGCGGCGACCCGGCGAGCAGGTGATAGCACGTGACGCCGAGCGAATACATGTCGCTGCGCGCGTCGACCGCTCGGCCCTCGATCTGCTCGGGGCTCATGTACAGCGGCGTGCCCATGGTGACGCCCACCTGGGTGAGCGTCTTCGCATCGGCGTTTTCGACGCGCGCGAGGCCGAAGTCGGCGACTTTCACCTCGCCGCTCTGGCTGAGCATGATGTTTTCG
This sequence comes from uncultured Planctomycetaceae bacterium, assembly GCA_964430075.1. Classification (GTDB taxonomy): domain Bacteria; phylum Planctomycetota; class Planctomycetia; order Pirellulales; family Lacipirellulaceae; genus Lacipirellula. The sequence goes on along the minus strand of CAYSFP010000153.1, from coordinate 7,578 downwards.
GGCTTCAGGTCCCGGTGCACGATGCCCGCTTCGCTGGCTTTGCACAGCGCGGCGACGACCTGCCGCAGGACGTCGAGCACGACGCGAGGGTCGAGGGCGCTTTGCCGCTTGAGCACTTCGCCAAGGTTCTTGCCGCGCACGTACTCCTGGGCGATGTAGTGGACGCCGTCCACGCACCCGACGTCGTAGATCTGCACGATGTTGGCGTGGACCAGCGCCGCGGCGGCGCGGGCTTCTTGCTGGAACCGATCGACGTAGGACGCGTCGCGGGCCAGCGCGGCCTGCAGAATCTTCAAGGCAACGGGCCGACCGAGCGTCTGTTGCTCGGCGAGGTAGACCTCGGCCATGCCGCCGACGCCGAGGCGCCGCAGGACGCGGTAGTCGCCTAGCTGCTGGCCCGTGAGATCGGCGTGGTCGGGGGACATAGGGACGCGGCGGGCGTTAACGGAAATTGCGAACGCGTCGTGCGGGGCGAATGACGAACGGATGCGCGAATGACGAAGCACGAATGACGAATGACGAATGACGGATTTGAGTTTGTCGCATGGTCCTACATTCGTCATTCGTCATTCGGATTTCGTCATTAGTCGCCGGCGGCGTTACCTTCGCAACGCGGTCAACACGCGCTTGGTCGCTTCGGACTTATTCAACACGTAGAAATGGATTCCCGGGATCCCGGAGGCCATGAGGTCAGCCGCTTGCCGGGTGGCGAATTCTACGCCGACCTCGAACTGGCCGTCGGGGTCGTGCTTGTGTTTTTCCAGCGCCGCCTGGAACTCGCTGGGGAGTTTTGCCCCGCACAGGGCGGCAATTCGTTGAATCTGGGCAAAATTGGTAACCGGGAGAAGCCCCGGCACAATGGGAACCGCGATCCCCGCGGCACGGCATCGCTCTCGGAAGCGGTAAAAATCTTCGTTGTGATAAAAGAGCTGCGTAATGACGACATCGGCCCCCGCGTCGACCTTGCGTTTGAGGTTTTCCAGGTCAACCTGCGGAGTGAGCGCTTCCTGGTGGGTCTCGGGGTAGCCGCCGACGGCGATGCCTGTGTTCGGAAATTGCCGGCGGATGAAGGCGACCAACTCGTTGGCGTAACAAAAGCCGCCATGAACGGGCGTGAAGGCCGTTTCCCCCTTGGGCGGATCGCCCCGCAGCGCTACGACGTTTTCGATCCCCAGATCGATCGCCTGCTGGAGATACGCTCGCAGTTGCGGCGGAGTTCGGCCCACGCACGTCAGGTGGGTCGCCACGGGGAGCTGGTGCCGCTGGCGCACGCCCGCGATGACTTCCAGCGTGCGATCTTGCGTCGATCCGCCGGCGCCGTAGGTGCAGGTGATGTAGCTGGGGGAGAATTTGACCAGCTCGGCGACGTGGTGTTCCAGGCTCGCGAGCGCTTCGGCCGTCTTGGGCGGGAACAGCTCGAACGACAGGCCGAAGCGGTCCCGTCCGTACGCGTCGGCGATGGTCATAGCAAGCTTCGCGAAAGTAGGCGCCGGCGCCGCCGTCCTCCGGCAGCGTCAACGTGGAAGACCACTTCCAGTTTACTGTAGGGGCGGCGCAGGGGATTCGCAATTGCGCGACGGGGAGAGGGGGCTGGGGGGACTCTGAACGGGGAAATAAGCATACGGTTTCGCCGCGACGCGGCGAAACGTGAGTGGCGGTCGCGGCCGTCGTGGGCCCGTGCAAAAACCCCGTCGCGTGGGAACGCAAGTGCGTTATAATCGCCGTCTTGCGTCGAGGCGGCCCTACCACAAGGCAAGCGTTGCATGAGCCAGACTGAAATCCCCAGCTCGGCCAGTATGGCCAGTGCCCGGTCCAATTGGACGGAGCTCACCCCCCAGGCCCTGTACGACAAGCTCAACTCGCTCGCCCGCAACCTGTGGTGGAGTTGGCACCCGGAGGTGGTCAACCTGTTCCGGGAGCTGGATCCCGTGCGGTGGCGCCAGCTCGACCACAACCCCATCGCGCTGTTGGCGGAAATGACGCCCGGCCAGGTGGCCGAGCGGGCGTCCGAGATGGTGCTGTACACGCGGATCAACCAAGCCTACCGCCGGCTGAAGGACTACCTCGACAATACCAAGAGCACTTGGGCGGCCCGCGAGGCCGGCGTCCTGGGCTCGATGCCGGTGGCGTACTTCTCGGCGGAGTTTGGCCTGCACGAATCGGTGCCCATTTACAGCGGCGGCCTGGGCGTGCTGTCGGGCGACCATATCAAATCGGCGAGCGGCCTGGGCGTGCCGCTGGTGGCGCTGGGATTGTTCTACGACCAGGGCTACTTCAAGCAGCACCTGGACGACGAAGGGTGGCAGCAGGAAGAGTACCTGGACACCAAGGTCGAGAATCTGCCGATGGAGCCGGCCCGCGATCCGAAGGGGCGGCCGATTACGGTGGAGATCGAGACCCGTGGCGGCGTGCTGCACGCCAAGGTATGGCTGATGCGGGTGGGCCGCGTGCCGCTGTACCTGCTCGACTGCGACGTCGAGGGCAACAGCCCGGAGGATCGCGAGCTGACCAGCCGGCTGTACGGCGGCGATACGCGCACGCGCATCCGACAGGAGTTGGTGCTGGGCGTCGGCGGCGTCAAGGCGCTGCGGGCGCTGGGGATTCGCGCCGGCGCGTTCCATCTGAACGAGGGCCACAGCGCGTTCGCTCCGCTCGAGGTGATCCGCTCGAAGATGCAGGACGACGGCGTGTCGTTCGACGAAGCCCTGCGCGAGACGGCGCAGCAAACCGTGTTCACCACGCATACGCCCGTGCCGGCCGGGCACGACCGGTTCGACGGCCGGCTGATCGAGGAGCATCTCGGCCCGTTGCGCGAGAAGCTGGGCATCTCGTACGAGCAGCTCATGGGACTAGGCCGCGTCGAGCCGCAGAACGAGGGCGAGCCGTTCTGCATGACGGTCATCGGGCTGAAGCTGTCGCGACGGGCCAACGCGGTGAGCTCGCTGCACGGCTACGTGTCGCGCCGCATGTGGGCCAACCTCTGGCCGTGGCGCGTGGAGGAAGAGATTCCGATCGGCCACATCACCAACGGCGTGCACATTCCCAGTTGGCTCGCCGGCCCGATGGCCATGCTGTACGACAAGTACCTGGGCACCGAATGGCATTCCCGCATGGGCGAGCCGGAGGTGTGGCAGGACGTGTATAAGATCGATCCGGGCGAGTTGTGGGAGACGCACAACGCGCTGAAGAGCCGGCTGTTGGATTTCGTGCGCCGCCGCGTCAGCCGGCAGAGCCGCCGGCGGAACGAGGACCCGGCGATCATCGAAGCGGCGCGGACGATGCTCGATCCCAACGCCCTGACGATCGGCTTCGCCCGCCGGTTCGCCACGTACAAGCGGGCCGACCTGTTCCTGCAGAACATCGACCGCATCGCCGAGCTGATCGACGATGCGAACCGGCCGGTGCAGTTCATCTTCGCCGGCAAGGCGCACCCGGCCGACGAGCCCGGCAAGCGGCTGATCCAGCGGATCGCGAACCTGCGGCACGACCCGCGGTTCGCCGGCCGCGTGGTGTTCGTCGAGGACTACGATATCAACGTAGGCCGGCACATGGTGCAGGGCGTCGACGTATGGCTGAACAATCCGCGGCGACCGCTCGAGGCGTCCGGCACCAGCGGGCAAAAGGCCGTGCTCAACGGCGGGCTGAACTGCTCGGTGCTCGACGGGTGGTGGGCCGAGGCGTACAACGGCAAGAACGGCTTCGCGATTGGCAATGGTTCAAGCCACGCCGACGTGGGCATCAACGACGCTCGCGACGCGGAAGACTTGATGCGCGTCCTGGAGGAGGAAGTCATTCCACTGTTTTACGATCGCGACGCCGACGGTTTGCCGGTGAAGTGGATCGAGCGGATGACCAACTCGATCGCGACGCTGGCGGCGCGGTTCAGCGCGCATCGGATGGTGGTCGATTACGTGCAGCAGGCGTACCTGGTGGCGGCCGGCGGGCTGAGCTCCGACATGAGCGTGCGGTGAGCGGATTTGCCACAGAGTTGCAGGAATCGCTTGCCGAGTTGTGCGGCGAGCTCGCTTCGCGCGCGGCCGCGCTGGACGTTTCAGGCGCTTGGCCTGCCGAGCAACTTCGGCTGTGCGGCGAGTACGGCGTGTTCCAGTGGTTCGCCGCCGAGGAGTGGGGCGGACAGGGGTGGAATCAGGAAGGCATTGTCCGCGGGTACTTGGCCCTCGCGCGCTCCTGCCTGACGACCACGTTCATCATTACGCAGCGCGAGGGCGCCTGCCGGCGGATCGAGACGTCGGACAATGGCAGCGTCAAAGCGCGGCTGCTGCCCGAGCTGACGCGCGGCGACCTGTTCGCGACGATCGGCATTTCGCATTTAACGACCAGCCGGCGGCATCTCGCAACGCCGGTGCTTCGCGCTAAGCCGACAAGCGGCGGTTACCGGCTGGATGGGTTCAGCGCGTGGGTCACGGGTGCAGCGCATGCCGACTACGTCGTTGTGGGCGCGACGGTGATGGACGGCGCCGACGCCACGGCCGACCAGATCCTGATTGTCGTGCCCACCGACGCGCCCGGCGTTCGTGCGGAGACGCCGGCCGCGCTGGTGGGTTTGTCGGCGAGCCACACCGGGCAGTTCACGCTCGAAGGCGTCGAGCTCGGCGAGGAGTGGTTGCTTGCCGGGCCAGTGGAACATGTGATGTCCCTGGGCGCCGGCGGCGGCACGGGCGGGCTGCAGACCTCGACGCTTGCCGTGGGTTTGTCGGCGGCGGCGATCGATTACCTGGCGCGGGAAGCCGATCGCCGCGGTGAGCTGCGCTCCGCCCAGGAGGCCCTGGCGACGGAGTACGCTGCCCTCGAAGCGGCGCTGCTGGCCGCCGCCCGCGGCGAACCGGCGTGCAGTAACGACGAGTTGCGGCAGCGGGCCAACAGTTTGGTGCTACGCGCGACGCAGGCGTCGCTGGCGGCAGCGAAAGGAGCGGGCTACGTCGTCGGCCATCCAGCCGGCCGGTGGTGCCGCGAGGCGCTGTTCTTTCTCGTGTGGAGCTGCCCGCAGCCGGTGCTGGCGGCGAATTTGTGCGAGTTGGCGGGAATATTGGAGTGAATGACGAATTCCCGAATGACGAATGACGAATGAGGGTGCGAGACCCCTGTTCGTCATTCGTCATTCGTCATTCGTCATTCGTCATTCGTCATTCGTCATTCGTCATTTCTCATGTCCGATCCCATCGTCGTCTGGCACGAGCAGGCCGTGAAACGCGCGGACCGCGAACGGCTCAACGGCCACCGCGGGTGCGTCGTGTGGTTCACGGGTCTCAGCGGGTGCGGCAAGAGCACCGTGGCCAACGTGGTGGATCGCAAGCTGCACGAGCGCGGCGTGCGGAGCTACGTGCTCGACGGCGACAACGTGCGGCACGGACTGAACGCCACGCCGCAGATGCTCGCCGGCCGGTACGGCGAAGCGTTCGGCCAGCGGTTCGGCCTGGGGTTTGGCCAGGCCGACCGGGAAGAGAACATCCGCCGCGTGGGCGCCGTGGCGGGGCTGTTGTGCGACGCGGGTCTGGTGACGCTCACGGCGTTCGTCAGCCCCTACCGCACAGATCGCGATGCCGTGCGGGCGAGCTTGCGCTCCGGGGATTTCATCGAAGTGTTCGTCGACGCGCCGCTGGAGGTGTGCGAAGCGCGCGACCCCAAGGGCTTGTACCGCAAGGCGCGCGCCGGGGAGATCAAGGACTTCACGGGCATCAGCGCTCCCTACGAACCGCCCGCGTCGCCGGAACTCGTATTGAAGTCGGACGTGTCTCCTCCGGACGAGCTGGCCGAGCAGGTTTTGCGATTTCTTCACACGCGCGGCGTGATCGCCGACTGACGGGGGAAATCGCCTTGCTAGCATTCGGCGGCTACCCCCCCAAAGGATGCATGCACGCTCACATTCTGGCAGCCGATGACAGGAAGTCGTGTTGACCGGCCGCTTGGAGCAGGACTAGATTGACCTTGACGCCGAAATCGGCTGATGCACTTCGGGAGTCGAAGGGCGGTCTTGGCGGACAGCTAGAGGCGTCGTGCAGCGCCCGTGGCGCTGGCATGGAGGGCCGACGATGATCGATGGGAGAGGCGAATATTCCGTCGGGATTCCGGCGCGCGATTTCGCTCACGTCGGGCGGACGCTCGCGCCGCCGGAATCGGCTGCCCTCCGCAGCGAGGCCAAGCTGCGTCGCATTGCCGCGGAAATCGTCCGCAGCGTGCAGTCCCGTCTCCCAGGTCGGGTACGCGACCTCAAGGTTCGCATCGAAGACGACCAGTTTGTCCTGTCTGGCGTGTCGAGTTCCTACTACGTCAAGCAGGTCGCTCAACACGTGGCGATGAGCGCACTGGACGCGGTCATGTTGGGGCGGCTGGTCAACGAGATCGAAGTGCGGGCAGTGCGTTAGCGGCGGGCTTGTCGGGCCGGTCCCGGGACGTTCGCTAACGGGTCATTCGCCCGACGCCAATTCGGGAATCTCGGCCGCGCGCTGCAGCACGGGAGCAACCGCTGCTTCCAAGGCCGCCTGACCGGCCAGGAAGCCAAGCTCGATGCCCAGCGCGCGCAGCGGCGCGCCGCCGAGGGAGGACGTGCGCAGCTTCACCAGGTCTTTGCGGGTGCAGACCAGCATCGCGGCGCCCGCCGCGCCGGCCCACGCGGCAAGGTCGTCCACGTCCGCGCGCGTGTAGCCGTGGTGGTCGGGAAACTCGCGCCACGCGACGATCTGGCCGCCCAGCGTCTCGAGCGTGTGGCGGAATCCCGCGGGGTTGCCGATGCCGCAGAACGCGGCGATCGGCTTGCCGGCGAGCTTGACGAGCGGCTCGCCAGCGCCATCCGAAGCAAGCAGCCTCGCCGGACGGTGGGCCACCTCGCACCAGGCGGCGTGAGGATTGATCCGCTCGACCCGGCGGCGGATCGTATCGCGGGCGCCGCCGTCCAGCATGTCCGCCCGGGTGAGCGCGATGGCATGGGCGCGGCGCAGCCCTGCGACGGGCTCGCGCAACGTGCCGCGGGGCAGCAGGCGATCGAACCCGAACGGCTCGGTGGCGTCCAGCAGCACCAGGTCGAAGTCTCGCGCCAGTCGGCGGTGCTGAAACCCGTCGTCTAAGACGAGCAACTGCGAGCCAAGCTCTTCCGCTGCAATGGCGGCCGTCGCCGTGCGGTCGGGGTCTTGCAGATGCGGGACATCGGGCAGTGCGAGCTCCAGTTCGAGAGCCTCGTCGTTGCGCCCATCCGCCGCGGCGCCATAACCGCGACTGAGCACGGCGACGCGGAGGCCCTGCTGGCGTGCGTGGCGGGCGAGCCACTCGACCATCGGCGTCTTGCCGGTGCCGCCGACGGTGAGATTGCCGACGCTGACGACGGGGACGGGCGCCGTCACGACGCGATCGCCGCGGTCGAACCGCCGGTTCCGCACGCTCACGGCCCAGCCATAGGGTACGCTTGCGGTGCGGAGCGCAGCGCGCGCCAGTGCCGCGGACACGCCGCGGCGATGGCCGCTGACAAGGTCACGGAAGGAAGTTGGGGAGAGCAAAGGGGTCAGGGTTCAGGTCAGCCCTTTGAAGCTGTCACTTTTTGTTGATTGTGGAATTGCGTTGCTGAAG
>CAYSFP010000152.1:0-13467 GCA_964430075.1 uncultured Planctomycetaceae bacterium | reverse complement strand
CAACAGCGGCAGCTTCCGCACCGACGGCGGCGCCGAGGAGAGCGCGTTCCAGCTCAACCAGATCGCCGCCCGCGAGATTGCCCGGCAGCTCCGGCTGCGCGACCTGGGCGGCGTGGTGGTGAACGACTTCATCGACATGCGTAAAGAGCGGCACCGCCGGATCGTCGAGCGCACCTTGCGCGACTCCGTGAAGCGCGACCGCGCCCGCACGAAGATTCTGCGGACCAGTCCGTTCGGCCTGATCGAAATGACGCGGCAGCGCATCCGCCCCAGCCTCAAGCGCAGCGTGTACAAGGAATGCCCGGGCTGCGGCGGCTCGGGCCTGGTGAAGAGCGCCGAAAGCATGGCCATCGAGGTGATTCGCAAGCTGATCATGTGCGCCCAGCATGCGGGCGTAAAGCGCGTCACCGTGACCGTCGAAGAAGAAGTGGCCGCGTACATCAACAACCGCAAGCGGCGGGACCTGCTCGCGCTGGAGGACGATCACAACGTGCAGGTGGTCGTGGTGAGCCGCGAGGACCTCTCGCCGGAGTTCTTGAAGTTCGAGTGCGAGGACGCCAACGGGCGCGACGTGCGGGTGGATGATTTGTGATTTAGCCGCGTCGCTTGCGACGCGCTCGGGAAATCCGACCACGGATTATTCGGATCCCACGGATCGGAGGTTGCGATTCCCGAGCAAACGGCAACGCACGGATTTGAAATATCAGGCCAACCGGTATAGGCTCGATAAGAGTCCTTCGCCAGGAGACCATCGTCATGCTTGCCGATTTCGATAACCTGCACGACCTGCCGCTAGTTGACAAGCTGCGCGTCGTCGACGCGCTTTGGAACGACATCATCGAGTCGACGGAGCCCTTTCCACTTCAAGAATGGCATCGCCTTGAAGTGGAAAGGCGCCTGGAGGAAGCCGAGCGAGATCCCTCGTCCATGATCACTCGCGAAGAGCTTTGGCGACGCGTGGATCAGGCCCGTGGCTAGAACCATTCGATTCTCGAAGCACGTGGCGGGTGATCTCGAAGCGGCGCTCAATTGGTATGACGGGAAGTCAGCTGAAGTTGGCGGCCGCTTTCGCCAAGCTGTTGAATCGGGATTAGACGCGATCACGGCAACCCCGAGCGTTTATCCGTTCGCTTGGGCAGACCTTCAGGTGCGATTCCTCCGATTGCGACGATTTCCATATCTTATTTTGTTTCAGCAGCGTCCAAATCTTCTCTTTATCGTTGGCGTCGTGCATGCCTCGCGCGACCTGCGAAAGCTCCGGGCGAGACTTGATTCACCTTAAGACGACTTCGGATTGCTCGCCCCGCCCCGCCCGCTCATGCTAGCCCCCGAATCACCTCCATCAGTCGAGGAAGCCGTTGCGACCGCCGCCCCCTGGCGCACCGAGGACTGGTGCGCCATCTGGCTCGGCGCCGCGGTGCTGCTCGCGGCGCTCGCGGCGACGTGGCTGTCGCGGCCGACAGACGTGGCCGAGCGGGTCGCGCGGTACGACGCTCTGACCGGGCAGTTCGACCAGGCGAAAGCCGGCGACGAGGCGGAGTCGGCGACGGCAGACGCGATCGCCGCCGAGCGCCAGCAGGCGAAGGCCGGGCTCGCGAAAAACCCGCTCGCCCCCTGGCTGGGAACCGTCGGCTCGTGGAACTCGAACCCCGCCGACGCGTTTCGCAAGGGCGAGGCCAGCCGCTGGCCCGGCGTGCTCGGCGCGGTGGCCTGCACGTTCGCGCTGTTCACCGCGGGGCTCGCGATCATGGGCCAGCCGCTGCGCGGCTTCCCCACGGCGTTCGTCGTCCTCTTCGCGCTGGCGGTGCTTGCCTACGTGCTCGCCGGCCAGGAAGTGGTGAAGCACTACAACCTCGAGTACGCCCTGTGGGCCCTCGTCGCGGGGCTGGTGATCAGCAACACGATCGGCACGCCCGCCTTCATGCAGCCGGCCTTGCGGACCGAGCTGTACATCAAGACGGGCCTCGTGCTGATGGGCGGCGAGGTGTTGTTCAACCAGTTGCTCGCCCTCGGCCCGCCCGGCGTGTTCGTCGCCTGGGTCGTCACGCCCACGGTGCTGACGCTCACCTACCTGTTCGGCCAATATGTGCTGCGGATCCCGTCGAAGTCGCTGAACATGGTGATCAGCGCCGACATGTCGGTGTGCGGCGTGTCGGCGGCGATCGCCACGGCCGCCGCGTGCAAGGCGAAGAAGGAAGAGCTGTCGCTTGCCATCGGCCTGTCGCTGTCGTTCACCGTGATCATGATGGTCGTCATGCCGCCGGCGATTCACGCGATGGGCCTGGGCGAAGTCGTCGGCGGCGCCTGGATCGGCGGCACGATCGACTCGACCGGCGCGGTGGCCGCCGCGGGCGGCATGCTCGGCGAGACGGCCCTCGCCGTCGCCGCCACGGTGAAAATGATCCAGAATATCCTGATTGGCGTCGTCGCCTTCGCCGTGGCGACCTATTGGGTCACGTGCGTCGAACGCGCGGCGGACGGCGCCCGGCCGAGCCTGCTGGAAATCTGGCGGCGGTTCCCCAAGTTTGTCCTCGGATTCGTCGCCGCGTCGATCGTGTTCTCGCTGATCGCCTCCCAAGGCGTCGAAGGCGAACAGGTCGCCGCCGCCGCCACCGAAACTTCTAAGACGCTCCGCGGCTGGTGTTTCTGCCTGGCGTTCGTCAGCATCGGCCTGGAGACGAATTTCCGGGAGCTGAGCCGCTTCCTGGTCGGCGGCAAACCGCTGGTGCTCTACGTGTGCGGCCAATCGCTCAACCTGCTGCTCACGCTCGCCATGGCGTGGCTGATGTTCGTGAAGGTCTTCCCCGATGCCGCCGCCGCCCTCGCCAAGTGAGTTCACCGCAGTTGGCGAGCGCAGCGAGCCGGGCCGTCTCGGCCCCGGCGTCGCCCGCCTCGCCGCCTGCCTCGCCGCCGCAGCCATCCTCTGGCTCGCCCTCCTCCCCCAGCTCGCCACGCTTCCGCGCATACGCACCATGATCGATCGCAACGAGTCCCTCGGCATCGACCCCAGCGCCAAGTTTTACAGCGAGCTGCCGGCGATGCCGCGGCTGGTCGAGCAAGTGCGGGACGCCCGCCGCCAGGACCGGCCGGCGTTTTGATCGACGTTCTGATCGACCTGGGCCTCGTTGTAACCGCCTTGCGTCGGACAGGTGTCGCGACCGCGCGCGGAGGACCGGCTCGCTTCGCCGCCGCCAGGCTCGTTTTCCGGCACAGAAATTCGAATCCTTTGCGAGATCGCACGGATTCTGAAATACTGATGAATGCGTCTCAAGAGCGTCGTGCGACGTTCGCTCCGGCATCCAACGGAAGGTTGTACGCCCCATGCGCGTCACATCGCAGAGTTTTTGGTCTCGTCGTCGGCGTCGTGAAAGTGTGGGCCGCCGGCGATTGCTGTGGGTCGAACGACTCGAAGACCGCCGCATGCTCGCCGGCCGCGCGGCGGACGCAGTCAACGCGTTCGCGTTCGACCTGTACGAGCAAATGCAGCGCGAACAGGGCAATCTCTTCTTCTCGCCGCTGAGCATCGCGACGGCGCTGTCGATGGCCTATGCCGGCGCCGCCGGGCAGACCGCCGCGGAGATGGAGCAGGTTCTGCATCTGGGAACCGAGCCGGGGATTCACGATGCCTTCGCCGAGCTTTTGGAGTCGTTAGACACGCGCGGGCGCGTCGGGCCGCAACTGGAGGTTGCCAACGCGATGTGGCCGCAGATCGGTCTTCCGGTCGAGGACGAGTTTCTCGCCACGATCGAAGAGGACTACGGCGGACACGTGCAGGCGCTCGACTACTCGAATCCCGCCGCCGCCGAGGACGTCATCAACGACTGGGTTGAGGCCGCAACGAACGGCAAGATTCAAGATCTCGTCAACGATCTCACTCCCAGCACGGCGATGGTGCTGACCAACAGCGTGTACTTCAAGGCACATTGGCGACAACCCTTTAATCGCGAATACACCGCTCCGGGCGACTTCACACTCGACGACGGCACGTTGATCAGCACGCCCATGATGCTCGCGCACATTGGCGCCTCGAAGGCGAACATCGAAGGATTTGACGTCCTCGAGATTTCGTTCGATTTCGTGTATAAACATCCGGTGATTGGCGGCCGAGACGTCTCCATCGTCTTCGTGCTCCCGCCGCGGAACGGCGACCGAGACCTGTCCTCGAGCGTCTACGCGCAAATCGACGCCTGGCTCGATGGTCCGCAGGATCTGTCGGCCGTCGAGTTCGAACTCCCGAAGTTCAAAACCGAGATTTCGACAAACCTCAACGACGTGCTGGCGGGCCTGGGCATGCCCACGGCATTCGAGCTGGGGGCGGCCGATTTTTCAGGGATCACCCCCGACTCGATCGCCATCGATACGGTCTTTCACAAAACGTATTTGGAGCTGAATGAAGAAGGAACCGAGGCCGCCGCGGCAACGGAAGTCGGTTTCCTCCTCTGCTTCGCCAAGGGCACCCCCGTTCTGACGCCGGACGGCGAGAAACCGATCGACGAGTTGCAGGTGGGCGACCTCGTCCTGGCCCGCGACGAGGGCAATCTCGAAGGCGAGCTGCACCCCAAACGCATCGAGGCGGTGTTCCGCAACGAGGCCGCGATCGTCGAGCTCCGCGTCGGCGGGCAGGTGACCCGCACCACGGCGGAGCACCCGTTCTTCGTCAGACGGCGCGGCTGGACGCCCGCCGCAGCGATTCGACCCGGCGATTCGGTGTCGACCGACGCAGCCGGTTGGATCGCAGTGGACGACGTGCGCGCGACCAGCGAAACCGTGCCGGTCTACAACATGCGCGTCGCCGATTACCACACGTATTTCGTCGGCTCTGCCAAGTGGGGGTTCGCGGTCTGGGTGCATAACTCGTGCATTGATCAGTTCAGCGTCGATCGTTCGTTCCACCTGCTCATTCGCGACAACACGACCTCCACGATCCTGTTCATGGGGCGGATCAACGATCCGCAGCAATTGCAGAACGAAGTGACGCCGACGGTGGTTCAGGCGAGCGCGGATTTCGACGGAAACTCGGTCGTCGACGGGAACGACTTCCTCATGTGGCAACGGGGGCTGGGCCGGACGACCGGTGCGGCGCACCACGACGGCGACAGCGACCAGGACGGCGACGTCGACGCGGCCGATCTCGGCCATTGGGCCCGGTCGTTCGGCCGGACCTATGCGCCGCCTCCCAGCAGTCTTCCCGCCGTCGCAACGGAGGCCCCCTTGCCCGCGAAGGCTCGGCCCGCTGCGCTGTCGGCCGACTCGCGGGACGCGGCGTTCTACCTCCACGCCGAGGCTGGCGACTCGCGGCCCGCGGAATCTCGGCTCGGTGGCAAGCTTTTGCAACTGCGCGTCGAGGATTTCGCCAGCGCGTTCGACGATCCCAGCTTTCCGCCAACGTCCCCGCCGCAAGTGTCTGGACGACGCTCGTCTTGGGGACCGAACCAGAACGCGTCGCGGCTAGGCTCCGATCGAGCGACGGATTCTCTTACTCTTTCGTTGGCGGCGGACAACGGCGTGCGTCTTCCTCCGATCTTGTGAGTGGAAGGTCTTCCGCCGCGGCGACGGCAGGCGGCCGGATCTCACGCAAAGGCGCGAAGGCGTAAAGACAACGCCAAGCAGAGGCATCTTTGCGCCTTTGCGAGAGTTTTTCACAGGCCGGCCGGCGATCCGAAGGGGAGGACGCGATCCGCCCATTCCGCTCCGAAAGGCCCCCCTTTTCGTATAGTACGAAATCTTGTACCCTGTGGGGCTCGGTTTCCCGCGATTCCTCTCGGCACAGGCGCCAGTCCCATGTACGCGATCATTTCAGACGGCGGTCGGCAGTTGAAGGTCCAGCAAGGCGAGGAGCTGCTCGTCGACTACCGCGATGTATCGGCCGGTCAGCAACTCACCTTCGATCGCGTCCTGGCGGTGAGCGACGGCGCCGGCGACCTCAAGCTGGGCGCCCCGCTGGTCGGCGGCGCCAGCGTCGTGGCCGAGGTGCTGGGCCCCGAGAAGGGCGACAAGCTCACGATCCAGAAGTTCCGCAAGCGCAAAACCTACCGCGTCCGCACGGGTTTCCGCCCCATCTACACCCGCGTGCGAATCAGCTCGATTACGGGCTGAGGTCCCGCTTGCCGCCTTCTCGCAAGGCGGGTGTAGCCCGCCCTGTGTTTCTTCCGCTGGGTTCACAGAGCGAACTTTCGGTGAAAACCGCCAAGGACGCCAAGAGCGCCAAGGACGGAGAAGGCAAACCACCCAATCACGACGGCAAGACGTAGGAACACTAATAGACGCTAATAATCGCTGATCCGGATTAGTGCAGATTAGCGTTTATTAGCGTTCCCACTTCTTTCTTCGTGCCTTGGCGTCTTCGAGGAAAGAACTTCCCTTGACCGCCTTGGCGCTCGTGCCGCCATTGGCGATTCCTTTCGGCGTTCCGACGCCGGCCGCCCACAGCGGGGGGCTGGCCGCAAACCGCAGGCGGCACCCTCGCAAGGCGGCCACCTTGATCGACGTTGGCGTTGCCTTCTGCAGCAGGCATAGAATGGCGGTATGCCAAGCCCCACGCTCCTTGAGCGCATAATCGACCCCATCGGACGCGCACGAACGCGCGACGCCGCGCTGGAAATTCTGGCTCTGCGCGCCGACGACGAAACGCAGCTCCGCATCGACGAACTGGCCGATCGGTGCAACGAGGGAACGCTGACGGCGGACGAGCGCGCGGAATATCAGCAGTTCGTCTCACTCTTCAATATTCTCACCGTGCTGCAGGCCAGGGCGCGGACGCTCCTGGCGTCGGACAACGGATGCGGGCATGAATGAGGCGACCCGCCGTTACGTGCGAGAGCGCGCCGAGCACCGATGCGAGTATTGCCGGCTATCTCAGTCCTTCGGTGCACTCGTTCGATTTCACGTCGAACACATTGTGCCGCGGCGAGTGTCCGTTACGACGATCAATGCGAGCGGTCCTGAGCGGTCGCTACTTGGCCTCGGCACGCGCGGCGGCAAGTTTCGACCGCATCTCGAGCACGCGTTCTTTCACGACGACCGCATGCTCTTGCCGATTTTTTTGCGTCGAGGCCGCGAGCGAATCGATCGCCGCTTCCGACTGGTCGATCAGCGCCGCGGCTTCGTCGAACTCGCCGAGCGCGATGTGGCTCGTGGCAGCCTCGAGATTGATGAGTGCATCACTGTCCGTTGTCCAGGATGGGGTGAGTTCGACCTTGCCTTGCTTCGCCCGGGCAATCGTACGCAGCACGTCTTCAAAGTTGGCAATCGCGCTGCGATGGTCGCCGGTGCGCTGCAACACTCGGGCGAGGAATGCGTGCCCCGAAAGCCATTCGAAGGATTCAGGCGTCGTCCCGTCGAGATACACGCGCCAGGTCGCGATGGCCTCGGAAAACCGCTCCGCACGATCCAGTGCAAAAGCTTTGTCCCACAACAGATCCAAACGCTTGGGAGCGCTGGCAGCCGCCGCGATCCGACGGTCAAAGTGCTCCACGCCCTCGGCGATCCGCCCCAGGGTGAACAAGCTATACGCCTCGCGGTCGAGCAGGCTTTCGCGACCCCGCTCGCTCAGGTCGGTTCGCTCGAGCAGTCTGCGGGCGTCGGCGATCGCCTCTTCGTATTGGCCGTCCTGCTCCAAGAGCCCTTGATGTTCCACCTCGAGTTCCCAGCGGACGGCCGCGTCGGTCACCTCCGGCAACTCGTTCTCAATGACTGCAATCGCGCTGCGGTAATCTTTCGATTGAGTCAGTGCCGTGACCCTTGCCAGGATCGCGCGCGTCGCGAACCACGCATCCCGAACCGCGATTCGGGCGCGGTAGCGTTGCTGAATGGTTGGCGCCCCGTCGCCTGTGGCGGCAAAAATTTCGTCGATCTGCGGCCGATAGAATGTCAGCACGGGATCGTCCCCCCGGTCGTCGATCGTGCCGAGCAAGCCCGCGACCACCGCAATCCCGGCATCGAGGTGCACTGCGCGCTCGGCGCCCCTCGCATGGCGCGCCAACTCGAAGCGCCGGTCACGCTCCTGCCGCGCAATTTGCGCCGCCCGATACTGTTCGAGGGTTTTTAGGAGACCTTGTCCGAGCTCATATCCCAGCACCGCGTAGGGAACTCCATCGGACGCGGCCAAGACGACCGTGGGCACGCTGGGGCAAAGAAACGTCTTCTGTAGCTGTCGATGGGTCGCCTTGAGCGCTTGTCCCTCTGGCGTCCGCGCGAATGTCCCGTCGAACTCGACGAACACAAACTCCTCGCCCGCGGCGCGCACGAAGTCGTCGTCCTGAAAAACTTCTGCGTCGAAGATCATGCACGGCTGGCACCATCCGCGGCCCGTGAAGAGAATGAGGAGGTCCTTCTGCTGCTCGCGCGCAACCTCAATGCCTTGGCCCAAGTCCCGAATCCAAGCGGGCCCTTCGCCGTGGGCAGAACACGCCGCCCCAACGAGCAGGAGGACGACGAAGCCCGGAGACCGCAAAGAAAACGCCTTGGACGCCATAGCCATGAGTTGGGCCCCGATAGTCGAGGTAAGCGATCGCTTGCAACGAGCAGCGAGAAAAGCGACCCGATTATAGCACGCGCGGAGACGCGCACCGGCGACGCCGGGCCCCCGTTGGGGGAACTGCAAAGTCACTTTTATTTGGCGTCCAGGGACGTCGAAGCGAGCCGCTTCGGCCACGTAGTCGAAGCGGCTCGCTTCGACGTACATCCTCGTTTTTAGGACTCTGCAGTTCTCCTGCGGGCCCGCCCGGATCCCGCCGCGAGTGGCTGCTCCGCGTGGACCACAGGTCGCCCAAGTGTTACGCTTGATGTATGAAGATCACTTGCGTGGAACCGTTGTCCGGATACCGTTTACGGCTGGATTTCGACAACGGCGTCCAAGGCGAGGTGGACCTCTCCGATTTGGCAGGCCGCGGCGTGTTCGTCGCGTGGCACAAACCCGGAGTGTTTGATCAAGCGCGAATCACCGATGCCGGGGCCGTCCAGTGGCCCGGCGAGATCGACTTATGTCCGGACGCGCTGTACTTGCGACTCACCGGCGGGCAGCCGAGTGACCTATTTTCGTCGCTCCGGGAACGGCACGCGCATGCCTGAGATTTCTCGTTTCTACGGCATTGTCATTCAGATGTACTATGCCGATCACCCCCGCCGCATTTCCACGCCATCTACGGCGGCCAAACCGCCAAAATTGACGTGGACGCCTTGGCCGTCTTGGATGGGAAACTTCCGCCGCGTGCCTTGGGGCTCGTCATGGAATGGGCGGCTCTCCGTCAAGACGAGCTGAGGGAAGCGTTTCGCCTCGCCGCCAACATGGAACCGCCAGGAAAGGTGGAGCCGCTAAACTAGCGCAGCAGGCAAAGTCCATAGCTTATCGACAGTCAGTGTTTGTTGAATTGGCGCCTCCTTTATAGAATGGAGCGGCTGGGGCAAGCCCTTTTCGTGCGGAGTTGCATGGCGTCGCCAAATCGCGCTTGAAGAAAGCCGCCGCGCTTGACGCGGCGGCCGGACGCCCTGTCGATATCCACGCGCCCTACGCTCGCCATGCTCCTGTCCCGCATCGGCCCCATCGCGCTGGAAGAGCCGCTCGGCGGCTCGCCCGACAGCAACGTGCTGCGCGGCGTCCACCTGGAGCGCAACAAGGCACTCGCGGTCAAGCTCCTGCCGCGCTCGCTCGTCGACCGCCCCATGGCAGGCGACGCCTTTGCCGACGACGTGAAGCGGCTCACCCAGCTCGTCCACCCGCACATCGCCCGCGTGCTGGGCGGCGCCATGGACAACGGCCAGCCGTACCTGGCCATGGAGCTGGTGCGCGGCGAATCGCTGCGCAGCCTGCTCGATCGCCGCGGCCGCCTGCCCTGGGAGACCATGGCCGACCTGGCCGAGCAAATCTGCGAAGCGCTCGTCTACGCTCACGAGCACGGCGTGGTGCATCGCCGGCTCACGCCCGATCGCGTGCTGATCGCCGAGGACGGCGGCGTGAAGCTCGTGGGCTTCGATTGCGCGCTGGCCGACGCGAGCGAGATCATCTCGCTGCGCGCGCCGATGAGCGTGACGCACTACCTCGCCCCCCAAGAGATCCGCGGCAAAAGCTCCACCGGCCTGCCGTCGAACGACCTGTTCAGCCTCGGCGTCATGCTCTACGAAGGGCTGGCCGGCGAGCCGCCGTGGCCGGCGCGCACGCCGACCGAGCTGGTGCTAGCCCGGCAAGCTGCGCCCGCGCCGCGCGCCTCGGCCAAGGTGCTCGACTGCCCGGTGTGGCTCGACGTGCTCGTGGCGCGACTGCTCGAAGTGAAACGCGAAGGCCGGCTGGCTACGGCCGACGAAGCCCGCAGGGCGATTCTCAATGCGCGTAGCAAAGCGACTGCCCGCACCGGCGCCCTGCAGCACGCCTGGTCGGGCAAGCAGGGCGCCCTGGCCACGAACGTCGACAAGCGCGAGCTGAACCGCCTGCGCCGCGCCGCCGCGCCGAAAGAAAAAGATACGAGCCCGTTCTACGAACGGGCGTGGTTCCTGGCCGCGTGCCTGGCGGCTGTCGTCGCAATCGGCGCGTGGGTCATGTGGCCCCAGAGCGAGGAGGAGCTCATCGCACAGATTCAGCCGCTCATCGCGTCGGAATCGGTCTCCGATTGGCGGCGCGCTCGCGACGGAATTGAGGATCTTTTAGAGCGGTTTCCCGACACCGCCTATCGCCAGGAAATCGAAGAGTTCCAATTCCGCTACGCCGTGCATGACGCCGAGGCCCGGATCGAAAACATCGATCGGTTCGATCGATCGCCGGAATACGAAGCCGACCGCCAGTTCCACGCCGCCCGGCGCGACGAGAAGTCCGGCGATCGGCTCAGCGCCTGGCAGCGTTACGAAGCCGTGATTCGCCTGTTTGCGGGGAGCGAGCACCTGGAAGAGCGGGCCGTCGTCGAGCTGGCCCGCCGCCGCATCGCGGCCATCCGCGCCGCGGCCCGCGACGAGCAGAACGCCGGCCAGCAGCGGGCGTTCGTCCAGGAGAAACTCAAATTTGCCGATTCGCTCGCCGCAAGCGGCGACGTGCTCCGCGCCCGCGAGGTGCTTGAGAGCATCGTCGAAATCTACGACGGCAACCGCGAGCTGGCGTCGCTCGTGGCCGAAGCGCGTGAACGGATTCGGCGGTTGCACCAGGGCGCGAACGCGGATTGAGCCGCTCGGGGGCGCACACTCCGAGCGACGAGGCCTGTCGAGGCGCCTCTGACGGCGATCTGGGAATTGAAACCGGGAGACTTGAATCGCCGAGTCCGCCGAGATCGCCAAGGGCGGAACAATGCGGCGCGCGGAGGAAATGTCGTTTCCCGGCGCGAACACGCGCGTGAGCGACAAATGCCGGCGATGAGGGGCGGCGCGCTCGTGTTGCGTCACAGAAGGAATTTCGGCTAGCACATTGAGCAGCCGGGCTTGCCCGGCTCGGCCCGCAAGCGGGCCGGCTCAATCTCCCATCCGAAAAAACAACTGTGACAGAGCACTAGCCGCCGGCGCCCTCACTTCGGACGACGAAATCGCCACGTCGTCGAGGCGACCAGCCCGGCGAGCAGCGCGCTCGCGGGCTCGGGCGCAGCGATGGCGGACTGTTGGGCATTGGACCCGCCGAAATGCTGGCGCCAGATCGCAAGGTCTTCCGCATCGACCGCGCCGCTGCCATCGCCGTCGGCGGCCAACTCGGTCGTCGAGCCGAGCGTGCGCTGCCAGAGCAGGAAATCACTGCCGTCGACCAAGCCGTTGGCGTCGTAGTCGCCGGGTTTGACGTCGCGGATCAGGGCGACCCAGGCTTCGCCGTCGGCGCCTCCACCGTTGGCGCCGACTCCCCATCCCAGGGCGATCGCGTTGCCAAGTCGATCGACGGCGACAGAATGGCTGACGCCGCCGCCCGGTTGATGCGTCCAGTGGAAGTTTCCCTGGGCGTCAAATTTGCTGACAAAGGCGTCGGTCGTCCCTTCCGTTGCCTCCGATCGGGAGCCGCCCAGACTGCCCGAGACAAAGATGTTTCCCAACGGGTCGGCGGCGACGCCGTAGGCCCACTCGTCGCCGCCGGTTTCCAGGGATTGCGTCCACTGGAAATTGCCTTCAACGTCGTACTTGCTGACAAATGAATTCGCTCCCGCGTCGGGAGTCACCCAAGACGTCCCGGAGATGTACACATTGCCCAGGCCGTCGAGGCTGACGGCCTGGCCGCTATCCTGCAGGCTCGTTCCCAGCGTGCGGCTCCACAGCAGCGCTCCCTCGGCGTCGTATTTCCTGAGAAAAGCATCTCGTTGACCGGCGTTGGGGTTTCCCAGGCTCGACTCGGTCGTGCCGGTGACAAAAACGTTGCCCACTCCATCGGCGGCAGCGCCGGCCACGGCGTCGAAGCCGCTGCCTCCGAATTGACGGGACCACTGCAAATTGCCGAGCGAGTCGTACTTGATCACGAAGGCATCGAAGGATCCAAGCAAACTGCCGCCGAGCGTTCCGCTCGTCGTCCCGGCAACGAAGACATTTCCCAGGGGGTCGGCCGCGACCGCGGGACACCAGTCCTCATTGGCCGTTGTGATCTGGCGCGTCCAGAGGCGTTCGCCGCCGGAGTCTATTTTGCTGACAAAGGCATCGGTTTTAGCGTTCGCGTAATCAAGGTCCGTTTCGCCGGCGACATAGGCGTTCGCGCCGTCGGTGGCCACAGCATAGACATATTCGCCGAACCGACCGGATTTCGACGTCCAAATCGGCGCGCCTTGAGAATCCAGTTTCGATAGCACGGCACGATCGGCGGTTCCGATCGTGGATCCGCCAAATCCTCCCAAGGCAAAAAGGTTGAGCGCGTCATCGACGGCGATGGTGTGTTCGATGGGACGCCCTTGCCCCAGGCTGCGCCATGCCGTGACGGGCTCCGCACCTGCTGGGAGTGATCCCAGGACTGGCGCCAAGCAGAAGACAGCGCCGAGGCAGCCGCCCCGGAGACGCTGCCTCGCTGCACTCCGCCGCAACGCCGCACGCCCCACATGCCGCAGTGGCCGCATCGTTCGAGTCTTTCTGTTTGAGGCCTGGGGATGACTGAGCCGCTGAGAAGCCCATGTTGGTCGGCTGTCGGCCAGCAACAGGCCGACCGCCGCTCGGCCTCACGGACGCGACCGGCGAACTGGCCGGCCGCCCGATGAACGCGACCTGTCGCCGCGCTCCCGCCCCGCCGATTCGCCGCGGGCATGTCCGGCGGCGCGGGCGCAGCGGCTGTTCCCGACGGAGCCCAGCAGTGGCGCCCGGCACGGCCCACGCCCGGCGCGGCAGGCCAGGATCAGTATAGTCGTTGCGGTCGCAGACGATGCCCCGGCCTGAGGTGAGGAAGGGATTCTCCTCGGCACTTAAGGGCGCCTTGGACAGATCCCCCAGGAAAGCCAGCATATTCCTCGACACGACTTTTGAGCATGTTTGGCGCTTTGAACCCCGGGCGTAAGAACACGTTCGTATTTTATGCAGCGGTGGCAAGCGGCGTTTTTC
>CAYSFP010000151.1:0-13917 GCA_964430075.1 uncultured Planctomycetaceae bacterium | reverse complement strand
CACGAGGATCTTGCGGATGCCGCTGTTCAGGCAGTTCGACAGCGTAAAGTCGACGATCCGATAGATGCCGCCAAAGGGAACCGCGGGTTTCGCCCGGTCGCGCGTCAGTGGTTCGAGGCGCGACCCCTTGCCGCCAGCCAGGACAACCGCCAGAACGTCTTTCATGCCAGAATGCCTCCTCCGTGGTGCGTCGCCACACAAGTGCGACGAAGATTTGAGCCGCTGATTTTAAGGAATCTTGTACAGGAGCGTAACTGCGCCTCGCGTCCCGTCCGCGTTTGGGCCAGTCGTCAGCAGTCCCCGCGCCGGGAGAGCGACCGTTAAATGCTTGTTTCCTCGCGCCGGCTCAGGGATGATGGCGGGTGGTCGCGTCTCACCCGACGCGAAAAGGCGACTTGATTGTTTCTCCAAGACCTCTGTTCGAGTCTCGGAGAGACTCGTCCACTGGGGAATTCGTCGCATTGGGAAAAAAAGGGGCAGACGAACATGAGATCGGCGATCCTGAGTTTTACGTTTTTGGCGGGCCTACTCGCCGCGACGACCGGTTGGTGCGATGTTCAGGTCACGGTGGGCGTCAATCGCGGCGACGCGGCGACCGAGGAGTTCCAGTTCGACGACGTTCCTCCGCCCTCCGCCACCGATGCCGCTAACGAGGCGACGTTCCGTGCCGTCGTTGGCGACGCCGACTCCAATGGCGCCGAGTTGCGTTGCCTTTACGACGGCCGCTTGCCTGCGGGCGAGGACGAGCCGGATGACAACTTCTTCTTCGCCGCTGGAAGCGACGGCGGCCGGCTGCTGATCGATCTCGGCAAGGCCGTCGACGTGAAGCAGTTCAACACCTACTCGTGGCATCGCGATACCCGCGGCCCGCAGGTCTACAAGCTCTACGCGAACGAGGATGCGGGCGACAGCGTGCGTTTCCGGGGCGTCCGCCGCGGCGATCCCGCCGAGCGGGGCTGGACGCTGCTGGCCCAGGTCGACACGCGCGAAGAAGGCGACGAGCCAGGCGGCCAATATGGCGTCAGCATCCGCGATTCCGAGGGCGGCGCGCTCGTCTCCGCCCGGTTTTTACTGCTGATCATCGAGGCGACCGAAACCGACGATCCGTTTGGCAACACGTTCTTCAGTGAGATCGACGTCGTCGACGGGCAGGAGCATGCCCCGGCGCCCGAGCCGCCGCCGGTGGAAGTGCTCGAAGTGGAAGGCGACGTGCAGATCGAGTTTGACGTTTCCGAAACGCCGGACCTGAAGCCGTGGGTCGACGAGACGCTGAAGCCCACCTGTGCCGAGTGGTATCCGAAGATCGTCGCGATGCTGCCGAGCGACGACTACGAGGCGCCGCGCCGCTTCCGCATCACGTTCCATGCCGACATGGAGGGCGTGGCCCATTGCGCGGGAACGAGCATCCACTGCGCCGCCCGCTGGTTCCGCGACAATCTCGACGGCGAGGCGCCCGGCGCCGTCGTTCACGAGATGGTCCACGTCGTGCAGCAGTACGGCCGGGCTCGCGGCCGCGAGCGCAATCCGGGTTGGATGGTCGAGGGGTTGGCCGATTATATCCGCTGGTTCCTGTACGAACCTGAGAATAAGCGGACGAAGCCGAACCCCGACCGCGCGAAGTACATCGACAGCTACCGGATCACGGCCGCGTTTTTGGACTATGTAGTCCGCGATCACGACGGCGCGTGCATCGAGAAATTCAATGCCGCGATGCGCAACGGCGAATACAGCGAAACGCTGTGGCAGGAATACACCGGCAAGTCGATCGACGAGCTGTGGGCCAACTACGTGGAAACGCTCCGCGAAGGCTGAGAATGAAAGCCACCGGCTCTGCCGGTGGACTTCCACCGGTGCTTCAAAGAGTCCACCGGCAGAGCCGGTGGCTTTTAGCGGTGCTCCGCTTTGCGGACGCGGTTGAGTAGCTCGGCCCGCCAGCTTTCGGACAGTTCCTGGACCGCCGCGAGTTCCGCCGCGCCGGCGAGATCCGTGCGGTCGTACATCACGCGGTTGGCGGCGGCGATGGTCCATGCCTTGTGCGGCCGCTCGACGAGTAGGAGCTCGGCCCCCGGCGCCACGGCGCCCTCGGTCAGCACGCGGAAGTACCAGCCGGTCGTGCCCGTCTCGATCACACGGGCGGCGAGCGTTCCCGTCTGCCAGCGCCGGGCCAGCTTCCAGCAGGGCTGCCGGGGCTGGGACGTTTGCACGAGGACTGCGTCGCCGACGCGCCACACGTCGCCGATGCACACGTCGCCCTCAGCAAGCCCTGAGATGGTGAAGTTTTCGCCGAACGCACCTGGCGGCATGGCGTCGACTTGCAATTCGCCGCGCCAGAACTCGTCGTGGTCCGCGGAGTACGCGCAAATTGCCTTATCCGGCCCGCCGTGCACCTCCAGATCGGCCTGCCCGTCGCCGTCGATATTGAGCCGACGCACGTAGGCGGAACCCTCAACGGGCGTCTTGTAGAACGCGCTGGTCCACAGGCGCTGCATGGGGTCGCGCGAGCGCGGATCGCCGTGCTGTTGGGGTCGGCCGACCTGAATTGACTTGAGGCTTGGCATGAATGCAGCCATTCGATTTCCTGAAGAACCTTCGCTTAGCGGTCGCAGGGAATGCATCGACGGCGCGCCGCGCGTAGGGTACGTGAAACGCACCGCAGCCGGCCCGGCGAGCGGTGCGTTTCACGCACCCTACGAAGGCGTTGCTCGTGAATTTAGCGAATTATTCCCCGGGCCTACATAGAATCTCAATCTTCCGCGGCTACAACGTCGGCTAGTTCGAGACTCGCCGCCCGCCGGGGCCGAGCGCTCGATCGCGACGTCGATGCCCACCAGTGCCCACCATCGTCGCGACGCTCGGCTCCGGCTTCTTATCCATCGCAGCGAGTTGTAACGCCTACGGGGCCGGAACTGAGAGCTTGCCGAGTTGACGGTGATTGTGGGGCGCCGATGAGATACTCGAATCGTGCGGAGTACCTTCCTACGCGGCGGCAGATTGCGGCCGCTTGTGCCGCCATCCGCAGCCAGTGGACGCCGGCCGAACGGCGCCGGCGCACCGTCGACGGCGCCCTGCTGGCCGCATTACCCACCTGGACGCCGCCCCAAATTGCCATCGCCCACTGCACCGCACGCGTCCGCGCAATGATCGCCGAAGTCTCGGCCTGATTTGCCGCTGGCCGATTCTGCGAAAGGCGCCGGGACAGCGGGTAAGGTGCGTGAAACGCACCGCAGCCAGCGCGGCGAACGGTGCGTTTCACGCACCCTACGAAGGCGTTGCTGCGGTGCGTTTCCCTCGATAAAGCGCTTCGCAGGCCGCCAGGGTTCGATCGAGTGAATAGAGAGTTCGCACGCGCTCGGCGGCCGCGGCGCCCACGCGTCGGGCCAGTGCGCGATCGCTGAGCAAGCGATCCGTCGCTCGCGCCACCTCGGCACGATGCCTCGCCGGTGTGAGAAAGCCGGTGACTCCCTGAGTAACGAGCTGGCGGCGCGCCGGCATCTCCGTCGCCACGACCGGCGCCCCCGCCGCCATGGCCTCCAACAGCGCGTGCGGCGCGGCATGCATCGCGTCAGCCTGCCAGTACGCGTCCGCATGCGGGAGGAGCGCAAGCACGTCGGACCGATAGCCCGCAAATCGCACGCAGCCTGGCTCGCTGACGAGTGACGCGTACCGCTCCAAGCGCGGCCGATCGGGACCGTCGCCCAGCATCACCAACCGCGCGGCGGGATGCAGCACGCGGACCAGCTCGAAATTCCAGATTGATTCATCCAGGTTTCGATCCCGCCGCAGCGGCCCGGCGACGGCGATGAAACGCGCGTCGGCGGCGAGGCCCAGCGCGGCCAGCGCGGTTGCGCGATCGATTGGCGAGGGTTTCGCGACGAGCGCCCCGGTGGGCAATTCCGTCACGTCGATCGCCGCCAATGTAGAGGCCCCGCAGCGGCGCTCGGCGGCAGCTTCCCAAGCGGCGATGATGGGCGCCCGCCGACCGCTCAGCGTTGCATAGCCCAGCGCCGCGGCGTCCCAGGCGTGCACGACGTCGACGTCCAACGGACGCCGCCATCTCGCGAGCCGGGCCAGCGCCACGGGGTCGAACGACCAGCGTGCGTTGAGGACGCGCACCGTCGCACGGGCTTTGGTCAGCTCGCGCACGGTCGCGGCCTCGGCGGTCAACGCGGCAATCGCGACGGTCCGCCCCGCCGCGGCGTGCCTCACGGCCCACTGGCGCAGCAGCCAAGCGCCGCCGTAGCCGTCGAGGCGGGCGATCACGTGAAGGACTCGCGGTGCGTCGTTCATCACAGGCATGTAGCTGCGTCATCGTGGGCCGTGCATTGTAGGCGCCGTGCCGCGAGGTTGCGACCGTGTCGGGGTCGGTAGACAATGCACCCGGAGAAAGAGGAATTCCCCTGCTGCAAAAGTGGTCCATGGGCAATTGGTCCGAAACGCAAATCGCTGGCCACGCCTGTTATCTGTTCGAGCCAGTCGCCGCGGCGGCGCACGGCGAGACCGTCATGTATCTGCATGGCGTGAATCTCGGCCGGCTGGAGGAGCATCCGGTATTTGACCGTTTGTTCGACGAGCACGGCCTGCGGTGCATCGCCCCCGTGACGGGCCGCAGTTGGTGGGCCGATTGCATCTGCCCCGAGTTCGATCCGCAGGTCACTGCCGAGCGGCACGTGCTCGACCGCGTGATGCCCTGGTTGGCCGACCATTGGAAAGTACGCCCGCCCATGGTCGCGCTGTTGGGCACGAGCATGGGTGGCCAGGGGGCGCTGCGGCTTGCCTACAAACACCCCACGGTGTTTCCGGTGACGGCCGCCATCTCGCCTGCGATCGACTATCAGATCAAGTTCGAGGAGGGCGACCCCGCGCTGCGGCAGATGTACCGCGACGCGGAACAGGCCCGCCAGGACACGGCCACGCTGCACATCCATCCGCTCAACTGGCCGCGGCATCAGTGGTTCTGCTGCGATCCGGTCGACTACCGGTGGCACGACTCGGCGGAGCGGCTGCGCTCGAAGCTGTACTCCCTCGGCGTGCCGCACGCGTGCGACCTCGACACAACCGGCGGCGGCCACGGGTGGGAGTACTACGAACGCATGGCCCCGGCCGCGGTGGAGTTCATCGTCGCAGCGCTCCAGCAGGAGCGATTGCGGGTGTGATGTGGACCGCCCTGGATCAACTCAATCGGTTACTTGAGCTGGTTTCAGTACCCCCTCCCCTGACAGGACGGTTCGCGTGAGGGGCGAAACGCCCAAGCCTTACCCATCCCTCCCCTAGCCCCTCCCGCGCGAGGGAGGGGGAATTTGAATCGGTCACTTGTTGAATATCTGCTGCCACTGGATCTGTTGGAACCCTTGGAATTTCATTTCCTTCGTATTGAGAAAGAACATGATCTTCTGAGCCGTCTGTGGTAGCTGCGGCCCGCCCGGATACTGCTGGAACGTAATTGACGCGAGCTCCGAGTCGTTGCCTGCGGCCATGAAGATCGCCTGGGCTTGATCGAACGACACGCGATGCCCCTGCAGCGTGAAAGCTCCGTGCTCGGGATGGACGCCCTCGATCACGACGTCGACTTCCGCCTGCAACTCGACCTGTCCGAACGCTCGTCGCCGCCGGTCGCTTGTCGGCGCTTGAAGTCGCGCCAGCGGGCTGTCGGACACCTTGAGCGAGTCGCACGTGATCCAAAACACGTCCGGTTCGGGCGACCCGCCGGGGGTCATTTCGAGCCGCTGGTCCCACGAGTCGATCGGTCCGTACACGGTCTTCACGTCGCCGTAGACGCGTACTTCCGGCTTGTGAATGTTGCCGTCGACGCCGCGGACGAAGTCGACGCTCAGGTGCTTGAGCTGCGGCGGCTTGTCGGACGCGTCCTGCTGCACCGGGGCGGCGTGCTCGAGGTTGGGGCCCACGTTCTCCGGCAGCACCAGCCACGAGCCGTCGCCCTTGGCCAGGTGCACGGAGTCGATGTGGCCGGGCCCGTCGCCGCGGATGGCGCCGGTGATCTGGTTCACAATGAGAGACTGCAACGTCATCTTTTGTTGGGAGGTGACGTTGCCCAGCTCGTCGCGCTGCACGAACTCGGCGACCGCGCCCTCCCAGCATTGGACTTCGTCCAACTCGGGCGGACGGCTGCTGGCGGCGCCGTCGAATTGCACGGGCGCGGTCAGCACGGCTACGAGTTGCCGGGTGTCGAGCGTGCCGTCGGTATGTTTCACCTGCACGTCGCCCAGGAAGGTAATGCGGTCGCCCTTAAGGGTCATGGACTCGCGCCAGGTGATGAGCACATCCTGCGGCGCGGCCAGGGGTTGGCCGAGCGGGTCGCGCGTCATCTGCAACGAAACGGCGCCGGGCGAGTTGATCCATGCCTGGCTCGTGCCGCGGTGGACAATGATTTCGGGAGCTCGCAATCGTGCGCCCTGCGCGACGATCTCCGCGAGTCCGCCGGGCAGCGTGCCCGAGGCCGGGCTGCCAGTGATTTTGATCTTCGCGTCGAGCGCGTCGGCATCGGCCACGTCGAGTCGCTCGGCGAGAATCCGCAGCGGTTCCTCGCCCGTGGCGACCAGCGGGGACTCCTGAAACACGACGCCGCCTTCAACGGCGATCGACGTCACCTGCGGCGCGCCTTCGCGCATGACGGCGCGCAGGTTGAGCACGCGGCCGGAAATGGCGTATCGCCGCGCGGGTGCGCCGGTTCGATTGAGTCCAAGCAGCGGCGATCGCGTCGAGGGAGTCGACGGTCTCGTGGGCTGACTTGCGGCCGGGCCGACGCTTGGCGCGGTCGCGGCGCCGCTGGAAGTCCCCGGGCCCTCCGGCGCCGAGGCGGCTGGATCGTCGACCGCCAGTTCCAGTCGGTTCACATCGCATTTGAGCTCCGCCGATTCGATGCCAACGTTGCCGGTCGCCACGATGCTCTCCACTTCGATCGACGACGGCAGCGGACCAGCGGCCGCGTTGGCGGGCGCCGCCGTTGCGGGGCTGGCGGGCTCGCGGAGGTGCAGCTCCAGTTGGTCGGCCCATAGGACGCCCATGCCGGTCATCTTGACTCGCGGCCGACCGTCGAGCGTGAGCACGGGCTGACCGTTGCGGCGCACCATCGACATCGCCTTGGTCCAGCGGACCTCGACCACGTCGCCGGGCCGAGTGGGATCGGGCGTTGCCTTTAGCCACCCCGTGCCGCCGGGGGCCCACAACTGACCGAGCCGGTGCGGCGAATCCCGCGGCGGGAGCTCGTAATGCACCATGGGCGCGTGCACCTCGGCGCCGCGGAATGTGAGCGATACTTCTTCGTCGCCGTTGAGGGAGACCTTTCGCGCAAGCAGCTCAATTCGTAACCGCTCGCCGCGGGCGGAAGCGCCTTGCGAGGCGGCCTCGAGCACCACCGGTTCGCCCGGAAAGCCGCTGGCCTCGATCGTCGCCGGCTCGAGCCGCTCCGAGCCGAACGCCAGGCCCGCGGTCTCGCGTGCGTCTTCGCCCCATTGCTGCGATTCGGCGAAGTAGATGGTGAGTTCGTGCGGCGCCCGCAGCTCGTCGAGCTTTCCGTCGGGATGACGTTGGCGGACGACGACGTGTTCGCTGAACGTCGCCACCTTCGCGTCGAAATCCACGGTGAACGAACCCGTGCACGTGATTTCGGCGGGCGGCGCCGGCGCGTCGCTGCCGGCTGGGTCGCCGGGCAGCTCGTCGCCCAGCAGCATCGCGCGGCCGGGGACGACCAAGGCCGCCACCTCGCTGGTGATCTCGAGGGCATCGAGCTGCCCGACCGGGACGTTCCGCCCGTCGGCCGCCGCGGTCTTCACGAAGCGAATCTCCAGCCCGCGGCCGTGGCCGTGATTCGGACCGAGCTGAAACTGCACGGCCTCAGGCGTGCGCAGCAGATCCTCGTTCATGTAGAGGTCGCGCGTAATGATGGCCAGATCGTCCGCGGAGCCCGGCTCCTTCATGTCGCTGCGAACGGACACTTCGCCCAGCAGTTGGCCGAACTGCATGCGGCCGAGCGCGCCGAAGCCGCCGTCGGCCTGGTTGTCCATCTGCAGCGTGGCTCCACCGGCGGGTTCCATGATGATGGCGTCCCGCGGCGGGGCGCCGGCGCGGTTGCGAACCGTGGGGAAGTAGATCACCGCGCAGTGCGGCACGCGCAGCTCGCCGGAATCGTTCCGCTCGTAGTTGCTTGCGCAGACGACGATCGTCTGATCGTTTTCCAGGATGATGGGCGGCGCCTGGAAGCACCAATGGTCTGCGGGGAAGTAGGCCTGCAGCAGACTGCGATAGCGCTGGAGCGATTGCGGCGTGCGGGCGAAGTCCTCGGCCGTGAACGCCTGTAGCGGCGCCGCGGACGCATTGGGCGGCTCGACGATCGGCACGACCAGCAGCACGTAGGCCTGATACGCCGCCACGACGGCGGCAAAGGCGAACCCGGCGTGCGTGAGGCGCGTGAGCATGAGCAAAAGTCGACGTGGCAGAAATTGCCTGCGAGCGGGGCCGTCCCGACCCCGGCGCGCGTTTCAGCGACTGAACCGCACGCCGCCGAACGTGAAGTGATCCTCATCCGCAAACCGCATCGCGACGCCCTCGATGGCGACGACCTCGCCCATGACCGTGTGCTCAGGCGCATCGAACATGCGGACGGGATCCGGAATGCGCGGCGTGACCCGATCAACGGGCCAACTCCGCGGCGCCTGCCACGGCAGCTCTTGAAACTGACCCGACTTCCCTGGCATCGGCAACGGCGCGTCGATCGAGGCTTCGCACAACACACAGTCATCCACGGGGCGATGCTCGGCGAGCGATTCTTCGAGCGTGCGATCCTCGGCGATCGCCACGTCTTCGTGCAGCAACGTCCGCTCGACGAGACAACGCCTCGCGGACTGATCCGTCGGCGCCGCGTCGAGCGATTCCGCATTGTCGAGTCCCGCAACGGAATGAGCCGCGGCGAAGTCGGCGGCGATTTCGCTTTCGCGTTTCTTCAGATCTTTTAGAAATCGTTCGAGTCGCACCCCTTGAGGAGGCGTGCGCGCCGTAGAAGGCCAGAAATAGTAACCGGCATCTCCCGCACTGACGGCGTCGGCGTTCCAAAAGAAGTGCCAGGAATCATCAGCGAAACTGAAAGCAACGCTGAGGCCCGGAAAGGCGAAACGAGTTGTGCCAAACACGTCGACCAGCCGTTCTTCGCCAACGGCAAGCTCGCGCTCCATCCGGTCGCCAAGTAGCCGATCGGTTTCGCCCCGTGAAAAAGCAAAGGCCAGCCGTACGAAGTGTGGGGGAGAATCGGTCAGCTTTTTGGCGCCGTCCGCCATGACAGCTTTCGTGGAGGCGTCAAGCTCAGCCAGCACGACGTCCTCGTGCAACCGGTGCGTCATTGTTCCGCACCGGCAGCGTTCGTCGCACGAGCATTCCTCGCCATCGATCGCCGCGGCCTCGCTCACCGCGTGCGAGAAGCTGAACGCCAACTTCAGCGGCGCCAGCTCGGCAAGTTCTGCCCGAATGGCGGCCTCGCGGCAGGCCTCTGCCTCCGCGTCGAGCCCGCAGCAGGCGTGCACTCGTGAAGTCGAAGAACCGAGCGCTACTGCCGCGCTCAGCACAAATAGGCCACGTGCAAGCTTTCCCATCGTTCATTCCTCCATGAATGACGAGGTCGATCTTTCAACCGTATCACCGCGGGTTTATCCGTAGGCGCCCGCGCCCCGCATCTGCCGTCACCCAAATCCCGTCCCAGCGGGACGAAATGAAACTAGCCCAGCAATTCATTGCTGGGACAAGAGCGACAAACCTCTGCCCAAGTCCCGTAGGGACGACTGAAGTTCAGCCGTCCCTACGGGACTTGTACGACATTGTCCACGCGAACCCAGCGATGAATCGCTGGGCTATTACCAAATCGTCCCTCCGGGACGCGATTCATTTCATTGGCACACAGCCCTTCGTCACGCCACGTAGCGGCGAATCGTTTCCTCCCATCGGCCCGTATTCTTCAGCAGCAGTTCCACCACCTCGCGCACCGCCCCACGGCCGCCGGGGACGCTGGTGACATAGTCAGCGGCCTCGCGGACTTCCTCCGGCGCGTCGGCCACGGCGATGCCCAGGCCCGCGTAGCGGATCGACGGCACGTCCGGCAGGTCGTCGCCGATGTACGCGATCTGCCCCGCCGCGAGCGCCAGCGACGCGGCGACCGCCTGCACTTCCGGCAGCTTTTCCTTGACTCCCTGGCGCACGACTTCCATATCGAGCTCCGCGGCGCGCAGCTTGACGATCTGCGAGCTGCGCCCGGTAACGATCCCCGCCTGCCCGCCCGCGTGCTGCCACAGGCGCACGGCAAGCCCGTCGCGAATGTTGAAGCACTTCGACTCGACGCCCTGGTTGTCCAGCCACACGCCGCCGTCGGTCAACACGCCGTCGACGTCGGTCAGCAGCAGGCGAATCGCGGCGCAGCGTTCGGCGAGTTTCATGGCAAAGCGGAAGGAGTCAGGGATCAGGGGTCAGGAGTCAGCAAACACACTGACTCTTGATCCCTGACCCCTGATCCCTGACTCCTGTTTGTTCCATCAATCCGTTTCCGGCATTTCGGCGAAGGGCCAGGCAAACTCCGGCTCATCGCGACACTCGTCGTCGGGGAACAGCCGAAACACGTTGAGTTCGAACGGCTCGGCGTCACAATCTTCGGTCGCGGCAGTTTCCGCTCGTTGGGGCAACATCCCGATCACATCGGTCACGTCGATCATTCCTACGGGTCTCCCCTGCCGGTCGACGACCGGCAGTTCACTGAAACGGCGTTGGGTCAGAATCTCGATGGCGGCCGTCATGCGGCAACCGGTCAGCACCGTGGCCGGCGAAGCGGCCATCACCGCCCGCACGGGTTGGTCAAGCGCGGCGGCTTCGCGTTGCTCGATGACGCGCACCAGGTCGCTGTCGGTAAACAGCCCGGCGAGGCAGCCCGCCTCGTCCAGGAGCATGACGGCGCCGGTGCGGCGTCCCGGCCGCGTGGCGCTAAGGACCGTCTGGCGAACCGTCAGGTTCACGTCCGCCAGGCGGCATTGTTCGAGCGGTCGCATGTGGTCGTCAACCACGCTGAGGCGCCGGCCCAGGGCCCCGCCCGGGTGGAACCGGGCGAAATCCTCGGCGCCGAAGCCGCGTATCCGGCTGACGACCAACGCGAGCGCATCGCCCAGGGCGAGCATGACGGTCGTGCTCGTGCTGGGCGCCAGGCCCAGCGAGCACGCCTCGTCCAGCCGCCCCAGGGAAAGCACGATCGCAGACGCCCGGCCGAGCGAACTATCGGCCGAAGCGGTCATGGCGATCAGCTTCACTCCGAGTGAGCGAAATGCGGGCAACAGTTGCAACACCTCGGCCGTCTCCCCGCTTTGGGAGAGGACCAGCACGACGTCGTCGCGGTGCACGCGGCCGAGATCGCCGTGAAAGGCCTCGGCCGGGTGGAGGAAGTGCGCCCGGGCGCCGGTGGAGGCGAACGTGGCGGCGAGCTTCTGCCCGATGAGCCCCGCCTTGCCCATGCCCGTGACGATGACGCTGCCACCGGTCTCGAGGATCAGCGTGACGGCCGCGTAGAAGGTGCGGTCGACGCGGCCGACGAGCTCGGCCAATGCGCGCGCTTCGACGCCCACGACCTCGCGGCCATAGCGGACCACATCGGCTTCATTGGCGGCAAGCGGCGCGGACGAGCGGGTCCGCGCGGCGGCGTCCTGGGCCATCGAATTCGTCATCCTTGACGAGCAGGCAGAGTGAGCAACTGCGAAGCGGCGGATTGTATCGCGGTGCGCGGCGCGCGACAACGCGGGAAGCGCGATAAGGCTGTCGGCTATCGGCTGTCAGCTATCGGCCAGAAGTGGGCATCGCGGTTGTTCACCGCTGTGCATCCCCTCTGGCCGACAGCCGACGCCCGATAGCCGACAGCCCAGCCGCAACGCGGCGCATAAAAAAGCTCCCAGAAAAGCTCACGTCCCAGGGGGGCAAAGGACGCGATACCTTTCCGGGAGCGATTGGACGCAATGACGCTTGCACCAGGCGGACGCCGCATGAGTTGTGTCGGGACTCAAGCGACGACGGGGGGAGTGTGTCGTAGCGACAGCGCTCGCTTCCGTGCTGCGCTGTCCGCTGCGATGGTCAACCGCGGGCGAAGCATGGGCTTCAACCGCAGACGACCCTACCACGTGGCTCCGATGTGTTGTATTGAGGGTGACTGCATCGTGCAGGCGATGAGCGACAACGACTCGCGGCGAATGTTGAGGAGAGCCCCTCGGCTCGTCGTGAAGGCAAAAAACGCGTTGGCTTCCATGCCTCGTTTGTTTGCTCGCGGTCGTTGTTGCGTCGTGTGTGGGCGGGAGAATAGGCCGCTCGCCGCGAGCGGTCAACGGCACTTTCGTGGAGTTGCAAAAAACTTTTCCGATGCGCGCTTCCAGTTGAAAGCGGAAGCAGAACGAGGGCGTACTCAGCGCCGATCGCACTCGCAGTGCTGGCGTCGTCGGTGTGGTAGACGCTGCGACGCAAGATCAAAGATGTAGTGTCCGCAGGCCGTGTTGCTAGCAGGCGACGCAGCGTACGGCAAGACGCCGGCGCGCCGTCGGCGGCCAGCGCCGTGCAGGTCCGCGTTAGCGCGGCGGCGCGGCGCGGCTCGCCAGGTCGCGCACGAACGCGGCGTGGGCGTCGGTCGCCAGCCCCTCCTGGAGCGAAGCCATCAACCGCGGATAGTCGTGAGCAATTAATGCCGGGCCGTTGATCCACAATCCCGGAAAGACGCCGACTCGATAGATCCCGGCGTCGTCCGGCTGCAACTCCGTTTCCGCGGCGAGGTCGAACCACCGCAGCCGCTGTTCCTTGACGCAATGGACCAGGTATTCGCGAACGCCATAGCGGGCGTAGTCGCGCTTCTTGCCGTGAAGGTCGATCGCCCGGCTGCTGACGGCGATTTCGACGATGAGCTCCGGCGGTCCCGCGACGTATCCTTCCTCGTCAGTGGCCGACAGCCCGCCGTATTGGGGCAGCACGCGAAGGTAAAGGTCGGGTTGCGGCTCGCCCTCGTCGCCAAGCAACACGGTCGTATTGTCGCTCGCTTCGACGCCCGGCGTCGCGCCCTCGTACGCCGCCAGCAGGGCGCCAAGCAACAAGTGCGGTCGACCGTGAGCCAGCTTCAAGGGGGATGCCACGTAAACAATTCCTCCGATGAGTTCAGCTTTGAACCCGTCTGGCGTCTGCTGATACAGACGATGGAATTCCTCGCGAGTCATGGAGTCGCCGTTCTGCAATTCGACCGCAACTCGGCGAGAAGCTAGCGGCACGGGCGTGCCCCAATCTCCTGCGGGCGTGGTTGAGGCATGTTCGGTGGACATGGCGCGGACTCCGTAGATGCGTGCGATGCTATTCTACCTAGCGGGCAACGCCGTCGCCATGATACCGACGGACGAAGAGCTACGCCGGTTCCACGCGTCATCGCGTGAGCGCCCTCACGGCGCCGCGAACCGGTCCTGCAGCGCCTGCACCTGCATCTCTTCCTGCCGCAGGGCTTCCATCGCCCACACGGCGGCGGTGGCGGCCTCGATCGTTGTGAGGCACGGCACGCCCGCTTGCACGGCGGCTGCCCGAATCTTGCCTTCGTCGGTGCGGGCGCCCTTGCCGCGGGGGGTGTTCATCACCAAGGCCACCTCGCCGTCAGTGAGGAAGTCGAGCAAATTGGGATGCCCCTCGCTGATTTTCTTCACGCGGCGCGTGGGGACGTCTGCCGCCTCGAGCAGCCTGGCCGTGCCGTCGGTGGCCAGCAGCGTGAAACCCAACTTGTGCAACCGCGATGCAAGATCCACGATGGCCGGCTTGGACTTGTCGGCGACGCTCACGAAGATGTTGCCCGCGCTGGGCAGCACGGTGCCGGCGGCGAGTTGGCTCTTGGCGAACGCCATCGAGAACCGCTCGCTGATCCCCATTACC
>CAYSFP010000150.1:0-13934 GCA_964430075.1 uncultured Planctomycetaceae bacterium | reverse complement strand
ATCGCGCTGCAAAATTTCGGCGCCAGGCGCTGCACGTTTCAGGCGCCATTCACAAAGAGATGACGGCGAGTCAGCAGAGGCGCCTAACGCACACCCGCGAGGGCGGTTGGACGCCTGAACCGCATGATGCGTTCTGCCGCTCGAAGGCTGACCGCGTCGCAGAGTTGCGAGGTCGCAGGCAGGGCCTCAGAGGCAAAAACGTTCAGCCGCACTCAGAACGCCGGCTTTGATTTGGACGAGAACGGCCGGCTGCCCGAAAGGTATCGGGCGAATCACCGATCGCCGTAATTCGAGGTAGGAGCAAATGTCGGTCGTTTTGCGATGTTATTCAAGTGTAGTATATTGCGTCCGTCGCGCCGGCCATTTCGGGTTTGCGCTAGCCCGCCACTTTCGGACAGTGGCGGGGGCCGCTGAGAAGGACGCCTTTCAGGTCTTTGGGCGAAACGTTGCCCGTCGGCGACAAGACCTTCCGGCTCGATATGCGGTGCTGGCTGACCAGACGTCGAGCCGCACGCTGGTTGCCGATTCGAGGAGATATAACGCGTGAAGCTGCCGAACGGCGAACGAGCGGTGATCGACCCGCGAAAGCTGCTCGGCTATTCGCTCGATCCAGAACACGATGAGGGCCAGCACAAAGCACGCTTGTTTGAGTCGCTCTTAGGCATCAACCGCCAAAACGCCCGGTTGCTGCTCGATGCCGTTGAGAAGACCGCAATGACCGGCGAGGCCGTCATCGGAAAGGTAGATCAGTACGGCCAGCGATACACGGTAGATTCCGCCTTTACCGGTCCCGGCGGAGCGGCGACGATACGCATGGCGTGGATCGTCCGCCCCGGCGAGGATTTCCTTCGGCTGGTGACGTGCTATATACTGTAGGCGGAGGTGATCCATGAGCCAGGCTCGACAACCACAGCTATTCGACATCGTGGCCGTGCTCAATAGCGGCAGCGAATCAGCGGTCCAGGTCGGCGACGTCGGCACCGTCGTCGAGCTTCTTCCGCCAGATGGTCTCGAAGTCGAATTCCTCGACCGAGATGGTCACACCCGTTGCGTCGCCACGTTTACAACGAATAACCTCCTGGTACTCAACCGCGAGCGAACTCGC
This sequence comes from uncultured Planctomycetaceae bacterium, assembly GCA_964430075.1. Taxonomy (GTDB): domain Bacteria; phylum Planctomycetota; class Planctomycetia; order Pirellulales; family Lacipirellulaceae; genus Lacipirellula. The sequence goes on along the minus strand of CAYSFP010000150.1, from coordinate 12,829 downwards.
GTTGCGTGATGCATGACGTTGGGGCGTTAACCGGCCGATTGCCGTTCTCGCAATCGATTGCGTTCGTCCCAGCGCCGATCGAAAAGGGTGCGAACTCGCAATTTCTTGCCGCTGAACCACTTCCGTGATTCGTTAACCAGAAATTTGTTGCGAAGGGTGTTGGTTCCAGTGTATTTCTTACGCCGCAACGACTTGCGACGACTCGTCTGGCCCTCGAAAATGGGCCGACCTTCCATAAACCTTCCACGACGATTCAACCGCTGGCGGTCCTCAGGAACGCCGGCACATGAATTCGCTCGACAACGCCGCTTCGCTTCATCCTGGCCGCCGCGTTGATGTAATGCCGGGTCGTCTGTGGGTCGCGGTGCCGCATGAGCATCTGCAGCAGGTCGGCGTCGACCGCATCGACATTGGCGTTGGCGAATCCGAACCGGAAGCGGTGGAAGGCGCCAGGGAACGCGACGCCCGCGGCCGCCTTCAGGGCCGTGAAGTCCACCCACAGGGTGCGCTCGTGGTGGGGCCAGTCGAATACCAGCGGCTGGAATTCGACGATAGCGCGCACGTGCTCGATCACGATGGCCGGCAGCTCGACGCGTGCCGTCCGGCGACCCTTGGTGCTCTCGGCGTCGACCGTCGCGATGCCGGTCTCCAAGTCGAGATCGTCGCGGCACAGGTCGAGAATCTCGCCGATCCGCCAGCCGGTCATGTACGCAAAACAGAGCAAGGCACGCCACCAATCTGCGAGGCGCTTCGGGTCTTGGAATAGCCATGCTCGCATTTAGTACTCAAGAGTTATGGGTAAGGAAGTCCTTACGTGGAAATGTCCGACTGCTCATCATTGAGGCGGCAATCGTTTGTGAGGTCCGTAACACCCAACCTCGCTTGCGATCCCATGCCCGGCTGCCCGCTTCGGCGGGTCGTCGCGTCTTTCATGCTCGTTTGGCGCGGCGCCCGGTCTTTCGCGACCCGACAGGGGGGCTGTCGCCTGTAAATATCACGGTTAAGTGCTCCAGGCTCCTTTGGCATTTGCTGGGGACGGCCGCCTGCTCCAATCCGTGCTTGCCGGACAATATTCGTCCCAGGCACTGAATTTGCCGAGTCCGCCGGCTAATTCGTTCATTTCGGAGCAAGTAGCCGGCTTTGCTGGCACGTCGCTTGCACTAGGCCCGCAATAGCTGTTTGATCGCCTGCTGCGATGCTCGTTCGCAGTGATAGTTGCCGAGCTACCGACCCTCCCAGCTCGCGGCTACTAGGCACAAGCCGCGTCGCACCCGGGCATACGTCTACTCGGGGCGACGCGGCGTTCTTAACGTTTGTGGAGATTACGGACATGGTTTGGAACAATTCCTCTGCGTTCGAGGGAGAGATCATACGCAGCCATCTCAGCGGAGCAGTAACTCTACGGCTGACGATTCCATTGTTGGGCATCGCCGAAGTAACTCTTCCAATTCCAAGCCGCGACGCGGAGTCCACTGAATCGCCTGCGCGGAATCGTGCGGCGGAGTAAGCCAACGCTTCCGCGTTTGATATCGATCAGCACCACTATTGCTATGCACTCGGAAAGGGGCTGGCTGGAGCGACGTCACATGGAACGCAATGCGGAACATTACGGTCTCAATCCGGGGAAAGGGATGATTCTCGGCGTCATCTTGGGCGGCGCGATGTGGGTCGGACTGGGTTATTCGCTGTATGCTCTTTGTATTTTTGGAGCCATTTAGTCTCATTTCGTCGTCGACCCAGTGCGCGACGCACGCGAAATGCCTGGCCGCCCGCTTTGGCGCGTGGTCTGAGTTATTTGTCGGCGCGGATCGTTTACACCCCCGCGCTGGCGAAGATTCAATTCTGGGAGGCCACGCGGGAGTTGCGCCCGGCGTGGCGCCCAGGTTGGATTGCCCCGTCTCCGCGTCCCTGCAGCGACGGGGCGGGGGGCGACAACTTGCCCCGCAAAGCCCGCGTGAACGGGCGCAAGAGCCCGGTTCGCAGCGGTTTCTTGCCTGGCGACAAGTTGCCCCGCCGCCGCAGGCGCGGCGGAGCGGGAAATGACCGTCAGGCCGATTGCGCTCGCCGTACGTCGGCCGTCAACAGAGCCATTTCCGTGCATCGCCAAGCAGCGAGTCGTTACCAAGAGTGTTGGTTCCGGTGCATTCTTTTTGCTAATCGCCGCTTCAGGTGCGGGCGTGGCTCCAGACCAGGGAGTCCCTCGTAAGAATCAGCGAGCGGCGAGGCGCGCATCGAGCATTCGCCGCTCGTCTTATTCAAATCTCATCCAGCGCGTCGCGAATTTGCCGAGCACTGTGGTTCAGTTCCCGTGCTTCTTGGTCGTTTAGCGGCAGAGGAAAGGTCTCCAGAACGCCGCTTCCGCCAACGAGGCGAGGCAAGGCGACCGTGACGTCCCGGACGCCCGCCACTTCGGGCGCCGGCGCGCAAACCGTCAGGATCGAGCGCTGGTCGTGGAGCACCACGTCGACGATTCGGCTCAGCGCGCTGCCGATGCCGTAGTACGTCGCCCCTTTTCCCCGGATGATCGTGTACGCGGCGCGCCGCACCTTCTGATCGATCGATTGTCGAATCTCGTGCGTAATCTCGATGCGCCGCAGCGATGCGAACGACTCCAGCGGCATGCCCCCGATCGTGGCCAGCGACCACGTCAGCACTTCGGAATCGCCGTGCTCGCCGATGACATAGGCATGCACATGGTGCGGCTCCACGCCGCAATGCGCGCCCAACAGGCTGCGAAAGCGCGCCGTGTCGAGCGTCGTTCCCGAACCCAGCACGCGCTGGACCGGCGTTCCGCATGCGGCGGCGAATCGGGCGGCCAGGTGCGTCATCACGTCGACGGGATTGGTCGCCACGACGAGCACGGCCTCGGGCGCTGCGGCCAAGATGGCGGGCACGATCTCCCTGAACACGGCCGCATTCCGCTGCAGAAGTTGCAACCGCGTTTCGCCGGGCTTCTGCCCGACGCCCGCGCACAACACGACGACCTTGCAGCCGGAGAGGTCCTCGTAGTCGCCCGCGGCGACATCGAGCGCGTGGGAGAAGGGCACGGCGTGCCGGATGTCGTCGGCTTCCGCCGCGGCCCGCTCGGCGTTCTTGTCGACGAGGACGATCTTCCGGCCCACGCCCTGCATCACCATGGCGTAAGCGGCCGTGGAGCCGACGAATCCACACCCGACGATGCCGACCTTCATATCGCTCTCGAAAGCAGAGGCGCCAGGACTTTGAAATATCGTCTCAACCCAACGCCGCCACGCCGCTGCCGTACGACGTCATTCCGACTCGCCCTGACGAGTCGAGTCGTGAGCCGCCGATTCCTCGATCTCGAGACGGGCCTGCCAGTCGAACCGGTCAGCGACGGCAAGCGGATACTCCCACTCGGCGGTTACCGCGTCTTCGAGCCGCACGGTCGCCTGCTGGGCAGCCATCGCCACGGCCTGCGGGAGATCGAGATCGCGGAGGACGTTCAGAAAATCAGGCCCCTCTCGATGGGAGCCCGCGAGCTCGCGCAAATTCAGCTCGGTCACGGCGGGTTCGAACAGCGCCGCATACAGGGCCAGCCCCGCGGCCTCGCCGCGCGCTTCGATTCGCACCTCCGCTTCCGTGGAGCCTTCCATGGCACGAATGCACTGGATCGCTCGTCTCGCGTCCCACACGCGCATGCCATCCAGCGTTTGGCCCAGCAGCATAAAACGTCGTCGGATGTGGGTGGAGGAGTTCGGAGATTGCGGATTCCACGCCGAGGGGCCGATTCCGCGCGGCGCCATGTAGATGATTGTGCCTCGTTCGGCGGCCAAATCGGGGAGCGTGAGAGCACGTGCCGCGCCCGCGTCCGAAGTCGGCGGCTCCTCGCCAAGCAGTTGGAGCACTTCGGCCGGCGCCGTCGCGACGAACTCGGACCAGCCCGGCTCGTCGAGCAAGCGCAGGGTCGCCAATTTCGTCGGCCCGGCGGGGTGGTCGCCGGGCTCGAAGGCGAGGAACCGCAGCCGCACCTGGGGCTGGCTTTCGAATTCGTAGGCCGCCACGACCACGTCGCCGAGACGCTGTTCGGCCACCCGTTGTGCTGTCGGCGGCGCCTTGATGTCGGGCCACCCGCGGAAGACTTTCTCGCGCAGCGCGGCGAGCCAATCCGCACGCATCGCCTCCCACTCGTCGCGATCTTCAGGAACCGCTGGCGCCGGCGCGACCGGCGTGAATGTCTCGTGAATTCGCGTGTTCAGCTCGTCGCTCGGCAACGCGGCAAACACCTTGAGGTCTTCCGGTTCAAAATAGGCCGGCGCCCGCGGATCGAGCGGGTCGTCGTTGCCCTTGAGATGATGGTTGAACCATCCGAAGGCGTCGAGTTTCAACACCTGCGTGTCGTCGTGCGGGCCGGCGGAAATGTGCAGGCCGAGGCGCTCGGGCGCGCCGGCCAGATCGTAGAGCCGCCGCAAATGCCGGTAGGTCTCCATGACCCCGTCCAGCGGAAAGATCGTGTCGTGATCCGTGTTGGCGAGCACGAGCGGCCGCGGCGCCACCAGCGCCGCGACCTGGCCGAAGTCCCACCGGTAGGTGTTCACCGGATACATGCAGTCGCAATGTCCCTCGACGCACCCCTCGACGACATGATCCTCCAGGTTGGTGATCCCCGCGACCGGGACCGCCGCCTTGATCCGATCGTCGAGCGTGGCGGTCCACCAACTCGACGCGCCGCCGCCGCTGCGTCCGGTGACGCCCAGCCGCTCGCCGTCGACTTCCGGCCGCGACTGCAAATAGTCGAGCGCCCGAATCGCATTCCAGGCCTCGACGCCGGCCGGTGTGTACCCACGGGCGTTCCACCACCACATGTTTTCGCGGTACGTGCCGTGGTGAATGCCCTCGATCTCGCCCAACTGCAGCGTGTCGAGCACCAGGCACACGAAACCGTTGCGCGCGAACCAGGCGCCGTGCGGCTGATAGTGCGTCTTGTTGCCGTAGCTCACTCCGTCCGTCACCACGGGCGCGTGGCCGCACAGATAAAGCACGGCGGGGCAAGGGCCGGTGCGCTCCTTGGGCAGGTAAAGATTGCCGGTCACGTACAACCGCGGTCGCGACTGGAAGTGCAGCTTCTCGACTGTGAATTCCTCGTGCTCCAGCCGGCCGGTCACGACCGCCTCGAGCGGCGTCCGTTCCGGCAGCGGATCGAGCCCTAGCATTTCGAACAATTGGCGGCGATACGCGTCGCGGCGACTCGTCCAGTCGTCCCAAGTGCGGATGTCGGCCAGACAATTGTCGGCCAACTGACGGGTTTCCTGGCGGAAGTACTCCGCTAACATCTGATCGGCGGACGAGCGATCCTGAGCTTCGCCGGCCCACGTTCCCGGAGGGAGAGCAATGAGGAGAGCGGTCGTCAACAGGAAGGATTTCATCTGACGGTCGTCCGGAGCGAAGGAATCGAGAATTCGCGATTCGCGCGTTTGCGATGCCCATCATAACCGGCCCGCGGAATCGGCGCCCCAGGGGTCTGGGGCTCAAAATCGCCAGCCTCTGCGCCAAAACCGGCTGCGTCCGTGGCGAGCTTTTTTCGGCAGATTTCTCTCCCATCTCTCTGTTGGGCAATCCCGCGACATGGGCTGCGGTTTGGGGTAACCTGAAGGTTCGGAACAATTCTCCCTTCGGTCTTCAGGGGCGGACGATGAGGCGTAGCGGACGAAATACGCGGCGGCGGAATCCAAGTGTTAAGAAATCGCGACGACGCCTCCGCGGCGTCGAGCGGCTCGAAGACCGCCACCTGCTGGCCGTCGTCATCAACGAGTTCCACTACGATCCGGATAACCCCGTCGAACAATCGGAATTCATCGAGCTCCACAACACGGGAGCAGCCGCGGTCGACCTGAGCGGGTGGCGGATCGACGAGGCCGTCGACTTCACGTTTCCCGCGGGGTCGTCGATCGCCGCCGGCGGTTACGTGGTCATCGCGCAGAACGCGGCGCACTTCCAGGCCCGCTTTGGCTTCGCGCCTCTGGGCGTCTGGGAGGAAGGCGACAAACTCAACAACGAAGGCGAGACGATCGAGTTGCGCAACGCAGCGAACGCGGTGGTCGACACGGTGACCTATCAGCTCGGCTGGCCCTGGCCCACCAGCGGCGAGTTCGGCAGCTCGGTCGAGCTGATCAACCCGGCGCTCGACAACGACCTCGCCGGCAGTTGGCGCTCCTCGGGCCTGTCCGGCGTGGAGGCTGGCGCCGTCCTCGTGCCCGCGGGTTCGGCGTGGCGCTATCGCAAGGGCATCACCGCCAATCCGCCGACCCATTTGTTCGACCCGGCGCAAGACTGGAGGAAAACCGGATTCGTCGTTTCCAACGACGTCGTGCCTTGGCAGCTCGGCAACGCATCGATCGGCTACGGCGACGGCGACGACGCCACCGTGCTCGCCGACATGGCTGGCAACTATACGAGCTTCTATGCCCGCCGCAGTGTCACCATCAACGGCAGCGTTCCCGACGTGCTGCAACTGCGGCTGTACGTCGACGACGGCGCTATCGTGTACATCAACGGCGTCGAGGCGGGGCGATACTACGTGACGAGCGGGCCGAAGAACTACAACAGCACGGCCGGCATAAACCACGAAGCCGCGTGGGAAGAGTTCACCCTCGCCGGCGTCAGCGCGTACTTGGTTCCGGGCGAGAACACGATCGCCGTTCACGTGCTGAATCAGCCCATCAACAGCAGCGACGTCTCGTTCGACCTCGAATTGAAGCTGCCTGGCGGCGCACTTGGGCCGCCCACGCCCGGCGCCCAGAACTCGGTGTTCGCCGACAATGCGGCGCCGCAGATGCGGCAGCTCAACCAATCGGTCCAGCAGCCCGCGCCGGGAGAGGACGTCGTCATCACGATGAAGGTGACCGACCCCGACGGCGTGCAGTCCGTCACGCTCGATTACCAGTTGGTCGACCCCGGCGACTACATCGAGATCGACGATCCGCGGTACCTCGCGCAGTGGACGACGATCCCCATGTTCGACGATGGAACAAATGGCGATGCCACGGCCGGCGACGGCGTCTACAGCGTCACCATGGCGGGCAGCCTGAACGCCAATCGCCGTCTGGTGCGCTATCGCGTGACGGCCGTCGACGCGCTGGGCGCGTCCGTCACTGGGCCTTACGCCGACGACCCCCAGCCCAACTTCGCCTACTACGTGTTCGGCGAAACGCCGACCTGGACCGGCGCCGTCCAGCCCGGCGTCACGCCGGCCGTCGCGTACGGCCCCGAAGTGCTCGACTCGATCGCCACCTACACCTTGATTACGCGGCGCCAGGACCACGAAGACGCCCAGCACATCCCCAACACGAATCAGGGCGCCTACGGCGGCGACCAGTATCGCTGGCAGGGCACGCTCGTGTACGACGGCGTCGTGTACGACCACATCCGCTATCGAGCCCGCGGCGGCGTGTGGCGCTACTCCATGGGCAAGAACATGTGGAAGTTCGACTTCAACCGCGGCCACGGCTTCCAGGCCCGCGACAACTACGGCAATCGGTACGAAGTCCCCTGGGAAAAGCTCAATTTCAGCGCTATCATCCAGCAGGGCGACTTCTGGCACCGGGGCGAACAGGGCTTGTTCGAGTCGGTGGGATTCAAGCTGTTCAGTCTTGCGGGCGTTCCGGCCTCCAACACGCACTTCGTCCACTTCCGCATCGTCGAAAGCGCGAGCGAAACCGGCGCCAACCAGTACAGCACTGATTTCCAGGGGCTGTATCTCGTCATCGAAGACATCGAAGGCGAATTCCTCGAAGAGCGTGGCCTGCCGGACGGCAATCTCTACAAGATGGAAGGCGGCTTGGGAGTCGGCGGCATCGGCGGCGAGTTGACGAACCAGGGCGACTATCCCCAGCCGTCTAACTCGTCCGATTTGATCCAGTTCAAGTCCGCCTACGAAAGCGGACCGCAGACCGTCGCCTGGTGGCGCGACAATCTCGACCTCGACCAGTACTACAGCTACCGATCCATCGTCGAAACGATCCACCACTACGACATCGGCTCCGGGAAAAACTACTACTACTACCACAATCCCGAAACCGACAAGTGGGAAACGATTCCCTGGGACCTCGATCTCACCTGGGCGAACAATATGTTCGGCGACGGCAACGAGCCGTTTCGCAACCGCGTGCTGACGATTCCCGAGTTCACGCTCGAGTACCGCAATCGCATTCGCGAGCTGCGGGACCTGCTGATCAACCCCGAGCAGATCGGCCTCGTCGTCGACGAGATGGCGCAGTTCATCTACACGCCGGGCCAGCCGTCGCTGGTCGACGCCGACCGCGCCATGTGGGACTACAATCCCATCCTGGTTTCCAACCGCGTGAACCCGAGCAAGGCGGGCCACGGCCGCTTCTACGCGGGCGGCCCCGGCGTTCCCGCGGCAGGTAGTTTCGCCGGCATGATGCAGGTGCTGAAGAACTACGCCGTCACGCGCAGCAACTACATCGACAGCACCATTCTGACCCTCGCCGAAGAGGGCCAGGCGCCGCGCAAGCCGAGCATCACGTACTCGGGAGCCGAAGGCTTCCCGATCGACGGCCTGCAATTCACGGCCAGCGCGTACCAGGACGCCCAGGGCAATCCGTTCGCGAAAATGGAGTGGCGCCTCGCCGAGATCGCGAATCCCACGACTCAGGGTTTCGATCCCACGCAGCCGTGGAAGTACGAAATCGACGCCACGTGGGAGAGCGGCGAGTTGACCGCCTACGCGGCCACGACAACGGTCCCCGGGAGTGCCCTGGCGGCGGGCAAGACCTACCGGGCGCGCGTCCGCATGCAGGACAGCACGGGACGCTGGAGCCACTGGTCGGAGCCGCTCGAGTTCGTCACCGCGGCCGCCGAGGGAGAAACGACGCTGCGAATCGTCGAGTTGCACTATAATCCCGCCGCCAACCCCGCCGTGGCGGACGAGCAGGACCTCGAGTTCCTGGAGATCCTCAACGTCGGCGCCGCGCCGGTGAACCTTGCCGGCGTGCAGCTCACGACGTTTGCCAATGATCCGTACATCTTCGCCGGCGGCACGCTCGCCCCAGGCGAGCGGATCGTCGTGGCCCGCAATCCCACGGCGTTTCAGTCCGTTTACGGCACAGGAATCAATGTTGCGCCCCAGGGCTACGGCAACGCCAATCTGAGCAACGGCGGCGAGACGATCGTGCTGGCCGACGCGAGCGGCATCCCCATCCAAACCATCACGTGGAGCGATCGCGATCCCTGGCCGTCCGAGCCCGACGGCAACGGGCCGTCGCTGGAGATCATCGATCCGCTGGGCGACGCCAGCGACCCGGCTAACTGGAAGGTCAGCGACGTGCACGGCGGCACGCCGGGGACCGGCCCAAACACGAGTCCCGAGCTGCCCGGCGACTACGACAGCGACGGCGACGTTGACGGCAACGACTTCCTCGTTTGGCAGCGCACGCTGGGCGCCACAGGAGCGGCGTTCAGCGGGGCCGACGGCAGCGGCAACGGCGTCGTCGACGCCGCCGACCTGACCGTGTGGCGCGACGGCTTCGGGTCGACGGCCGGCGCCGCGGCGGCTGTCGTGGCGGGGATCGATCGCGCGGCCGCGGCGCCGCTGGATTTGGCAGGCTGGATTCTTACCGAAGATCTCGCGGCGACGAGCGCGCACAGGGAGCGGCCGCGGCGAACTCGCGAATTCTACCGACCGCCGACGATGGCGCCGGACTTCCGCCCACTCGACGCAGCGCTCGCAGCCTACGCCGAACCCGCGGCGGAGTTCTCTCCGCCCGAACATGGGAAGGCGGACGAGTCGAACGACGCCGTAGCAACAGAGCTTGGGGCGGCGCTCGCCGAAATCTTCACGCAATAAGTCGAACTCGCGTTGCGGAGACGGGCGCCGCCGATCACTTGGCCGCCGCCTCGCTTCCGTCTTCGCTTTCCTGCAGCTCGTCGAGCACGCGCTGCAGCTCTTCCTTTTGTTCCTCCGGCGCGTTCTCGATCGCCTGCTGCATGATCTCGACGGCCCGGGCGGCGTCGCCCGTGTGCTTCAAGAGCTTCGCCAGCAATTTCCTGAGCGGCGTTTCATACATGCCGGGATCGTTTTCCAGCGCCGCTTCGAGCTGTTCGATCGCGGCCGCCGCGAGCGGTTCCGACACCTCGTCGCCCGACTCGATCCGACGCACCACGAGACTGCACAGCATCCCCGCCGCCGCCGGCGAGCCGCCTAATCCCTCGACGACGCGCGGCAACATTTCGACGGCTCGCTCTTGGTCGCCCTCCACGGCGACCTCGAAGACCATGCGGTCAATCTGCACGCGGATGCTCTCGACGCGCTCCTTGAGGTCCTCGTCCTCGATCTCGGCTAAGAGGGCGTCAAAGGCGGCGTAGGCCTCGTCCGCCTTGCCGCCGTAAGCCATTCCGGCAATGTTCTGCAACTGCGTTTCGAGTTTCTGCTCCATTTCGAGGCGCTTGCGATACGCCTCGCGGTCCCACGCGTCGGCGACCACTTGTTCCACGACCTCGTCCATCGCCATGGGATGGCCGATCCACTCGATCTTGGCGTCCTTCCCCACGATAAACGCCGTCGGGATGCCGTTCTGGCCCGCTGCCTCCATATACGCGGCATACTCCGATCGATCGGGATCGGTCGTCAGGCAATAGTTCGCCGTGATTTCGCCGTAGGTCTTCTCCGGATCCACCTGCGATTGCTTCGCCAAGAATTCGGTGACCGTCTCCAGCGGCTCGTCGCTGATCGAGACCACCTGCACGCGCTGGTCCGCGTACTTCTCCTGCAGCTCGCTGATGTGCGGCATCGACTGGATGCACGGTCTGCACCACGTCGCCCAGAATTCGACGATGTACACGTTGCCGGGTTCGAACGCGGTGACTGGCTTGAACCGCCCGCCGCCGTCCTGCACCCAGTGCTCCACGTCGATCGCCGGCGCGTCGTCGCCGATCGTCAGCGGCGCGGGCTCGCCTTCCGACTCCTCGGCTGCGGTTTCATCGACGGCCGCATCGGCGTCCGCCTTCGCCTCGGTCGCCGCGGCGCTCTGGGCGAAGACCATGCTCGGATGTGCGACGACCGCAGCGGCGGCGAGCAGCAGGAACAACTTGCAACGTTTCATCGTCGAGCCCAGTACAAAAGGAGAGGCGATTCCCGCACGAGCGACAGGCCCGTGCCGTTAGCGGTAGTTATATCCGCCGCCGCGGCCGCGGCAAAAGCCGCCCCAGCTTTCGGCCCCCTCACGCGAACCCACAAAAACGCCAGCCCGCCAAACACGTTTAGCCGCGACGCGAAGGTCCTCCGCAGCGGAGCGCGAGAGGACGGCCCGCCGCCCAAGCCAATTTTACCCAGTCTACCAATCGATTGGCCGCCGCCGTCCCGTCCGCTACGCTTTTATCCAGCGTTTCGCACCCACCCGTCCCCTGCGAGCCAACTCATGTCGCGCGCGATTCTCGGCTTGGCGTTTACGATGCTCACGGTTTGCTCCGCTTCGCCGGCCACGGCCGACGATTGGCCGCAATGGATGGGACCCCAGCGCGACAATGTCTGGCGCGAGACCGGTTTGATCGAAGCCTTTCCCGAAGCGGGGCCGCCGATCGCCTGGCGCACCGCCGTGGCCGCCGGGTACGCTGGCCCAGCCGTCGCCGACGGGCGCGTCTACATCACCGACTTCGTGACCGACGAGAATCTGAACGTCGACAACTTCGCCCGCAAGCCTTTCGACGGAACCGAGCGCATCCGCTGCCTCGACGAGAGCACGGGCAAGGAACTCTGGAAGCACGAATATTCCGCCACGTACACGATGTCCTACCCCTCGGGACCGCGCTGCACGCCGGTCGTCGACGAGGGGCTCGTCTACGCACTCGGCGGCGAAGGCCAGCTCACTTGTCTCGACGCGAAAACGGGCGACGTCAAATGGGACAAGAACTTCCAGCGCGACTACAACGCCCCTTCGCCGCTGTGGGGCTTTGCCGCGCATCCGCTGGTCGACGGCCCGCGGCTGATCTGCGTCGTCGGCGGCGAGGGCAGCCATGTCGTGGCGTTCGACAAGAAAACGGGCGAAGAGAGGTGGCGTGCTCTTACCTCAGCGGCGCAGGGCTATTCGCCGCCGACAATCATTGAAGCCGGCGGCGTGCGGCAGCTCGTCCTCGCCCGGCCCGACGCCCTCAGCGCCGTGGATCCAGAAACCGGCGCGGAACTCCCGTGGTCGTTCCCCTACAAGGCCGACAACGACTGCGTCATCCTCTCGCCGGTCTTCGCCGACGGCTTGCTCTACGTCGGCGGCTTCCAGGGCAAAAGCCTGTGCCTGAAGATGAACCCCGACACGCCCGATGCGGAGCTCGCCTGGGCCAACAAAGGGCAGGGCGCCATCGCCCCGATCAACGTGCAGCCCCTCGCCGCCGATGGAGCCCTGTACGGCGTCGATCAGTCCGGCAATTTGCGCGGGATCGACCTGGCCGCCGGCGAGCAACTGTGGGAAACGCCCCAGCCTATGGGTCGCCGGCCGTTGCCCTCCGGCACGGCCTTCATCGTCCGCCAGGGCGATCGCTACTGGATGTTTACCGAAGCCGGCGAGCTGGTCATCGCCCGCCTCACCCGCGACGGCTACGAGGAGCTCGATCGTGCTAAGGTGATCGAGCCGACCGGGTTGGCCCACGGCCGCGACGTCGTCTGGTCGATGCCGGCATTCGCCGACCGCAGCGCATTCATCCGCAACGACAAAGAGATCATCCGCGTCAACCTCGCGGCGGATGCGGAGACGGCGGCGGCTACGACCGACGGCGTGACCAAGTAAGGGCGCGGGCTGCCGCGAGTCATCTAAATCCTAGTTAATCCACCGGCTCTGCCGGTGAGAATTGCCGAGGCTCTGCC
>CAYSFP010000149.1:0-14040 GCA_964430075.1 uncultured Planctomycetaceae bacterium | reverse complement strand
ATGTCCATATCATTTCAACAGCGAACGAGTTAGACAAAGTTCAAGTGCCATTCCGGGCCCTCGCCTTCTTGCTGGGGCGGTTCTCCGGCCGGGTACTCAAATCGGGGGAGCATCTGGTGCCCGAGGCGGCGCTGGAAGCGCTGGCTGATCAGGGAATCCCGTTTGCCGTACAAGGAAAAGCAACCTATGAGCAGCAAGTGGCGGCGCTACGAAGTGCTGCTCCCGCTTCGATTCAATGATGGGCGAGAAGTCCCCGCCGAATGGCTCGCCGAGGCGGTATTTCAGATCGTCGATCGCTTCGGGGCGGCGAGCTATGAAACCCAGAAGGTGGAAGGCCACTGGCGCCAAGGCGGCCTGCTCTATCGGGATGACCTGGCGAGAATCGTGGTGGACGTGCCTGACATCCCGGATCACCGCTCGTTCATGCTGGATTTCAAGACGCGGTGGAAAGCGCGGCTCGATCAATTGGAGCTATGGCTCGTGAGTTACGAGATAGAAATCACCTTGCAGCTCAATCGCCCCCCGCTCGGTCGCACACAGACGCTGAGAAATGGGAGGTTCGCGCCACCTGCCTTGCCCGCGCCTGCCTTTGGAGTACATCGCCATGACCCAAGTCGCCCTCGCCGACGCCCAAAACCGACTGCCTGACATCGTCGCGGCCGTGGCCCAGGGCGAGGAATTCGTGATCGTTCTCGACGGCAAGCCGGTGGCGAAGGTCACCGGCGCCGACGAGGAAAAACCCCGCCCCGTGTTCGGGAGTGCTCGCGGTAAATTCGAGATGGCCGATGACTTCGACGCTCCTCTGGATGATTTTGCCGAGTACATGTGATGCCGTTGTTGCTAGACACGCACGCCTGGCTCTGGTTCGTCCGAGGCGATGCACGATTGAGCAGCGACGCGCACGTTGCCATTGAAGGCGCCCGCAGCCGGACCTATGTGAGCATAGCCAGCATTTGGGAAGTCGCGATCAAAACGGCCATTGGCAAGATGACGTGGCACGAGTCGCTGGACGAGTTTGTGAAGCGGGAGATCAAGGCGTTCCACGTGTTGCCGATTTCAGTCGAGCATGTCCTCCGCACTTCGCAGCTACCGCTCGAACATCGCGACCCCTTCGACCGCATGTTGGCCGCGCAGGCGATTCACGAAAACTTGACCATCGTCAGCGCCGACGAGGTCTTCGACCGCTACGGCGTCGACCGCCTCTGGTCGCCCCCCAGCGACGCGTAGCATTGCCATCTTCCCAACCTCCGACCCTGAACCCCCGGCTTGCGCCGAGGGCTATTTCCCTCCTGAACCCCGAACCCTGACTCCCCTTCCCCCATGCACGACCCTCGCATCGACCAACTTGCCGACGTCCTGCTCGACCATAGCTGCCGCGTCGCCAAAGGCGAAAAGCTGCTCATCGAAGCGATCGACCTGCCCGAGCCGCAGCTCGTCTGCGCGCTCGTCGAAGGCGCCGCCGCCCGCGGCGCCGTCCCGCTGGTCACGCTCAAGAACAACGCCGTGCTCCGCTCGCTCTACCGCACAGCCACCGAGGAGAGCATGACGCTCGCCGGCGAGCTCGAGCGGGCCCGCATGGAGCGCGTGCAGGCCTACATCGGCATCCGCGGCGCCGCCAACAGCAGCCAGCACGCCGACGTGCCGCAGCCGCAGATGGACCTGTACCAGCAGCACTGGTGGCAGGCCGTGCATACCGCGGTCCGCGTGCCGAAGACCAAGTGGGTCGTGCTCCGCTACCCGACCGACTCGTTCGCCCAGGCCGCCGGCATGAGCACCGCCGCGTTCGAGGATTTTTACTTCGAGGTCTGCACGGCCGACTACCCGGCGATGAAGCAGGCCCAGGAGCCACTGGTGGCCCGCATGAACGCCGCCGACCGCGTGCACATCAAGGCGCCCGGCACGGACCTCGAATTTTCGATTCGCGACATTCCCACGATCGCCTGCTTCGGTGAGCGCAACATCCCCGACGGCGAGGTGTTCACCGCCCCCGTGCGCGACAGCATCAACGGCGTGATCCGCTTCAACACGCAGTCCCGCTACCAGGGCACAGTGTTCAGCGACATCGCGTTCGAGTTTAAGGACGGCAAGATCGTCAAAGCGACGGCCAACAACACCGAGCGAATCAACCAGATTCTCGATTCCGACGACGGCGGCCGCTACTGCGGCGAGTGGTCGCTCGGCACGAACAACCGCGTCCGCCACCCGATGCTCGACACGCTGTTCGACGAGAAGATCGGCGGCAGCTTCCACCTGACGCCCGGCCAGGCCTACGAAATCGCCGACAACGGCAATCGCAGCCGCATCCACTGGGACCTCGTGCTCATCCAGCGCGAGGACTACGGCGGCGGCGAGGTGTGGTTCGACGGCGAGCTGATCCGCAAGGACGGCTGCTTCGTGCCGGGGGATTTGCAGGCACTGAATGCGGGCTTAGCCTAACGCGGAATCTCGCCGGCCATTCCTAGAGGTGTCATCGCGTCGCCCCGTTGGATTGCGGCTTGAGGCTCGTTACCAACAAGAGGTCGATGATTTCGATGGCGTCATCTTCGCTGGCAATGCCAATCGTGCGGCCGCCAGGCGTGACCAAGACCAATTCTGGATGCCGAACGGGAATTGCCCTGCCATCGGCCAGGTGAACGTCAAAAGGCTGAAACGGCGCGGCCCGAAGCATCGCATGGAGTTGTTGAGTCGTCATGATCTGAATTCTATTTCGCCTTTCGTTGACGATCAAGAAACGTCGGCAAGGTGAACTTGGCGGTATCGAAGTCGAGTGGGTGCTCGAAAGCGACCAATTTGACGCGCCGGATCGAACGACTCAATACGGGGTTGTGAGCGCGGGCAACCGCTTCGCTTTCCAAATCGCGTCGGCGGCGCTTTGCAGCCATTCCCGCGTGTGCGTCCACGCCGAGGCCGGCAACCCCCGCAGGGGCCGGGGCAGCGGCTTTATGTGCGGGCCGATCGAGAGGTAATCCCCGTCCAAGGACCCGAGCGGATCGTCGATCAATCCTCCGTCGTCCACGCCGTTCCATCCCACGCTGTAAACGCGGTAGGCGCCTCCTTCGCGGCGGTAGCGCAACGGCGCGTCGCACAGGGCGTCCACAGGAACCTCGGCGAGATACTCCGGAACCAGCTCGGCCAGCGCGTCCGGCGGCCGACCATGGTCCAGGCAGTAGGCCTGCAGCGCCGCGTCGGCCATCAACAAGTGAAGGTTCGACGCCAGATTGCGCGCCGATTTGATGTGCCAGTAGTCGACGTCGGCAGACTCCGCGCCCGACCATTCCGCCAGCAGTGCTCGCGTGTGAGCCTGCCAGCTCGTGCGGTGAATAAACGCCGCGTCCCGCTCCAGCTTTACTTCAAAGGGTTCTCGTGCCGCGTCGATCGCCGCGAGTTGGGCAATCAGCTCCTTGCATTCGACGGCCGACAGGGCGCCAACAAGGGGACGTAACTTGCCCATGGCATACAATTCCCACGCCGCACGCGTATCGAGACTCGCTCGCTGGCCGCGGTTAGTCTCCTCGGCCAGGCGAATCAGCGAACAACACGCGTCGACGAGCGGCGCGGCGAGGCCCCGCCGCTCGAGCATCTCGATGCGAAGCACCATCGCCAAGGCATTGTAGTGATGCAGCATCAATTCCGGTTCGGCGTCGTTGATGTCGACGTAGACCGTCGTCGCCCAACTGGGTTTGCTCAATCCCTTCTCGATGCCGCCGAAGACGTCCGGCAGCTTGTCGAACCAATCGGCCAACTGCCCGTCTGTCAGCGCGGCGATGTCGACGCCAACAAGGTTAGCCAGCGTCGTCGACGCGCTGCGACCCGCTGCCAGGAAATCGTCATAACCGTTGTCGACCGGGATGCGGGCGGCGGGCAGTTCCGGCGGCGTGCACAAGCGGTACAGCAAATACAGATTCGGCGTCAGAATTGCGGCCATCGCCAGGCACAGAAATCCTCGCGCGGCCAGTCGTGCGCCGGGCCCCACGGCGACCTCCTCGCGGCTGAACCAGCCGCTCGTTCGGGAGGCGGCGAGGACGGTCAGCATGATGCCAACTCCCGCCGCCACCGAGGGAAACATCGCCGCCATCCAGACGGCCGAATACTCCCACTGGAACCACGATTCCATCAGCCTGCGAAACGTGCCGGGTCGCGCCTGGCCCGTGGCTCCGCTCGCTGAGTACAGAATCCCTTCGCCCACGTACATGACGACGACATACAACGCGATCGCGGCGAATCCGACCACGACCCGCACGCTGCGGCGCGCCCGGCCGCACACGATCCACAAGCACACGAGCCCGAAGTAGCTGATCGTAAACCCGATGCCGAACAGGCGAATCCACATCTCCGCGCCGTAAGTCGGCGCGGCGCCGATCACCGCGGCGACCGCCGCCGCCACGACCATCGCCAGCAGGATCGTCTCGATCGACCACCGGGCGCGCCACGGGCGCGGCCGCCGCGTCGCGCCCACCGCCAGCGCGATCAGCCCCATGGCGACGCCGAACTCGATCACGATCTCGTACGCGGGCACCAGCAACGCCAGCGCCAGCACGCCGCCCACCACGGCGAACCGCAGAAACCAATGCCGCCGCACCACCGCCGCCCAGATGCCCAACAGGGCGAACAGCGATGCCGAGAGCGCGTTGATCCAGTGGCTGGCGTTCACGGGCAATCGGGCGACGAGAGGAACCGGCGAGGCGCGAGCGTTACATCCCGTCCACTCTGCAGAATCTCAGCCCGCGGGGCAAGCGCAGAGCCCAACGCTCACGGCCGGAACGGCCCGAAACGCGGCCGCAACTCGCGCTCGGCGCCGCCGTCGACGCCAGCCAACGTGCTGGGATCGTGCGGCTCGCGCGACGTCGACCGCAGCGACAGAGACAACGAGCCGAGCACCAGCGCGGCGACGACCCCATACACCGCCAGCGCGGCCCCCACGCGAGCCAGCTTGCTGCCCAGCGCCGGCGCCTGCACGCCGCACAGGCCGGCCTGCGCACGCAACTCCGCCTCCATCGCTTCGCTCTTCGCTTCATACCGCGCCCACGTCCCGATCGCGTCGTCGTGCCGCAGGTCGTCGCGCTCCAGCGGCGTTCCCTCGTAGTAAGGCGGGTCCACGGCGTCGCTCCAACATCGAGACCATGTGGCGGTCGATTAATTGCCACACAGGAGCGGTGCAATCGTCGCGAGGTTCACGGTCTGCCTGAGTGCATTGGCAAACTTTTCGCAATTCTCCGTTTTTGACGAAGCGCGCTTGGATTCGGACCGGCCCAAGTGATATGCTTAAAGCGCCGGGAGCAACGCCGCAGACGGGAGCGTTTCCGGCGGTCACACGTTTCTTTCCTGCGCGGCATGCCGACGGGAGCAGGAGCGCACGGAACGCCGCTCGCGCGTTGGTCGCGTCGCTCGACAGGGGGGCTCTGCGATGACGCCAATGTTCGCCCGCGACTTCATGGTGACCGATCTGGTCACGTTGGCCCCCGCGTCCAACGTGGTGGACGCCGTCAATACCCTGGTCAAGCACGGCATCTCCGGCGCTCCGGTCGTCGACGCCGCCGGTCGGTATCTTGGCATGTTCTCCGAGCGGTGCGCCATGCAGGTGTTGCTGGACGCGGCGTACGAGGACCTGCCCTCCCATGAGGTCCGCGTCTTTATGGACCGCGGGGCCCAAACGATTCGCCCCGACACGCACTTGCTGTCGATCGCCCAGGTGTTCCTGCTGACGCCCTACCGCCGCTTGCCGGTGGTGGACGACGGCAAGTTGCTGGGGCAGGTCAGCCGCCGCGACGTGCTTCGCGTCTGGATGAACGCCGTCGACGAGGCGCCCAGCCGAACGGTCCGGGCGCGGCTGCTGCACTGGAACTCGTTGTTCGAGCGGCTCGAAGCGCCGCTGGCGTGACCCGTTAACGACGCCGTCGCCTCCCAGGGCACGCCGATTTGCCGTTGCGCGTCAATCTTGACGGTTAGGACGGCAATTCCTATACTTGCGAGGCTGCGTGCTAGCGTTTTCTGCCATCCTGGTGTCGGAGCGCCCTCAGGCCATGCTTCGCTCCCCTCGTTCACGTGCCGCATTCCGCCGGGTTCTCGGCCTGGCGGCGATCGCGTGTTACACGGGCATCGCGCTGGTAGGCTACGGACTGCACGACCTCGTCGGCGTTCATCACTGCCACCACGCCGCGGAGCACATCGCTCCTGGCCACGCCTGCTCCGCACACGCCGGGCACGAGCACGCTATTCCGCCGGAGGGCGACTCGTCGATCGCTTCGAGCTGCGACGACTGCGCGATTTGCGGCCTGCTCGCCCAAGCTCAATCCTCTGTGACGCTCGCGGCGCCGCTCGGCGTCTTTGTTCCTCTTGCGACAGCGCCTGATCTCACCGAGGCGCTCATCTTCACTCTGCGAGTTGAGTCTTCGCTCGCACGCGGCCCGCCGACGGTCTGACGCCACCGTCGTCGCCTGGCCCCGCTGTTGTCTAAATGACGGCGCGGGTCTTGCGCGCCTGTCGTGAAAGTGGAACTTCTCGGCCCCTCCTTGCGTCGAATTCGCCGTTAAGCCCGGTTTTGCCGCCCCTTTCGGCTCGCAAGTGCCGGCGCCTTTCGGCCAATTCACGCCCATACAGGGGATAGACCAATGCCTTCCCATCGTGCCTTTACGTTAGTTGAGCTGTTAGTCGTTATCTCGATCTTGGGTCTCTTGATGGCGCTGCTGCTGCCCGCCGTACAGGCGGCGCGGTCGGCGGCCCGGCGGGCCCAATGCGCGAATAACCTCCGCCAAATCGGTCTGGCCGTGCAGCAGTACGCCGACGTGCACCATGGCGCCTTCCCGGCGACCAAGCACAACGTGGACAGCGTTTCGTGGATCGTCACGCTGGCGCCGTTCATGGAAAACGTCGACGACATCCGGCTGTGCCCCGAGGACTATGAGCGCCTCGAGCACGCCACCGCTCGCACGACCAGCTACGCGATGAACGGGTTCCTTCAGGATCCGTACATCGCGTATCCGAACCTCCCGCCGGGCGTCTCCACGCCCCTGGGGATGGTCGGCAGCTTTTACGATCTGGCCGCCACGAGCGAGACGATCGTGATGTACGAGGCGGGCCCGCAGGTTGAAGTGACCATCGATCACGTCGAAGCCCAGGAATGGTTTAGCGAGCTGAACCTCAAGTACAACGCCACGGAGCAGACGATTTGGAATACCGTCAACGCCGAGGTGGCGACGGACCGGCACTTCATGTCCGCGTCGAACTTCCTGTACGGCGACGGCCACGTCTCGGCGATTGCCCAATCGCAGATCGAAACGTGGTGCAACGAAGGCTTCGACTTCGCGATGCCGCCGCAGCTCTAAGACCGCGACCTCTCCGGCGACGCGCCGCTCGCTTCGAGCGGCGCGTCGCCGTCATGGACGACCGCGTTCCACGCACCGTCGCCTCGCGCGCGTGTGCGGCAGGCCCGTCGGCACGCGCGCCGACGCCATTTTCCAACAATGCCAAGGAGCTTCGTTCCATGACCATATTTCAATTCAATCGATCGGCCGCCAACCAATATCGCCAGGTCCTGCTCGCGGTCCTCGTCATCGCCGTTTCCGCTGCCAGCGCCGCGGCCAAGCACAGCGATGCGCTGCTGGTGAGCGTCAACGGCCAAGTCGTCGTCGGGACCGCCAGCGACATCGACGGTCCCCATGAAGAGCTCGCGCTCGACGCCGGCGTGTTCGAGCTGATCATGCGCAGCGGCTTCGCGCCGCCCGTGCCGGCGGATTATGAAACTGGTGAGCCGGGCTTCTTCGCCCTGCACGGCACGGCCGACGCCGCGGACCTCGCCGCCCTCGGCGCCGGACCGCTCCCCGGCGGCGCTCAAGTGTCCGCCGAGCTGACGACCTTCAACGTCGGAGGCTCGGTCGATACGCTCTTTTACTGGAACGGCGTCGGCGCCATCGACTTCCAATCTGCGGCCGACGCCCTGCCCGCCGTGCAATTCGGCTTCAGCCCGGTTGCGTTCGGCACGACCGGCGCGGGCGGCGCCCTCGACGGCCACCCAATCTATCAGCTGAACGCACCCGGCGCGGCCAAACCCGCCGACGGCGTGTACCTCGTCGCCCCGCGCATTGGCGTGACCGGCCTCGATCCGTCCGCCCCGTTCTACGCCGTCGTCCTGGTCGACGCGCTCATTACCGGCGAGGACGAGCTCGAGCTGGTCGAACACGCCCTGGACGACCTCGAAGCCGGCGCCCTGAATGCCCTGGTCGACTTCGGCGGCGTCACCAAGGACTTCGCCTTCTACGAGGAAGCCGTCGAGTGGGTCGAATCGAACCTCATCGTCCCTGAACCGGCGACGCCTCTGCTTGCCCTCGTCGCTGCGGTTCTCGTCGCCGCCCGCACCCGCCGGCGATGCCCGGCGAACGTTCCCGAGGAGGCGTCACGATGACCGCTCAACGCATCGCGCTGCTGTTCATCGCCGCTTCGACGCTCGCCGAGGCCGGCGCTTCGCACGCCCGCGCCCAGCACTTCGACGTGCTGGTCCAGGACCTCGACGGTCGCCTCGCCACCGGCTCCGCAGACTGGACCGCGGGGTCGTGGACGCTCGGCCGCCGCGTGTACGCGTCCGAGTTCGACAGCGACTATGCGGTAAGCAATCCGGGCTTCAACGCGCTGGCCTCGAACTCGCCGTCACTGCCCGTGGGCAGCGACGGCTTGCCCGCCGGCGCGGCGCTCGGTTGGGACTTTCTGCCGCTGAAGATCGACGGCGTGCTCGCCAACCTGTTTTACTGGAATGGCGCGAACCCGGCCGCCGTAGAATTCGGCCCGCTCCCTGGCCCCGCCTACGAACTCTCGCTCTTCGGCCGCAACGCCGACGCCGGCGTCGACGGCGCCCCGGAGTTCGTCCCCGGCGACGTCATCGAGATCACCGCCGCCAATGGCGGCATCCACGCGCACAGGTTCTTCTTCCTCGACTCCGGCGACAACAACGCCGTGACCACCCCGGCCGACGGCATCTACCTGCTGGCCATGCGGCTGCGGATGGCGGAACTCGATCGCTCGCTGGCCACGTACTTCGTCTGGGGTACGCCCGGCTCCACGCTCCCGGCGCTCCAGGCCGCCGAAGCTTGGGTTGAGGACCGCGTCGATCTGCTCGCCCCGGACTTCGCCGCCGATTTCGACGGCGACCTCGACGTGGACGGCGCCGACTTCCTCGCGTGGCAGCAGAATCTGGGCGTCGTGGAGGGCGCCCGCCTGGCCCAAGGCGACGCCGACGGCGACGGCGCCGTCACGGCTGCCGACCTCGCCGTTTGGAGCGACCAGTTCGGCTTGAATCTGCAAACGTATCCCGGCGGCGTTTCCGCGGCGGGCGGCGGCGTGGCGGCGCCTGTGCCGGAACCCGGCGGCGTCGCGCGCGTTGCCGTTGCCGTCACGATCGCCGCCGCCGCGCGGCGGAGACTTCACCTGGGCCGTTAACGCCCCGTCGAACGAACGATGAGTGGAACTCGACTGCCTGCCGATTCTTGGCCGCCGCGTCGACGAGCCGTTGCCGATCCTCCGCCGAAAGGCCCTGGGAGAAGCTGCACGTGCGCCAGCGCCAGCCGGGCATCGACGGTGTCCCAATGGTCGGCCCCTTGATGGGCTTCGCGCCATGCGAGCGCATCGCGCCGCCGCGCTTCGGCGCTGGGCCAGTCCTCGGCCTGCCCGTAGACGCCTGCCAGCCACTGGAGCAAGACGACTATGTCGCCGTGGTCCTCCCCCAACCACTGCCGCTCGATCGCCAGCATCCGCTCGGCGTCGACCGCCGGAGTCTCCTGCGCGTACGCCCACGGACCGGTGGGCGGTGGCGAATCAGGCTGGAGACTGGAGGCTGGAGGATATCCGCCCTCCGCCCTCTCTCCCCCTAAGATGCCAGACCCCGCCTCAATGTTCCACCAAGGATCTCCTCCGTCGCTCATGGCACGCCATGCCGGTGGGTAGGTGACGTAGGTATGGTGTAATCCGGCGAGGCTGTCCTAGGCGTTGTGACCTACTCACCTACTCACCCGAATTGCGTCGCTACTTCGGACGGCTGAACGGTTGCCTTTTTTCGTGTGTTTCGTGTGTTTCGCGGTTCGTCCGAACGTGCAAAACTCGAACTCGCGGATGCCGACGGGAATGACCCGTTAGCAGGGCGTTTGGGGACTAGAAACTAGACCACCTCCTATGGTAAACACAGTGCATATACATGCGTCTATATCAGGCGCCACAAGGACGCCCAACAAGCCATGTCCCGAACGCGCCCGATGACTGAGGCTTCCCCCGCGCAGGCTTTCCATGCGGCCGCTCAGCTCAGCCGCGACAAAATCCGTCGTCCCGGCGAAGCCTTGCCCCAGCGACAAAATTACAGTTCGCCGATTCGTCGCAACTCAAAAGCAGATGGCAACTTGCAAGTCCCCGCCCTGTTCTCCAATTATGTCGCCAAAAACGAGGTTTTCGCAGTCCGACGACATGATTCGCAAACACAAGAACCCGCCTCCGCGCACCAATCTGCCCCCATCCCACGGAAGCACTCGATCCTGGGAAATCGAGTTCCCATAATCTGAAGACATTCGTCCGACCTCCGACCTACAGTCTCCAGCCTACAGCCTTCCTATGGAATTCTCCGCCGAAAGTCCTTCCGGCCTCCGCGCCAAATGGATCACCCGCGGCGCCACGCTCGCCGAGCTGCACGTGCCCGACGCCCGCGGCCGGTTAGTCGATGTGGTGCTCGGTTTCGACAACGAGGCCGGCTACCGGTCGCCCGACAATCAGAGCTTCGGCTGTACCACCGGTCGCGTGTGCAATCGCATCGCGCGTGGCCGCTTCACACTGGAGGGCGTCGAGTACCAGCTCGCGCTCAATAACGGTCCCAACCATCTGCACGGCGGCCCGGAGCGCAGCCTGCAGCGCGTCGAGTGGCAGGGCGAGCCGTTCGCTGACGAAAGCGGCGTCGGCGTGCGCTTTCACTACGTGAGCCCCGACGGCGAGGAAGGCTACCCCGGCACGCTGGACGTGATGACGACCTACACGCTCACGCCGGGCGGCACGCTGCGCATCGACTACCTGGCGACGACCGACAAGCCCACGCACGTCAATCTCACCAATCACAGCTACTTCAACCTGTCGGGCCACGGCGCCGGCAGCGTGCTCGATCACGAGCTGTGGATCGGCGCGGAGAGTTATACGCCAACGGACCAAGAGAGCATCCCGACCGGCGAGATCGCGCCGGTCGCGGGCACGCCGCTCGACTTCCGCACGCGGCGGCGCATCGGCGACCGGATCGGCGATCTGGCCAGTAGCCCGCAGAAAGGCTACGACCACAACTTCGTGCTCAATGGCCCGCTGGGCGTGATGCGGATGGCGGCGTCGCTTTACGATCCCGCGTCAGGTCGCGTGATGCGCGTCCATACCGACCAGCCGGGCGTGCAGCTCTACACGGCCAACAACGTCTGGGGCCAGACGTGCAAAGCCGGGAAGGTGTACCGGCAGCACGGCTCGGTGTGCCTCGAAACGCAGCACTTTCCCGACTCGCCGAACAAGCCGCAGTTCCCCTCCACCGTGCTGCGTCCCGGGCAAGAGTACCGGTACACGTGCGCCTACGAGTTCACAACGGAGTAGGGGAGCAGCCGCCAAGGACGCCAAGGTCGGAGGGATCGAATTAACCACGAAGGCACAAAGACACGAAGAAGGAACGAGAAGGAGTAAACCGCGAATCGGCGCGAACCTCGAAAGAGTTTACCACGAAAGGCACGAAATTAACGAAAGAGGAGAGCCTCTGAACATCTCCTTTCGTCGCTTTCGTCGCTTTCGTTCCTTTCGTGGTTAAAAATCCTAAACCGCGCCGAATCGCCGTATATCCCCCTACTCTTTCTTCGTGCCTTTGTGACTTCGTGGCTCGATCTTCCCTCTTCCGACCTTTTGGCGTCCTTGGCGGTTCCATCTTACTCGAAGCGAATCTCCAGGATCTTAAACCGATTGATCCCCGCCGGAACTTCGACCTCCGCCTGCTCGCCCACCTTTTTGCCGAGCAGGCCCTGAGCCAACGGGCTCGTCACGTTGATCTTCCCGACGTCGTAGTCCTCTTCGCCGGCGCCCACGAGCGTGAACTCTTCGGTGTCGCCGAACTCCAGGTCCTTCAGCTTGACCGTCGCTCCAAACACCACCTGATCCTTGGGCATCGTCGCGGGATCGACAATCTCGGCGCTGGCCAGCTTGGCCTTCACCTGGTTGATCTTTGCCTGCAGCAGCCCCTGGCTTTCCCGCGCGCCGTGATATTCCGCGTTTTCCTTGAGATCGCCCTCGGCGCGCGCCGCGGCGATGCGATTCTCGATCTCCGGCATTTTGACGTTCTCGAGATCGTCAAGCTCGGCCTTGATCTTATCGTACCCGGCGCGCGTCATCGGAACTCGATCAGCCATCTTTTCCTCGATCACAAAGGCAACCTGAAGCACCAGCAATTGTTCATCGCCACGCAGACCATGTAAAGAGCGTGCCTGAAAGCCACCGGCTCCGCCGGTGGACCGAATACCGCGCGGCTCGACGCTTGGACGTCCACCGGCAGAGCCGGTGGCTTTCATCCCGCGCGGTAGAGCAGCCGCCCGCACGCCGTGCAGAACACCGGCTTCGACATCATGAGATGGTTCTGCTGATTCAGCGTCACCGACTGGCCGCAGCCCTCGCACGAACCGCCTTCGAGCCGAGCCATTCCGTCGGCTCCCTTCGCACGGATCACGCGATCGTAGTCGGCGCGAAACTCCGTGGGCAGCCCCTTTTCAGTTTCCACAAGCTCTTTCTCCAGTCGAGCAAGGTCGGCGGCGACGACTTGTCCTTCCTGCGCGACCACGTCGCGATGCTTCTGCAGCTCATTCTTGCCCGCGGTCACCCGGTCCTTCGCTTGCTGAACGCCTACTTCGAGCTGGTCCACTTTCTCCATTAACTCCAGAATCTCATCCTGCAGGACGCTGCCGGCCATCTCCGCGGCGGCGATCTGCTCCTTCATGGTCTGAAATTCCTTGTTCGAGTTGCACGTATTGAGCTTCACCTTCCAGTCGGCGATCCGCGTTTCGCTCGCCTTCAGGTCGAGCTGCTTGCGATCGCCCTGCAGCTTCGCCTGCTTGACCGCGTCCTGGGCGGCGGCCAGCTCCGCCTCCAGCTTCGCGACATTGGCCTCGCGGGCGCGGATCTGCCGCGGACCGCGCTCTTTGCGGTCGCGCAGGTCGCCCAGTTGGCGGTGAATGCGGTGCAGCGTTTCCAGTAATTCGGCGGTCACCGCCATGGCACACTCGACGTACGGGAGCAACAGGCAACTCGTGCGGCGCGACGCGATCGCGACAGCCGCTCCTCGCATTGTAGCGCAAGTTCGCCGTGCGCGACAGGGAGCGCAAAGACGGGCGCCGCGGCCATCTCGTGCCGCGGCGCCCGGAATCGCTTCAGCTTGTGTGGACCGAGCTTACGCAGCCGCACGGCATTCGGCCGGCAGTTCGTCCCACACCTCCTCAGGGGCAATCTGCGGGCTGTCGGCCACGTACTCCGACAGCTCGCAACTGCGCACCGGGTGCTGCAGCTTGGCGACGGCCTTGGCCTCGATCTGCCGCACGCGCTCGCGGGTCACCTTGAAGATGCGGCCCACCTCTTCCAGCGTGTAGCAGTAGCCGTCGGTCAAGCCGTACCGCAGGCGGACGATCTCCCGCTCGCGGTAGGTGAGCGTTTTGAGCAGTTCGTCGATTTTCTCACGCAGCAGGCTGTTGTTGGCTAGCTTCAGCGGGTTCTCGGTGTGGGCGTCCTCGACGAACTCGCCGAAGCTGCAATCGTCGCCCTCGCCGATCGGCCGGTCGAGGCTCACCGGCGTGCGGCCGATGTCCAGCACGTGTAGGCTCTCCTCCAGGCTGATGCCCGCAGCCAGCGCGGTCTCCTCGTGCGTCGGCATCCGCTTGAGCTCGTGTTGCAGCCGCTTCGCCGTTTGCTGCAGTTTGCTCAGCACGTCGATCATGTGCACGGGAATGCGTATCGTGCGCGCCTGGTCGGCGATCGCGCGGGTGATCGCCTGGCGAATCCACCACGTGGCGTACG
>CAYSFP010000148.1:0-14229 GCA_964430075.1 uncultured Planctomycetaceae bacterium | reverse complement strand
TCTTCGTCGCCAGCTACGGCCCGAACCTCTTCTACCGCAACGACGGCCCCGGCCGCTTCACCGAGATCGCGGCAGACATCGGCCTCGGGGGCGGTGCGCTGGCCACGCCGTCGCGGTGGGGCGACATCGACAACGACGGATGGATCGACGTCTATGTCTCGTCGTATGTCGACAAGCCGATCAACGAGCATGACTACCTGTTTCGCAACCGTTTCGGACGGTTCGTGAACGCGATGCCGGACCTGCTGCTGAAGCACGGCGCGACGCACGGCATCCAGTGGGTGGATTTCGACGGCGATGGCGACCTGGACTTCTCGCTGGCGAACAACAACCCGAACGGCACGCATTCGCTGTACCGGAACCTCCTGCCGGCGGCCGAAGCCGCGCGATCCATTCAGGTCCTGGTGCAGGACTTCGCAGGTCGCGCGACGATGGCCGGCGCGGAGGTGCGGGTCTACGCGGCCGGCACCCGGAAGCTGCTTGGCATGGGCATCGTGGATTCGGGGGGCGGTTACTGTTCGCAGAACGTGGCGCCGGTGCACGTCGGGCTCGGCACTGACGCCGAGGTGGATGTCGAGGTGACGACGCTGACAGGCGGGCGGCGCAGGGCGACCAGGGTGGCGAAGGTGAATCCGGGGACGCTGGAGCGTCGTGTGTTGGCGGTGAGAGCTGAGAGGTAGGGGCTGCGGCCCGACGCTGCCGGCCTGGTCGCTCATTCAGAGAGCTCCCGGATCACCCGGCATGGATTGCCTGCGGCGAGGACGCCCTCCGGGACATCGCGCGTGACATCTGCAGATTGATCCAGAACTCCGGCGTCATCCCGAAGTACCGCGCGAGACGCAACGCCGTATCAGCGGTGATGCGGCGGCGGCCGTTGACGATCTCGCTCATGCGTGTGACGGGCACGCGCAGATCGCGGGCCAATCGGTTGATGCTCAGCTCGAGCGGCGCCATGAGGTCCTCACGGAGGATCTCTCCAGGGTGCACGGGGGGGCAGTCGGCGACTCTTTGCATGATCTCTCCTCGAACGTCAGTGGTAGTCGGTTGCGCGTTATACGTCAACGGGTACGGAACCGGCCGACTGTGGCGACGGCTCCGTTCACCACGGTGGCTCCGAGGGCGAGAATCAGCACCTCCACGATAGTCGTCCGGCTACACTGACGTGCCGACGCAACCGGACGCGAACGCCGCGCTGAAGGTGCAACTCGACGAGGAAGGCAAGCTGTGGAAGCAGAACCCGTAGCCGTCAACGTCGGTGTTGACTTCACGGGTTGGCTCACCCCAGAATCTCAGCACTCAATCACCGGCAGCCTCACCACTCGTCGCGGAGGCCGGCATCAATGCCCATCCTGTACGTTCATGGCGTGGCAACCAGGGATTCCCTGGGCTTCGACGCGATGAAGCCATATCTGGCCCGCTACGTCGCGCCCGCGATCTCAGGCGATCCTGATCACGTTCCGACCGAAGAGGTGTTCTGGGGCGGCAGCGCTGCCACGTTTCGGTGGAGGGGCGCCAGTCGCCCGAAGACGCGACTTCTGGGTCAGGGATCGACGGCCACGCCAGCGGCGGCGGGTCCAGCTTTGCTGACGGCCTTGCTCGAGCGCGAGTTACTGAACCGCGTGCCTGACGTCACAGCCATGGCCTCGAATAGCGGCGGTCTGCTCTCCGGACGCTCGACCGGCGGACCAGGTGCGCCGGCGCGGCTCAGCGCGCTGTCGAACGATGAACTGAGCGACCTCGTCACGGAGTTGATTCATGGCGCGATGACCGATGCGCGCGCCGCGTCCGCACTATCGGTCACAGCGGACGCGATCGCGCGCGATCCCGCCGTTCGTTCGCAGCTCGCCGCACAGCCGACAGCGGCCGATGAAGCCGCCTTCCTGGTGAACGCCATCGAGCGCCAGGCCGCCGGTTCGCCGTTGATCGCCCAGGGGGCTGGCCTGGGCGCCAGGCTCAGGGATCGGTTGTCCGAGGCTCTGACACGCGGTGGACGTGCGCCGGCGTACGCAGCGTCGCTGGTCGTTGCGGAGATCCGTCCGTGGTTGAACGAGCTGGCATCGCTCTTCATCGGAGACGTGTTCGAATATCTCGACAAGCGCGGAGATGCCGGGCAGCCCGGCCCTATCCCCCAACGAGTGCTGGACGCGCTCGACAAGGCACATCGCGACAAGCAGGCGAGGCAAGGCGAACCGCTGGTCGTGATTACGCACAGCATGGGCGGTCAGCTGATCTACGACGCCGTCACGCACTTTCTCCCCAACGCCCCGCAGTATGAGGACATCAAGATCGATTTCTGGTGTGCGACGGCAAGCCAGGTGGGCTTCTTCGAGGAGCTGAAGCTGTTCAAGCTTCGTGACGTTGCGGTCGAGGCTCCGCAGCGCATGCCGTTTCCGCATGCGCACCTCGGCGTGTGGTGGAACGTCTGGGACGCCAACGACTTTCTGAGCTACACCGCGCAGCCGATCTTCGACGGCGTCCAGGATGAATCGTACGACAGCGGGTTGTCCCTGGTCACATCCCATAGCGGATATCTGCGGCGCCCGAGCTTCTACCGGAAGCTTGCGGTCAAGCTCGAACAGGCGGCGACATCCAACTGGCAAACGACATGACTCTCGAACCTTCGACACAGGAGCCCGGGGCGTGGATCAATCCGGCATGGCAGCCGGGCACACCCGGAACATTCGCAGTGGTGATTGGCGTGAGCCACTATGCGCATCTCGACGGCTCAGGGGCCTCGCTGGGACTGGGGCAGCTCGAGGTCTCGGCGCTCACGGCGTTTCGCGTCTTCAATTGGCTGGTCGACGACTACCACGTCGACGGGTGTCCGCTTGCGCGATGCTGGCTGCTGCTGTCGCCCACGGAGAAGGAACGCGCGTTCGAACCTGCCATGTCGACTCACCTGTGCGAGCCGACGTTCGAGCACTGTGAAGCTGCGATTGGCTGGTGGGAATCGCACATGGCAGCGTTGCCGCCGGATGCGGCGAAGGCATCGCGCGGAGTGTTCTTCTTCAGCGGCCACGGGTTGGAGCAGATGAGGGGGCAACCCGTGCTCATCCCGTCGGACTACCTGCGCCCGCCAAACCGCACTTGGAACCGGGCGTTGTCGATGCGCAATCTTGCGAGCGGCCTTGCCGCGTCGAAGGTGCCCCTTCAGTTGTTCCTGCTCGATGCGTGCCGCGACGCGCCGCTGCTGCCGAACGGAGCGCGCCTGACCGGCACGGACGTGCTGCCGGAAACGGCGCCGCAGTCCCGACGCCCCTACTTCTCACCGATCCTCTATGCAACCAGCTCCGGCCAGCAGGCGTTCCAGCAGCCGTCGCCCGAGCAGGGGCTGTCCCTGTTTGGCAAAGCGTTGCTCGACGGGCTCGCCGGCAAGCCGGACCTGGTGCTCCAGGACGCCGGGACGTCCGCCCTGGTGAACCTCTTCCCCCTTCAGGAGTTCACGAGGGCACGCGTGATCGAGGCGCTCGAAAAGGATCAGGCCGTCGATCCGCAGCCGGTGGTGCTCGACAGTGCCCACAACGCGCTCGTCACGCAGTTACCGTCCGCGGAGGCGGAGGCCGCGGGCACTGCACTGGGTCGTGATGCCGGCCTCGAGACCCTTCCGCCGCAGGACCATCGCGTCCTGGAGGCGATAAGTGACGGAGCGCGCAACCTGGAAGCGCGAGCATTGTCGGGCCTGGAGGTGACTGGTGATCTTCAAGGTCCGCAGAGCGCGTGGGCCTCTGACTTCGGAACGGCTCATACGGCGTTCGGCAGCGAACACGCCACGTATCTGTGGACCGAGGGCGTTCAACTGCGTGCCGCCAGCGATGGATCGATCATCGACAACGATGCGCTGCACGTAGGCAGTGTCAAGCACGATCGGGCGATTGGATTCTGGGACGTCGAAGTCGCGATCGAACACGACGACCCGGTTGGCCACTGCCTGCAGCTCCAGGACGGAGCGGGCCACGCATGGGCCGCGGTGCTCCCGAGAATCGACGTCGACCTGCGGCCGGCGTATCGAATTCAGTTCGGACTGTCGCGGGTCGCGTCGGGCCCGCGTCCGCTGAACCGATTGACGGCCGGCATCGTGGACGACGGTACCTTGACGAGTGGTCTCGTCGCCGATCTGTGGCGAGTGTTCACCTACGGCGGTGCGGCTCGAACCGTAACGGCGATTGAATCGATGCTTGCCAACAGGATGGGGGAGCTCATGGCAGCGCCTTTCGGGGCTGTGCTCGCGGGGCTCATCGCCTTGCACCTGAGAGACGACGATCTCGCCGTGGCGTGCAGCGTCGTTGCGTCGGCGACCAATAGACTGACCGAGGCCGCCCGCTCCGATTTCAACGCGCTCGTGATTGCCGCGGCAACGCGCAGGCACACCGTCACGCCGCTGGAATCGCCTGTCGGGCACCTCGCTCCTCACGTGTGGATGCGAGGGATACCCACGACACGCCTCGGAACAATGGCCGCCGCCGCCGCCGCGCGAGAGATCATGAGCGGCGTCTTTCGCATCTCGCGTCAGTCCGGCACGCTGCTGAGGGGCGCTTGCGAGCGGCTTGACAAAGCCGAAGCCGGGTTGGCGCGGGGCACGCTCTTCGCCAGCTTCGTCGACATGACCGGTGCCGAGGTGGCCGCGGCGTTGCGTGCGCCGTCAGGCACTGCAGCTGCCGAGGCCGTCGACCTGAGCATGCTCGTCTCGGAAATGATGGCAAGCGTCAACAACAGCTCCGAACGGTACGCAGGCCTCAACGTACCGTCGTCATCTATCGCTCTATTCGAAGTCACTGCAGCACTCGGGGGAGACGACGACGATCTACAGGAGAGAACAGTGGAACGGGGCTGAGGGTGTGCGCGTGTCTGTCGCTGGGCGAGGCACATCAACGAATACCTGCGGGCCATTGCGAGGCGGTCCCGTGTTCGTAGCCGTTCGCCCAAGGGAATCCGCTCATGCACCACCTCGGCCTCGCCTACCGGATCTCGCTGCTCCGCACCGCCGCCTTCTACGAGAACTCCACCGCGCGGCGCCTCGGCTATCTCCTCGAGCACTTCAAGCGCACTCGTCAGGCGGTCAGGCTGCGTCCGCTCGCCCTGAAGGCGAAGTCATTCAAGCCGCTCGACCCGTCCGTTCGCGTCGTGGCCAGCCTCGTGCGCGCCAAGGCGTCCGATGCACCCGCTTGGAAGCTGAGTCTGAACGTACCGCTGGAGATCGACGCGTGATCCCGACGGCCATGGGCAAGGACGGGCGCAGGTCGGCCCCAGCCCGGGAGGGCGGCAGTATCCGCGGCATGCCGCGGCGGCTTACAATGGCGATCCATGTGGTACACGCGAATCACCACCGATCCCGGTCAGATGGGCGGAGTTCCGTGCATTCGCGGGCTCCGGATTCCGGTCGCGACAGTCGTTGCCCTCGTCGCTGAAGGGGAGACGACGGAGAACATTCTGGCGCTCTACCCAGACCTCGAAGCCGACCACGTGCGCGAGGCGCTTCTCTTCGCCGCCGAGGCCGTTCGGGAGCGGACCCTGCCCCTCGCCGCCGGCGAATGAGGTTCCTCGTCGACAACGCGCGGTCGCCCGCACTCGCCGTTCTGCTCACCGACGCTGGTCACGATGCCGTTCACGTGCGGGCGCTGAACCTACAGCACGCTCAGGACATCGCGATCTTCGAGCAGGCAGCTGGCGACGACCGTGTCGTCGTGTCTGCCGACACCGACTTCGGCACGCTGTTGGCCACTCGTTCCGCGCGGAAGCCTTCGGTCATCCAGTTTCGCGGCCCTGGCAGTCGCAAGCCCGATGCGCTGGCTCGTACTCTGCTCTCGAATCTCGCGCACTGTGCAAACCGCACAAGGACGAGCGACTGCCGAAGCGCATTCGTCTCAAGGGACTCAAGGCGCCGCGTCTACTCGATGTTCAGGACTGAAGACCAGTAACGAGTACCGTCGTATTTCGCCGTCGGTGACCGCCCATCACGACAGCTCGCCGCTCGGGTGGCCACACATGGTCACACCCTCTCGCGAGCGCCGCAAGTCATTCGGAAATCAGTACTTCGGAAGCTCTCCCGAGCTTGCCTTGGGCGCAGGGGGTCGCTGGTTCGAATCCAGTCGCCCCGACCAAAATCACTAACGTTTTTACACGTTTGTGAATTCGGCGAACGCGGATCGAGCGTCGGCTGACAATTGGCTGACAATCGGTAGCGTGCCAACCCTGCTCGGTCTGCATTCCTTCACCCAATCTGAGCGGTCGCTTCATCTGCTTGCTCGGCGCGATTGACGCGTCGTTGGCGCGCCTGGCGCATCGACTCAGCTAAGCCGCCAGCCACCGAGAATGAGGCGAGGGATAAGATGCTGCCGTACCGCTGCAGGAACTTGCCGAGCTCTTCCTTCTTTGTCGTGAGCTTCTTCCCGATGGCGTCGGCCAACGTATCGAAGAATGCTCGAATCAGATGTTTCTCGTCCTCGAAGTGCCACGGGTTGAACGGCACGCAGATCACGCCCTCGTCTGTTGCGAGAGCTTCAGCCATCATGTTCACGACCGATGTCTTTCCGTCGCCCCAAGGACCGTACAAACCCATGACGAGGCTTGACGGGTCGGTCCTCGTCGCTAGGACATGGGCGATCCGTTCAGCGAACGGCCACCGACTGAACCTATCCTGCGCCCTTGAGAAAATCGGCGCGTCGTCCGTGTACTGTTCTTTGTGCTCCTCCGCCATGCGTTAGCTCCGTCCATGACGACTGCCAGCCCCTGATCGATTGCTGCCGAGCCGGTGGCGACGCTGATCCTCAAGTCTCCTGCGCGGCCGTCGCGTGCTCACTGCGTCCTAAAGGGACTTCCAGAGGCCGTACGGCACGACGCCGACCGTCGTTATCCAGCTCGCGAGCTTCAGGACGGAGATCGCCGCGCGTTCCGCCACGATGTCGAACGAATCGAATCTTGCGATCAGCGCCTCAGTCGCGAGCCGCCCTTCCGCACTCCGGGCAGATTGCTCATCCGCCATCAATCTGTCCTCCCGCCGCAGCCGACTTTCCTGTTGAGGCCCGCGCCGAATTCTGGCACACTCTAAATGCGTTGTAAATAGAGGAACGCATTTAATGAGTAACGATTCTGCTGTAACAACTTGCGAGACCTTCGCACGACTCTTGACGAGTCTGCGTACTAGAGCTGGCATTGGGAAACAGTCTGAACTGGCGCACCGCCTTGGGATCAGCCAGCAGACGGTCAGCCGATGGGAGCGCGGGCTCTCGCGCCCGCGCGACAAGGAAATCCCACTTCTCGCCACGGTGCTGGCCGCTGACCAGGAGGCCCTGTTCAGAGCCGCAGGTTACGCACGTGGTGCCGTCGCAGCGACGTTTGACCTTCCGTTCCCGATCAACGCGTTGCCGCCCGACAGCTTCGAGCGTTTCTGCTACTACTTTCTTGAACGGCTGTATCGGAATCAGGGTGGACACGTTCATCGCGCCGGCGGCACTGGTCATCGTCAGGACGGCATCGATATCTCGGTAGTCGGCCCGTTCGGCACGCACACATTCCAATGCAAACGCGTCGAGGAATTCGGACCCCAAAAGGTACGCAGGGCGATCGCCAAACTTGGCGTGCCGGCGGCCCAGAATTTCCTTCTGCTCTCGAACATCGCGAGCCCGCAATCGCGCGCCGCACTCGCGGAGCATCCAGCCTGGCAGCTCTGGGATCGCGAGGACATTTCGCTTCGCATCAGGTCGCTTCCCAAAGCGGACCAGCACGATTTGGTGGACACGTTCTTCCGTGGAAAGCGATTTGAACTACTCGGGGAACCCGAGCCCGGGCCGTGGATGACAGCCGACCAGTTCTTTGCCCCGTACCTTGAGAGTGCTCGCCTGTTTAATCACACGTGGCGGCTGGTCGGCCGCACCAACGAAGCCGCCGCACTTGAGGCGGCAGTGGACGACAACGCGGTCGCAGTCATACTGCTGGTCGCACCGGCGGGTGGTGGAAAGACACGTCTGTTGAGACACGTCGTCGGGAACATCGACGTCGTCAACACAGGACGCAGGCTGTGGTTCTTGTCTCCGACCGAGGAAGTTACTTCAGCACACGTTGAACAGTTAGGTCCTGGCAAGACGCTCGTGATCGTTGATGACGCCCATGATCGTGACGATTTGGGCGTTCTGTTTCGCCACTGCGCATTGCCTGAGAACCAGACGCGCCTGCTCCTGACACTACGACCGTACGGTCGCGAGCGTGTCAAGTACCAGGCGGCATCCTTGTCTCTGAGTGGCTCCAACGTTCGCGAGATAGAGCTCCCGCGACCGAGCAGAGGTGACGCGGAGACCTTGGCGTCTGAAGTACTGGCGAAATGCAACGGCCCGATGAACGCTGCACGCGAAATTGCAAGTGTCACCTCGGATAGTCCACTTGCCACGGTAGTGGGCGCTCAGATCGTTGCGCGGGAGAAGATCCATCCTGCTCTCCTGGGAAATGTCGACGACTTCGAAATCCAAATCCTGGCCGCAGTTCAAGACGTAATTGCAGGCGAGATCGTCACGGGTCTGGATGTCGAACGCATGCACGGCGTCCTTCGGGTTGTGTCGCTCGTGCAGCCGATTCTTCCAGATGAACCCGCTCTACTGCAGCTCCTCAAGAACCTTGAAGGAATTGACGAGCCGCACGCCGTTCGGTTGCTCCGGACTTTGGCTAACGCAGGCGTCCTGTTCAAACGAGGACTTCGTTGGCGCTTGTCGCCCGATCTCTTGGCCGACTCCATCATCCTCCGACATTGCGTTAATCAGGATGGGACTTCCAATGGCTACGTCGAACGACTCTTTGCCGTTGCGCCGCCGCCATACCTTGGGAATCTGCTGATTAATCTTGGAAGGCTTGACTGGCGCCGGCGAAATGGCAGGGCTGAGGACAGTCGACTTCTGGAGGGCGTGTGGCAGCAACTCCGTTGGCACGACGAGTACTCCAATCCGCACGTCGACGCGGCGGCCGCCGTTGCGTACTACCAACCGAGGATGGCGCTCCGCTTTGCGCGCCGTCTGATCGAAGAGGGCCACGGCGGCAACGCACGAGTATGCGAGATGCTGAAGAACGCCTCCTACAACTTTGAATGTGTCGAGGAGGCTTGTGAGCTTCTATGGCTGGCGAGCGGAGATGACGAGCGGTCGCTGCATCAGCATCCTCATCATGGAATCCGCATTTTGAAAGAACTCGCCGAGTATGCGCCGAACAAGCCCGTTGAGTACATGGCCAAGGTCGTCGATTTCGCTCTGGCTTTGGTCGATGCGCCGGGTGCGCTCGCTAAAACGCACACACCGTTCGTGATCTTGGAAGGTGCTTTAGCGGCTGAAGGACATTCAACGGTCGCAGCCAGTCGAAGAGCTATCACGCTCTCAGGCTATGCAGCGGATCGGCGAGTCGTAGCAGATGTCCGGGCGCGAGTCATTGATAGTCTACTCTCCTATATTGAGCACGGCACACCACGCAAGGCATTCCTTTCGGCACGAACGCTGGCGGAAGCTCTACGTAGCCCGATCGGTATCCTTGGAACGCAGGTGTCGCTTGAGGTCAGGGAGGAATGGCGAAAGGAGCATAAGCGTACTCTTGAGCGAGTTGGAAACCTGCTGACACGGGTTCAGGTTCACCCTGTCGTACTGGTTCGAGCCGCGGAATCTGTTGCATGGCACGCTTTCTATGATCCTGAGAATGCGGACGGGGCCCAGATGGTGTTGTCTCTTCTCGATCGAGACCTGGAGACCAAGTTCATCCGCGCGCTGATGGATGGATGGGGCAACAACACATGGTCTCTCGATGACAAGACGTCCGACGAACAAGGGTTCCAGAACCACCTCTTGAAGCTAGCGGCCGACCTGAATCAAACGTTCGAGTCACCATCTGAGTTGTATGGATTCGTCGCGAAATGCGTGACGCAAGTGTCGGAAGTGGCCAGACCTGACGACGGCGCACCGCGCGTCATCGTTGACTTCATGATCGAGGCGATTCCAAAGCTTGGAGCGGAAATTCTTAGTCGTCACGGTGTGGACCAGACGACCGGGCTTGGTATCCACGCCGGCACGGTGCTCGCGACCCTTCTCAGAACACCTGAAACGCCAAGGGAGAGCCTGCGCGTTCTAGCAGAGACCTCATCTCAGGGATTGCGGCGCGTCGCGGAGGCTTACGCACGGTGTGAGCCCACCGGGGGCTATACCGAAGCAGATCTGTCATTGCTTCGCACAATGTTTCGTTCGGACGACGCCGTCGTCCTTCAATACGCCAGTCGTGTGGCACGGCAGGTTGCAAGAGCGGACAAGTCGCTCGCCGTAAGCCTGGCTTGTTCGGTCGATCTGGTTGCGGCCGGACGAGCCCTGCATGAGCTGTTCATGTGGTTGTCTCATCGAGACACG
Source organism: uncultured Planctomycetaceae bacterium (assembly GCA_964430075.1). Classification (GTDB taxonomy): domain Bacteria; phylum Planctomycetota; class Planctomycetia; order Pirellulales; family Lacipirellulaceae; genus Lacipirellula. The sequence continues at coordinate 3,868 of CAYSFP010000148.1, read as the reverse complement.
ATTCCTCGAGAGTGCATCGGTGCCGAGCAGTGGAAGCAATTGCTCGCGAACCTCGAACCTGTCAACAAACTGGATGACTACTGGATTCGGCGGTTTCTTAAAGACGCGTTGGAGGTCGTTCCCGATGATGTGATCGAGTTTGTGAAGAACAGATTGCAGAGGGTGACTACCGTTGATAATTGGTCGTATGAGCCACTGACCAAGCCGTTCAAAGAGGAGGAGAGCCTTGGTCTGTTGAGTTCACCCGATCGCGCGAGGCATGTGCGCTCGCTTCTTGTGTGGGCATTGGAGCAGGCAACCGACAGTGCAACGATGCACCATTTCGGTCGCGCTGTAGCAGCCCTCTGCGGCAAGTACGACCGCGCGTTCATGGATCAGTTGGTGCAGTGGATGGCTGACGGGTCGGAGCGACACGCCCAAGTCGTGGCTGCCGTGCTCAGAGAAGCTCACACCGAGATTATCTTCGACTGCCAGGATTCCGTTCGAAGCACGCTGACCACCGCGCATGCGATCGGCCCAGAGGCGGTGCAACGAATCGCATCGTCTCTACACATCGCCACGACTTCGGGTGTGCGAAGCACGACACCAGGCGAGCCGTTTCCTGAGGACGTTCGATTGGAGAAGCACGCTTCAGAGATGTTAAGCACGTTGAGTCGCTGGGATCCGGCCTACGAGCTCTATGCAGGTCTATTGCGTTCCGCAAAGTCAGGTATCGAGTGGCAGCGCCAAGAGAAGGAAGCAATGGAGGCAGAAGACGAAGAATAGCTTCGCTTGTGGGCTTCGCCGGGGCCTGGGCGTTGACGATAGATGACTACAGTGAACGCAGCGTTTAGCATGGACCTCTGCCGGTCCCATGTTCAACGCAAGTGGTCACAAGAAGCGAAGCGAGGGACTTACCTGCTGGCCAACATCGCCGGACGCGCACATGCCGTGTGTATCGATGCGGTCAGCAGCTACCTGATCCGGGGGGCGCCGGCCAGGGAGCCGCGGACGCGCCTGGACGGTTCATCTGATGGCCTTGTTCATTATTAATGAACATGCTAGTATTCCGAACATGGCTCGGCCGGAAATTGCCCCCGATCTCGACCTGTACCGGCCCGCTCTCCAGAAGTGGATGCCGAAGGCGGAGATCCGTACGCCGGGAAAAGCCTTGGCCCGCTTCGACGGTATCGTCACCTGGAAGACTCGTGAGGGACCCCTTCGGTACCTTGTCGAGGAAAAGCGGCATCTCCGTCATCAGGATGTCGGGGTCGTAGTCGAGCAGCTGAATCGGCGCCGAGCGGAATTGCCGGCCGATCACGCCGACGATAGGCTTCTGCTTCTCGCGCCTCACGTCCGACCTCAACAGGCGGCCGTCCTTGAACGCGCCGAGATTGACTACCTCGATCTCGCCGGCAACGCACATCTGCGTGCGCCTGGCCTTTTCGTTCACGTGGAGGGCCGCCAGCCGCCCAAAGAACCGATGCCTGCGCCTGGCCGTCCGCAAAAGGGCTGGATCAAGACGGTCATGGCCATGCTGGTCCGGCCCGAGCTGACGAACGCGCCCTATCGCGCCTTGGCGGAGCAAGCTGATGTCGCCCTCGGCACGCTTGCCGGGTGCATGAACGATCTGACTGTACGCGGGCTCTTGCTGGATGGGAAAGACGGCCGACGAGTGCCTGACCGTCAGGCACTCGTTGCCCTGTGGGTGCAGGCCTACATCGAGGGTCTTCGTCCGAAGCTGAAAGAGCGACGTTTTCAGGTTCGCGCCCAAGGGAAGCAGCAGATCTGGACGCAGCTCGAAACCGTCCTGCGCGAGCGCGCCCAGCGCTGGGCACTTACGGGGGCCGACGCGGCAGAGCGTCGCACGCATTTCTTTCGCGCCGAGGAAACGGAGATCTACGCGCCGATCCGAGCGCTCGAAGACCGCGAAACCCAGAAGGCCCTCGTCGCTCAACCCGCCGTGCGAGGTGGAAATTTGTTGATCATCGAGCCTCCCGGTCCGCTCGCGATCCCCGAGGCTGCCAACGGCGGACTGCCCGTGGCACCCGATCTGCTCGCCTACGCCGAGCTGCGATATCGCGGAACGGGACAGGCACTCGAAGCGGCCGAACTGCTCTTGCCCAGAGTTCTTGACGATGCAACGCATTGAGCCCGGCTTGGTTCCGGTCGTGACCGATCTGGAGCGCGGCCTGCGCGAGCTTAGTATCCCATTCGGAATCGTGGGTGCCCTTGTTCCAGAGCTGCTTCTGGATGCTCGCCCGGCGCGGATGACCAACGACGCGGACGTGACCGTCGTTGTTCAGAGCATCGCCGACTTCGAGACGCTCAAAGACCGCCTTGCGGAGTTCGGCTTCACTCGCACGCGCTTACCGCATCGAATGCAGCATCGCGCTGGGGGCCTCCTGGACCTCCTTCCGTTCAGCGAGTCGATCGCCCCTGACGGGCGTCTTCAGCTGGAAGAAGGCGTTGTGATCAACATGGCCGGCTTCGCCCAAGTTGTGCCGAATGCCCTCCCAACAGAGATCGAAGGTGGCCCGACGTTGCCGCTCGCGCCGCTGCCCCTTTACGTTCTGCTCAAGCTCGTCGCCTTCAGCGACCGGAAGGAGCCCAAGGACCTCGCCGGTGTGCTCCACTGCCTTGAGCATTATCTCGAAGAGGACGACCGGCGCTACGGAGTCGATCACGATGGGGAGGGCGTGCCCTACGAATACACTTGCGCCTACTTGCTTGGCGTCGATGCCAGCCGCTTCCTTGACGCGCCCCTCTCTCGGGCCGTCAAGACCGTTCTGGACCTGTTCGTCGAACCCGATGCGCAAGTCGTTGGGCTCGTGGCCGGAGAGACTGGGCGGCGCATGGTGGACGATGATCGCCGAAACGAGATCTTCCAACTGTATCGATGGTTCCGCCTCGGAGGTGGTCTCTGACGAGGAATGGCGCACTCATGCACGGTAGCGACGAGACGAAGATTCACGCGCGAATGACGACTACGGACACGTTCAAGGACATCGAGAAGCTCGAGACCGACCTCTGGGAGGCCGCGGATAACCTTCGCGCCAACTCGAAGCTCACCTCTAGCGACTACTTCATGCCGGTACTTGGCGTGATCTTCCTCCGTCACGCGGCTAATCGCTTCGAGTCGGCCCACCGACAGATCGAAGCCGACCGGGCCAGCGGCAAGATGCCGAAACGGAAGGTGCTGCCGGCGGACTACATCGCGCGCCGCTCACTATACCTTCCGGAGAAGGCCCGCTACGACTGGATCATGCAGCGTGCCGCCCTAACGGACGCTGATCTGCCCACGTTAGTCATTGAGGCGATGACTGCGATGAAGAGAACTTCGAGCCTCTTCAGGGCGTGTTGCCGAAGCAAGATTTCGCCATCTTTGCCGACGATCCGAAAGTGCTCGAAGAGCTAATGCGAAAGTTCAATAGCGAACGCATCAAGCAGGCCACGGGCGACGTCTTCGGCCGCATCTACGAGTACTTCCTTGCCCAGTTCTCGATGCAGAAGGCGCACGACAATGGCGAGTTCTTCACCCCGTCCTCGATCGTGCAGACTATCGTCAACGTCATCGAGCCTGACCACGGAACTGTGTTCGATCCGGCGTGCGGATCTGGCGGAATGTTCGTGCAGTCCAGCCACTTCATCGAGCATGAGGGCGGCGACACAGCGAAGAAGGCCGTGTTCTACGGTCAGGAGAAGAATCGCGACACCATCCGCATCGCCAAGATGAACCTTGCGGTACACGGCCTGGAGGGAAAGATCGCCGAGGCCATCACCTATTACCAGGACGAGTACACCCTGGCTGGCAAGTGCGACTTCGTGATGGCTAATCGGGGCCGTGCAGGGTGTGAACGGCAATGTGCGCAGCTTCGTGGCACAGTAG
>CAYSFP010000147.1:0-14235 GCA_964430075.1 uncultured Planctomycetaceae bacterium | reverse complement strand
GGCCCCTTTTAGGGGCCTTCCTCATACCACCGGCTCTGCCGGTGGTTCTGATTCCGCGTTCATCCGCGTCCCATTCAACGTTGGCCGCACACCAAAGCTGACCGCATCAAAAAATTCCATGCCCGGCCGGCGGGATGGGCATCCTTTGCCGCTTTGCCTTCCATAGACTTGCATCCCCGCACCAGGTGACAACGGACGGGTAAGTTCGGCTTAGCGTACCGGACCGGGCATGGATTGGTTGGCTTGGGGGCTGTCGGCCATTGGCTTTCGGCTGTCAGCCAAAAGAGTCTTTCCCTGTTTCTGGCCGATAGCTGACAGCCGAGAGCCTTCCTCATTTGGTGAGCTTTTCGAACAAGCTGCGAAACGTCGGCATTTCCTCGCCAATGTGGGCGGCCCAGCGATGGGGGGCCCACAACTCGACGCACACGGCGGCGCCCACCACAAGCACGTTGCCGCCCGGTTCGACCTCCAGGAACTCGCGAAAGCCCTCCGGGATGGCCAAGCGGCCGCGGCCAGCGATCGGCACGGCTCGGTGCCGCGTCGACAGCAGCCGGCCCAATTGCTGGACCTCGCCGGCGTCGCTGGCCAGTCGTCCGCTACGGAGCTTGGTTCTCAGCAGCTCGACGCCGCTGGCCAGCCAAACTTGCCACTGAGCGACGTTCCACAGGCTGAGGCAGCCGGGTTGCTCCTTGGCGACGGCACACTGGCCGGAGTCGCTGGCCAGGGTCTCGGCCCATTCGGGCGGCAGCGACAAGCGAAATCGCTCGTCGAGGGCCCGCGGCCACTCCCCGAGGTACAGATCGGCGGCTTCGTTCATGGGGCGGCTGAATGGCCTCGATTTAAGCAGCGTCCTCCATGGTGCTAGTGTATGGGTTAATTTCCCGCAGAATCGAGATTTTATTTAAAGTCAAAATGGGTTTGAAACCCACGCTGAACGTGCCGATTCTAACTTCGTCGGGTTGAGTTGCAAGCCCCTCGCAGGCGGGGAGCCGCTTTCGTCTCTCCTCCGCGTCCGCGCCAACGTTGTGCCGCCAAATCAGGGTGGCGGGCCCTGCGAAAATTGCCTATTTCTCCGCCTGTCCTTGCTTGCCGGGCTCGAGGACGGGCCGGCTCGCGGGCCCGCGCCGCGGATTCGCGAGCCCCGCCATGCCAGCTCAGACGAACCCCGCCCAAAACCTGCTTTCAGCACCCATGGATGATCGCGTCGTAATCACCGGCATCGGCATGGTGACCTCCGTGGGCCGCGACCGGGAGAGTTCGTGGCGCGGGGTGAAGAACGGCAAGAACGGCGTGCGGCAACTGGTCGACGTGCCGGGCCTTCCCGACGGCCTCTTGCTGGCGGCGACCGTGGAAGACCAGCCGTCGGACTGCCGGGGCGACCGCAATTACCCGCTCGCATTGGCCGCGGCGACCGAAGCGATCGAGGACAGCGCACTCGACTTGGACGATGTGGATCGCACCCGCGTCGCGGCGTCGTACGGCACGTGCGGCGGTCCCACGCCCTGGATGGCCGCGGAAATCCAGCGCCGCGAACGCAAGACGGCGCCGGTCGAATGGTGGGACAACATGTACCTGGCCTCGCCCGCGGCGCGCGTGGCGGACGACCTGGGGCTGCTCGGCCCACGGATGTGCAACTCCACGGCCTGCGCCACCGGTACGATCGCGGCGCTCAACGCGTACAAGGCGATCCGCGACGGGCAGTGCGACAAGGCGGTGGTGTACGCCGCACAGACGATTCACCCGATTCTGGCCGCCGGCTTCTACAACATGCGCGTGCTGGCCAAGGCCGACGACCCGGCCGCCGCGTGCCGGCCGTTCGACAGCAACCGCAGCGGCTTCGTCATGGGCGAAGGCGGCGCGGCGCTGGTGCTCGAGCGCCTGTCCGACGCGCGGGCCCGCGGCGCCAGAATTTACTCGGAGATGCTCGGCGGCGCGCTGGTGAGCGACGCCACGCACGTGACCGACCTGAGCGTCGACAGCACGCCGCTGACCTACCTCCTGGGCGCCATGCTGAAACGGGCGCGGATCGCGCCGCGGGACGTGGCCTACATCAACGCCCACGGAACGGGGACCAAGCAGAACGACGCCATGGAAACGCGCGGCATCCGCGCGGCGTTCGGCGCCGCGGCCGACGACCTGTGCATCAGCACGATCAAGGCCAATCTGGGCCACCTGGTGAACGCCGCGGGCGTGCTGGAACTAGCGATCACGACGCTGGCTTTGCGGGACGGGTTCGCCCCGCCGACGGTGAACCTCACGCATCCCGACCCCGAGTGCGACCTCGACTGCGTGCCGCTGGTTGGGCGACGCCGCAAGTTCGATCACGCCGTGAAGATTTCGATCGCTTTCGGCGGTCACCTGGCGGCGATCGCGCTGCGGCGCTGGAACGGCGCCGGCGAACGGTGCGAAGTCGTCGAATCCGCGGCGCCGCTGCGGCGCGCGGCGTGAGCGAAATCAGCCGAACAAGTCGGCCAGAGCCGCGTCGAGTTCGTCAAACATCGCGTCGGCGTCATCGGCGGGTTCACCTTCATCGCCGGCAACCGCGCCAGTCCTGCCAAGTTTGCGCTGCAGCTTGTCTTGCCAGGACGAGTGGGCGTCGGCCTGTTCGAGCGCGAGGTCGCGCCCCTGCGCCGCGTGCCCAAAATCCGGACGCGCTGGTCGAATCAACTTCGTGCTGGCGGCCGCACTAGCCCAGTGCGAGCCGCCGAACAACTGCGCCAGTGGCGTGAAATTCGGTTGCGCCAGTGGCGTGAAATTCGGCGCGGGCGCGAGTGAACCGGTTGGCGGCGGAGGCAATGTCGCATCCACCGCGCCGGCAGATTCTAACGCCGCGGCGACGCTGGGAACGGCGTTGCCTTCGGAGTCCGGCTCGGCGTTGGGATTGCTGAACGAGAGCCCGTAGTTGCTCTTCCACACGTCCAGGTCGAGGCCGTTGACGATGCCGTCGCCGTTGCCGTCCGGCGCGGAGTCCGTGCGTGGAATGCCGTCGAAGACGCGGAAATTGTCGAAATAGGCCGTGCCGGTCATGTTGGCGGACAGGCCACCGCTGTTGATGGCGAGTGCCGAGATGTCGGCATCGGTGAATTGGTCGAGGTTGTCGTGCGTGACTCCCCGATCGACGAATCCGACGGTGAACAGCCGCTCGCCCTCGAAGTAGCCGGAGTACTCGTTGTTGGTGAAATCGAATTCGAGCACGAAGTGGTACCACACGTCGGAGGTGACGGTGCGGCCGGTTTCGGTGAAGACGCCGGTATCCTCCTGCTGATATACGACGTCGAGCGTCGTGGCGTCGACGCCGAAGGACCCCAGCAAGCCAAAAATGCCGTCGTCGTCGTACGACTCAACGCCGAAGAAGGGACCGATCGCGCCCGTCTGGACGCCCGTCGCGGTCACGCGCATGTCCCATGAAACCTGGATGGCGTTGCCCGTGGGCAGCGTACCGCCCAGCGGGATGGCCCAGCGATTGTCCGCGCTGGCGCCGCGCTCGACGCGCACGGCCTTTTGTCCGTAAAGCACGATCGGCGATTGGATGACCGTCGCGGCGCCAACCTCCGGCCCGACTTGCACCCAGCCGTGCTGACCTTCCAGCGCGAACAGCGTGTAGTCCTCGAAACCGTTGCTATCGACCGGCGTCGGCGTGCTGGAGGACCCGACCGACCGCTGCCAGACGAGGAAGTCGTTGCCGTCGACGTCCTCGTCGCCGTCGTAGTCGCCGGGAACGATCGACAGCAGCCGGGGCTCGATGCGGTAGGTTCCGCCGACGAGCTCGCCTTCCTCGACGGCGGCGGCCGAGGCAGGCGGGAATTCGGTTATTTCGACATAGTAGGCGCCGGCGACCGTGGAGGCCCACTGGACGGTGAGCGTGGGCCGGTCAGCCGTGTTGGCCGAGGCCACTTCGGTGACGCCGTCGGGACCAAGCACGCGCACCGCGCCGCCGACGAGGCTTCCCAGCTCGACGGTGACGCGATAGTTCAAACCAGGCAGCGCTTCGACCGCGAACATATCGACGTCGCCGGCCCGTTCGATGACGCCGTCGACTCCGAAGGGAATCGTCAACTTCGTTGCATTGAGCAAATCGTCGCCGTGGTCGTCGTCGCCCTCGATGCTCAGCACGTAGTTGCCAACGGCGGCGGGCGTCGTCGCGTCGACGACCAGGAAGTAGTCGCCGGTGGCGGGGGCCGTCCACGTAATCACAGCGGGCTGGTCCGGCTCGCCATTAGCCGTCTGCAGTTCGGTGGTTTCGTTGACGTCCAGAAGCCGCACGCGGCCGCCAAGCAGCGAGTCCGGCGCCAGTTCGATCCGGTACTCGACGCCGGCGAAGGCGCGGAACTCGAACCAGTCGACGTCGCCGGCTGCTTGGATGACGGCGGGCGTGGTGCTGGGGTCGCCGGTTTTCATCGCCGCATCGGCATTGTTGCCGACGTCGTCGAGCACGGCGGTCGTGAGCAGGTACGTGCCGCTGCTGTTGTCCAGGCCGGTAACTCTCAGAAAGTACGTTCCGCCCGTCGGCGCCTTCCACTCGATGAACGAGGCCAGCGAGTTGCCGTCATCGTCGTTCTGAGCCAGCAGGGTCGTTCCATCGGCGTCGAAGAGCGCCAGATGCGAATCGAGCAAGCTGCCGAGCGTCGTCGAGAATTGATACGTGGCGCCCTTGATTGTGTCGATGACGAACCAGTCGCTGTCGGTCGTCGTTTCGAGCGTGCCGTTGGTGTTCGTGCCAACGCCGACCTCGGTTGCATTGGGCGCGTTGTCGCCGTGGTCGTCGTCGCCGAGGAGCTTGACGCTGTACGACCCCGTGTGCATGGGATTGCGGGCTTCGACCGCGATGAAGTATACGCCGTCGGCCGGGGCGACGAACTGCACGGAAATCGGGTCCTCCGGAGGGCCGTCGGAGCGGGCGATTTGCGTGACGCCGTCGACGCCCAACAAGCGGACCACTCCGGACTCGAGCGTTGCCAGCGATGTTTGCACGCGATAGAAAACGCCCGCATTGGCCGGAAACGAGATGAAGTCGACGTCGCCCACGGACTCGATCCTGCCGTGAGTCGTGCTGGGGTCGGTCGTGGGCGTGGCGGAGGCGGAGTCGTCGCCGTGGTCGTCGTTGGCCTCGATCGAAACCTGGTAGGTTCCGGACGTTCCTTTTCCGCGGACCTCGATGTAGAAGACCCCGTCCGTTGGCGCCGTCCAGGTGATCATCGAGCCCAGGTTCTCGCCGCTGTCATCGTCGATCTCCAGCGAATTGAGCCCGTCGACGTCGAGCAGCCGGAGGACGGAGTCGGAAAGCGTGCCGAGAAGAGTTGTGATCGTGTACTCGGCGCCTTGGACGGCGTCGAAGCTGAACCAGTCCACTTCGCCGTCGGGTTGAAGCTTGCCGTCCGTCAGCGACGCCACATCGACGTGCGTGGCGGTCGCCGCATCGTTTCCGTGATCGTCGGGTTCGGTGATGAATCCGCTGACGGTGAAGTCGAACGGGTCTTCGTCGGAATCCCCGTTGGTGAACGACGCATTGCCGCCCACTTCGCCCAGCGCTGCGCTCGAGTTGAGCGTGATGGTAAACGTCGCGGATTGCAGCGGGGCGACAGATGCCGGAAAACCCGTGGCGGTAAAGCCTGCCGGCAGCGACAGGGAGCCGAGGCTGAGCGCGGTCGTGCCGTCGTTGAAGATGCGAAACGTTTTGACGATATTGGCGGCGCCTTGGTCGACGGCGCCGAACTCGATGGCAGCGGCGCCGTCGACGAGCGTGGCGCCCGTCGCTTCGTCGACGACCCAGATCTCGGGCGCCGGTCCCGAAATCGTGATCGGGATGGAGACGACGTTGTTGTTTTCATTCGCCTCGGTGACGACGTTCGCGGCATCCACCACGATGCCCAGGAAATACGACCCCGGCGCCGCGGCGCCCGGCATAAAGACGCCGTGTCCGCTCATGGACTTACTCTTACCAGCGTCGAGGGCGTACGACTCCATGCCTAGAAACGTGTCCGTGGCGTCGATGACGTTGTCGGTGGAGAGGTAGTAGCGCGTTGTGAACGCAGGAGCGTTGCTGAGTCCCTGATTGACCACGGTGAATCCCAGCCGCGCCAGGCCGCCGGCCGGCACGGTCGAGGATTCGAGCGTCACGCCGCCGGGAATCGCCAACTCGCTGAGTCCGCCGGAGAGAATGGCGTAGCTCAGCGTCAGGGCGTCCATGCGCAGGTATTCGGCCTGCGTATTGATGACATTGTCATCCTCGTCGTCGCCGTCGAAGACGTGCACGCCGGTGGTCCGCAGTAAATCGGCGAACTCGGTTTTCGAGAGACTCTCGCCCGTTTCGAGCATGTTGAGCTGCTGGGCGAGCACGGCCATGCCGGCGACGAACGGGGCCGACATGCTCGTGCCGCTGAGTACGGCCGTCCCGCCGCCGAGGCCGGCAGCGGTGATCTTGGCGCCGGGGGCCAAGATGGTGGTCATTGTCGGATGCCGCTGGGTGAACGCCGTCAGGCGATCGGGGCCGCTGGTATAATCGATGCCGCCGCTGGACCATTCATTCGGGCCGCCCACGTCGGCGTCGAACACGGCGCCAACGGAGATCGCGCTGGGGTCGGCCGAGGGATACGCCACGCCCGGAGCGCTGCCGAAGTTGAAAAAGGAGTTGCCCGAGGCGCCCACGATAATCACATCCTGGGCGGCGATGGCAGCCAGCTCATCGGTCAGCCCGAGATTGGGGCGTCCATTGGGCGCCGTGAGGTTGTCGCCGAGCGTCAACGAGAAGTTGACGGCGGCGATGTTGTACTCGTCGACATGAGCGACGACCCACTTCAGTGCTTTCTCGATGTTCGCGGGCGTACCGGTGCCGTTCTCATTGAGGACGCGAAGATTGATAATGTTGACGCCTGGCGCCACGCCCGTGTACGTCGCGTCTTGCGATGCGAGGATGCTCGCGACGTGGGTGCCGTGGCCAAACAGGTCGGCTCCGGTCCCGCCGACGGTGACGAAGTCTTCGCTGTAGACGATGCGGTCGGCCACGCCGTCGCCGTCAGCGTCCGCGCCGAAGAAGGGATGGTCCAGATCGAGCCCCGAGTCGATGATGACGACCGAGTACCCGGAGCCGGTGATGCCGGCGAATTCAACGTTGTTCCGCAGGGCGGTCAGGCCGACGAGATCCGACGCTTCTTCCAGCGACGCGCCGAAGTCCCCGCTACTGGCCTGTGGGGCTGGAGCGACCGCGCTGAAGACCTGGTCGGTCGACGCCGTCGTGGTAATTGCCGCAATGGCGGCGCGGACGGCGGCGTCCGGGTGGTTGGCGAGATGAGGGTACTGCGCCAGAAACGAGTCATCGCCGCCCGGGGCGACGAGAATTGGCTGCGCGCTCATGACGAGCCGCATTTCCAACGATTCGAGATGAAGTCTTCGGCGCGGCTTGGGCGCGAGGCGCCGCCGACTTCGGCTGTAGTGGGTCATCGGTGCTAGCCCGTTTGATGGGGGCCGCTGGAAGACGTCCGGTCGCGATCGGAATCCGTCGGCGGCGGCGAAGCTGTTAATCTGGGGGGGATGTCTCAGCGAGCGGCGACCCGACCCTAGCCACCTCGCAGCAGATAGTCAATTTAGGCACATGTGCGGCTTCGCACAAATCTTTTGCGTTGCAAGTTCACAAACTCACGATTTGGTGCGGCTGGCGGCAAAAAACTGCCGCTGGGGAATGTAGATTGACCCGGCCAGCGGTTTCCGCACCCGGAAAGTGCGCCCGCCGCTCCCGTAAGTCGATGCCGGACCCGGGCGGCCGTCCGCCGCGGCCTATGCCGACAAGGTGCCTGGCCGGGAGTAGGCCGTCCGCAGGGCGTCGACGAGGTGAGCTACGAGGGGGCTTTGGCGGCGTCCGCGGCGCCAGATCGTCGCAATCGTCCGCCGCGGCGCTGCGCCCGCCAGCGAGCGATAGGTCAGAGGCGGAGCCCCGTTGCGCGTGGCCGCGATTTCGGGGACCAGCGACGCCCCCTGGCCCAGGGCGACCAGTTCCTGGACCGTCAGCAATTGGGCCGTTTTGCAGGTGACGGCCGGCAAACAGTTGTTCTGCCGGCAGAAACTGACAATTTGATCGCCCAAGCAGTGGATCTCGTCCAGCAGGACGAAGGGTAACTCGCTCAAGTCGGCCAGTGAAATCCGTTTCTTTGCCAGGATGGGATGCCGGGGCGGCACGGCAAGCAGTAACTCCTCGCTGAACAGCGGCTCGACGTGCAGGCGGTCGTCGTCGACGGGCAGGGCCACCAGCGCCACATCCAGGTCGCCGGCCAGGCAATCCTTCACCAGCTCGGCGGTGAAGCTTTCGCGCAGCGTGAGCCGTGCCTGCGGGAAATCGGCCAGAAATCGGCCGACGAAATCCGGCAGGACATAGGGCGCCAGGGTGAGAATGGCGCCGAGCGAGGCCTGTCCCGCCGACCAGTCGTGGTGCGATCGGGCCGCTTCGCGGGCTTCGTCCACCGCGGCGAGGATCTTGACGGCTCGCTCGTAGAAGGCACGTCCGGCATCGGTGAGTTTAACTTGGCGGCCGAGGCGGTCCAGCAGCGGCTGCTTCAGCTCGTCTTCCAGCTTGATGATCTGCTGGCTGAGCGAGGGCTGAGACACGAAGCACCGCTGGGCGGCGCGGGTAAAGCTGCCGGCGTCGGCGACGGCGGTGAAATAACGGAGCTGGCGGAGTTCCATAGGTACAGGCTATCGAATAAATCGGAAAAGAGTATTTTACCTATGCTTGTCGACCGGGTAACCTGCACGCCGGGCTGAAAGACGCACTCGCAGCCGTCAGGCAAATCTCGGTCTCGAGCGGGGTTGGCTTACGGTTTGCTGGGACCGCACGTTCGTAGCCAGCTTGATCCAACTGATCGCTAGCAAAAACGGGGGAAACCATGAAACGCACGCGCGCAGGGTTCGGCGTACTTGTCTTGGGAATCGCCGGAGGGCTGGCCGCATGGGCGGCTTGGAACCAGCCGCAGGCCGCTTCCGCACAGCAACCCGCGGCCCCGGCCGCGGACGTGCCGCCCGTGGCGCCGGGATTGCCGCCCGCCACCGAGACCTTCGAGCAAATCGTCGCCCGCCGCACGGCCACGAAGGCGGCGATTCGCGAGCAGCACATGGCGCTGCTCAACCAACGCTACGACCTGTCGAACCGCCCGGTCGCGGGTCTCACGATGAGTCGCGGCACGCCGGTGCAGGGCGGCATCCGCGTGCGGCTGCCGCAGGGGCAGACGTGGGAAGCGCTCGCCGCGAATTCCGCCGCCACGATCCGCGAGCGCGGCATGTGGCCGCCGGGGTTTCTGCCGCTGCCGCATCCCGATCACGTCGAAGGCGGCATGATCTTCCCGCAGCGCCACATCGACGAGGTGAAACGCCAGGAAGGCCGCGACCTCACGCGGTTCGACCTCGACTTCGACCTGCCCGACCACCTGCTGCCGGAGTTCCCCCCGGCGATTTTCCTGACCACGCGGCCCGACTTGGGAGACGTCTCCCAGGGCGAGCTGGTGACGATCGACAACTTTCACCGGCTATTCAAGGATATTCTCAACCCCAAGCAGCTCGAAGGGCTGCGACTGCTGGTGACGCCGTTTCCACAGCAGCAGTTCAATTCCACGGACGATCGCCGCTCGATGAAGGCCCATCTCGGCGTAAGCTGCTTCGACTGCCACGTGAATGGCCACACGAACGGGGCGACGCACCTAGTGGGCGATATCCGGCCGCAGGAATTCCGCCATCGCATCGACACGCCGGCACTGCGCGGCGTGAACATCCAGCGGCTGTTCGGCTCGCAGCGGGCGCTCAAGACGATCGAGGACTTCACCGAGTTCGAGCAGCGCGCCGCGTATTTCGACGGCGACCCCGTGGCCGCGACGCGCAAGGGCGTGAACATCCTGGAGCGCGGCAGCCAGGTCCATTTCATGGCCGAATTCCAGGCGCTGCTGGACTTTCCGCCGGCGCCGAAGCTGAACGTGTATGGGGCGCTCGACCCCAACCTGGCGACCGAGCAGGAGCTGCGCGGCGAGGGGCTGTTCTTCGGCAAGGCCAACTGCGGCGTGTGCCACCCGGCGCCGTACTTCACCGACAATACGATGCACGACCTGAAGACCGAGCGGTTATACGCCAAGCAGACCTATTTGGGCCACACGGCCGTGGGCGACGGGCCGATCAAGACCTTCCCGCTCCGCGGGCTGAAGGATTCCGGGCCGTACCTGCACGACGGGCGGTTGATGACGATCGAGGACACGGTCGAGTTCTTCAACCTGGTGCTGGAGACGAAGCTCACCACGGCGGAGAAGGCGGATTTGACGGCGTTTCTGCGGTGCTTGTAGTCGCCGTCAATTTCGACTCAGCGTCGTTGACTTGGCGTGCCGTGCGTCGGGGCGGATCAGCCACTCGGCGGGCGTTAAGTTCGCTACACAGAGCTGTTGAAGAATCGGGCTCTTCAGTGATGGAGTGATTTGCAGCTCATCTATGTCGGCGGAGAAAGGGAACGCCTGCGCCTCGCCGCTCAGCACGGCGTGGAAGTAGCTGGAGCGTCCTTGGGGGAGGCCGGGCAGGGCGGGGAGGAAAATCGGTCCGCTCCAAGATTCGGCGCCTTCGCGCGTCGGATGGCGCGCGCCGCCGCCCATCGCCGCGCGGAGCCGGCCGCCGCGGGCGGTGCGCACTTCCATGGCTGCTGGCAGAGTGGCTTTTGCTGTGATGCGGCCAGCGTAATACGGCGTGGAGAACATCGTGCGTTCGACCCACGCAAAGAATCGCAGCGAATTGAAGGCGTGCAGGAGGAACCATCCTTCGGCGCCGTCGGTCCGGTGGCGAACGCGGAGGGAGATCGACAGTTCGCGGAAACGGACACCGTGGAACCGCGCGTCGGTTGCGCTCAGCATTGCCTGGCCGCGGCCGTTGTTGATGATTGCTTCGAGCCCCTCGGCGCTTAAGTCGTCGGCCCACAGGGCGTGGTCGATCCCGCCGCTCAGCGACACTTCCTTCACGTGGGAGACATCGGCGACGTATTTCATGGGGCTACACGTTGCGAGGCGCGACAGGCCGCTAAACTACAAGCGGGACTTATTCGCTGTGTTTGTGGTCGCAGGGCTGGGATTCTGCGGAACAGGCCTCGCCTTCAAGTTCGACCTCGATCGTGATGTGCTCGAACGCTTTCCCACGGAGCAGTTCGTGGACGCGGCGTTTCGCCTCGACGATTTGCTCGCGCGAACTGTCAGCGGCGAGAACGAGATGCGTCGACAGCACGTGCCGCTGGCCGTCGAGCGTCCAGGTGCGCGTGTCGTGGCAGCCGACGACGCGGGGCAGGGCGGCGACCTGGCGGTCGAACTCGCCCGCGTCGAAGCCCGCCGGCGCCGCTTGCAGGAACACCAGCGCCACCCGCTTGAGGTTGATCGCCACGTTGCGAAGCACGAACAGGGCGATGCCCAGCGAGAGCAGCGGATCGACGATGGGCGCATCCCAGATCGCCATCACGACGCCGCCCACGAGCACGGCAATCCAGCCCAGGGCATCCTCGATGAAGTGCCAGCTCGCCACCTGCTCGTTGAGCGACGAGCCGCCGCGCAGCCGCAGCGCCGCGGCACCGTTGGCGGCGACGCCCACCAGGGCCAGCGCGATGACGCCGCCGGCGCGGACCTCGGCCGGTTTTCGCAATCGATGAATCGCTTCCCACACGACGAAGCTCAGGCCCGCCAGCAGCACGCAGCCGGTGATGAGGGCGCCGAGCGACGAGAGCCGGTGGTAACCGTGGGGGAACCGCGCGTCGGCGTCGCGCTGCGAGAGGCCCTGAAGCCGCCAGGCGACGCCAAGCGACAGGCAGTCGCCCGCGTCGTGCACGGCGTCGCTGAGAATAGCGACGCTGTTGGTCCACAGGCCGCCGACGATTTCGAGCACTGTAAACGCCAGGTTCAAACCGAACGCAATGCCGAGGTTGGTCGTCGCCGCGTGGCTGTGGCTGTGGCCATGATTGTGGGTGTGCATCGCGGCGGATCGTTTGGAGGATTCGGAAGTCAATTGAAGGGGCTGTCGTGGCCTGTCATTCCCGCTTCGCCAAACTCCGCAGATCGTATTACAATTCAATTATGTCGCCATTCGAGAACGCCGTCGACGCGGTTCAGCGCCTCAATTACGACGAGAAATGCAAGCTGCTCCTCCTGTTGGACGCGGAACTCAAGCGGCCAGCCGCGTCTCCGTACACCGACGAGCTGGAGGTCGACGCGTTTCTTGAGCTTACGGCTCGACTCGTAAAGGAGTCCCCACGTTCGGCGTGATCGTGCCACGATCCTCTGGACACGCGCTGACGGGCTGTTGGAGCAAACTGGCACGGGGCTGTGATCGGAATCCCTCCCCTGGCCCTCCTTCAAGGAAGGGAAATCTCTAACCCTCGCAGGCGAGCGTGCGATTGCGCCGCAGGATGTGGTGGTAAGCAGCATGCGCGGCCCTGCCGCGATTGGGTCTACGAACTCGTTGGTCCGCCGGCGCCCCATCCTCCTTCCGGCTCCCTCCCCTCGGCGGGGAGGGCTGGGGAGGGGGGAAGCGGGGGCACGCTTTCGCCCGGCGCAAAGGTGCAGCCGCAGCCACACGCATGGTCGCGGCTCATACGGGCGGGTGTCGTGAAAACTTGCTGACGCTGAGCGAGCATCTACGATAGTAAGATAGGCACTGCCATATGCACGCCAGTCGAACGATGCCGATATCCATTTTCATTGCTCGTTCCAGCTGCCGCGACTTGCCTCAGAAAAGACATTTGTCGAGTAACACATCATCATTTGCACCCGCTTGTTTGCCTAAAAGAGAGCATGAGTGATTTTCTCCAGCAACTTGAAGCCAAGCGACAAAAGTTCCTCGACGGCGTGGATGCCAACGAAGGAGAGATCAACTTGGATATCTTCGGGGACTTCTACCCCGATCAAGCGCACTTTGTCTTCGAACTGCTACAGAATGCTGAAGATACAGGCGCGACGGAAGCTGCTTTTATTCTGCGAAGAGATGGCTGTACGTTCGAGCACAATGGCGCCCCATTTACGGAAAATGATGTAACTGCAATAACAGGAATTAATAATAGCGCCAAGCACAACAGGCCAGACAAAATAGGGCAATTTGGTATCGGATTCAAATCTGTCTTCGCTTATACCCTAACTCCCAACATCCATTCGGGGAGCTTCTCGTTCAAGATCATTAGACTGGTAAAGCCGGAGCAAATTGCAGATAACCCCACACGTGACGATAAGACACGTTTCTGCCTTCCGTTCGACCATCCAAAGAAACTCCCGTCCGAGGCCTTCGGCGAAATAACATCCCGACTCAATGGATTTGACTACGCGAGCATTCTCTTTCTGTCTCATCTGAAGTCAGTTCGGTGGCAAGTCGAAGGTTCCCAAGGAGAAGTACGGCAGGAGCAGCACTCCGAGAACCATTTCGAAGTAATCAAGCAAATTGACGGCAAAACCACGAGCCGTTCTCACTTCTTGAAATTTGAGCGCCCCGTTATAGACCTGGAATCGCAGCGAGTTGCTGTGGCCTTTCAGCTTGCATTCCAGTCAGAAAAAACCAGGCGATTCAACGCCGATCGACCCTTTGCCGAACAGTTTTGCATCGTCCCTTCAAAACGGGGTCGCGTAGCCGTCTACTTCTCGGCTGAGAAGGAAACTTCCGGACTGCGGTTCCATCTGCACGGCCCCTTCGTGCCTGAACTGAGCCGAGCGAGCATCAAGGAAACGCCTGCGAATCAGCCGCTGTTCGATCAACTGGCGGCGCTTGCTGCGAGTGCGTTACACCGCGTTCGAGAACAAGGCCTTTTGACTCGCGAGTTTCTCGCAGTCCTTCCGAATCCGCGCGATGAGTTGCCGAATCGCTATGCGCAAATACGATCGGCCGTACGGGACGCGATGCAGCGAGATCCACTTGTTCCTACGCGTGCGGGGGCTCACGCGCCGGCGACGCGCCTACGTCAAGCCCGCGCGTCGCTCAAGAATCTACTATCAAAAGAAGATCTTGAATTCTTGTGCGGCGAGAAACCATTGCATTGGGCGATCGACCTTACGCAAGAGAATGACCAAGTTGACCATTTTCTGGAAGGGCTCAAGATTGACGAATGGGACGTCGACTGCTTTGTGGACGCCATGGCAGGGCAACTCACCCCAGATGGAAAGCTAGAAAAGGAGTTCGAGAAGTGGTTGTCACACAAAACACTGGCATGGCACGAATGGCACTTGAACTTTGTCTAACTCGTTCGCTGTTGAAATGATATGG
>CAYSFP010000146.1:0-14303 GCA_964430075.1 uncultured Planctomycetaceae bacterium | reverse complement strand
GATGTCAAAGACCTTCGAGTGAGTCTGGAAAAACAACTTAGCGCTGTCGTACTAGTGCCCGCCGCGGCTCTTTCAATTCATTGCGAACGTGGGGGCGACGAGAATTGGCGTCGTCGTGTGGTCCTGTTTCCTTGGCAGTTGATCGCCCCGACTCGCGGGGAGTTTACCGCACCCCGCGGGTCGGCCCACTTGCTCATCGTCTCGACCGCCTTTTCGGTGGATCGGGAAGTCGATCCTCTTTAGGAGGTTTGCGTTGAAATTCGATTGGGAGGTCTTCATCCGTTCCGTTCCAGGCGGAAAATCGGTAATCCATCATTAGAAGGGGAGGGGACGCTACGTAATCCCCCAGCGGGACATAGGGCGGTTTCTCTCTACCGCCTAGCTCGAAGAGAGCTATTTGGATCGCGAGGTCTTGCTCGTAGGCGAGGTCGGCAACAGGGATATCGACCGTCTCCTTCTCATCGATCTGGAGTCTCAAAATCATCGAATCCCAATCCGGTTTGTACTCTCCGAATCCGGCGTATCCCCCGTACCCGCCGGAGGTAGCCTCCGGTTCGTCGATATTGGGGATAATTTCCCGATGAATTCCTTTGATCGTTGTCCCGTCCTTGAGCTTCCACTCGCGAAGGTCTCGGAGGGCTCGGAATTTGTCTTTGACGCTCTCCTTATCCGTCGTGACGTAGTTGAGAGTCTCGTAGGCGAGATGCTCTAGCCGACGAAACTCTCCCCCGGGTCCTCTCACCCGGATGAGACCGTTCGACGCTTCCGCATAGAACACGCCTCGTATCTCGACCGTATCTTTGGACAGGTCGAGAGTTCGCGTCGGGTAGTTCTTGATGAGCACAAGAGCCCGCTCGCCCTTCGTATAGGTCTCGCCCTCCCAATTGGTTTCGAGAGCGAACCCGTCCGCGAGGCTCGCCTTGGGAACCTCCTTCTCGTAAGCGACAATCAACAGAACCTCGCTCGGAGAGAGGATTTTGTAGACCGTCGCGGGAGCCAGGTCGAACCAGCCTATCGAACGCTCCGCGAGGTTCGGCAGGGGGGCGAAGAACGGCTCGAATGGGTTCTTGTAACGAGGGTAGGACTCCTTCGCCCAAGCCAGTCGTCGCTCTTCCTCCGCATTGAGGCCAGGTTTCCCGTCAAGTTCTTCGATTGTCTCTCGCCAGTATCCGAGCCAAGCGTACCTCGCGTGATAGGACCGCTCGACGTAGTTGGTGAGAGCGTAGTGGTCCTGCCCCCGTACCCGATCGGCGGCGGCGACGAGCAGGAGAAGGAAGAGCAAGAACCCGAGGACGATCTGGACTGACGCGAGGATTCGGTCGTATAGGATTCGTTTATCCATTGTCCCACCAAGCTCCTATCTTGGAGTAGATAATCACGCATAGACCCAAGAGGATCGACACCCCCTTGAGCAATACAAGGAAGTCTCCCTCTTGGGAATCGTAGCTAGGGCTCGGGAGTATTACCCCGAGAACCAGGAAAGCTAGCCCGATCAGAAACCTCTTCTTCCACTTCTTGCTCGTCCGTTCGATCGCGAACGGTTGCGTCTGTACGACATGGACCGGAATTGGGGGCGGACCGATCGGAGGGGGCGGGGGTACTTGGCGTTGGTTCATTGGAGTGTCTTGCAGAAGGAGCGTCGAATGAATTGCCAAATAAGGATTATGTAATCCTCAATTTGGGCCGACTACTTCTTATTCTATTTGGACATGCCTAACTTCGACTGTATCCGTTTTCACTCTGCGGCATCGTTGAGCCGGCAAAATGGGCACAACCGAACTCAACGATACCTTGCCAACCAACGTTCCTTCCCGACGCTCCCGCCGGCTCCTCCCGGCCGACCCCATCGACTGATGAGCTCCTCATCCGAAACGGCTACTCCGCCCTCCCCCTCGGCCGTCGTCGTCGAATTCACGTCGAGGGGCAAGCGAGTCCGCCGAACCCTTCCCGACTCCCGGGCCGCTCGTCGGTTCGTGGCGGAGAAGGAACGCGAGGGTCGGGAGCCCGTTGTCGTCTTCCGGTCTGCTCCGGCAGCTCGCGTCACCGCCGGAAGCACAGGCGTCCCGTCGGGTATAATCGCGAGTTGAGGTAAAAGGGGTTTCCCCTCGTATGGGCCACGTACTTGAGAGGTACAGCCGTGAAACGACTTGTTCTTCGCGATGAGTTCCTATTGTTGCGTCACTTCGGTCAAGACAGCGATTGGACAACGCATCCATCTTGGGCATTCCTCGATACGGAACTCGGTGAGATCGTTTATGTCGACGACTTGAACGACGACCGCGACGACACTTTGGCGAGGCTTAATGCGAACTCCAGTCGCTACTTCAAAATCGTGCCTATGGATCACGGCGACCACCATAGCATCCTCAATGAATTCATCGGATCAGATTGGACTGACGACGCCGAATTGAGGCAGCAGGCGACAATCGCGTATGGACTGAAATCAATCGGTGCCTGGCGTGAGGCAGTCGACTCCGCGACTTGGAACTCGTTTGAGTCGTTCAAGGAAATGCGAATAAGAGAATTGCTGACGGCTCGACTTCGCGAACTCGGTTTTGACCCCGTATTTGAGTAGCAAACTCCACGCCCCTCGCCGCCCGATCCGCCTACCCCTGCCGGCGGAATGCCGGACGTGCCGGGAGACGTGCTCGGCGGGAATCCCGGCCTCTCGGGACCCCTCCGGCCGTAGCGCACCGCCTCGCACGAATACGGCATCGAGGCGTCACGGGACGGCGATCGGACCCGGGAACGCCCCCGTCCGCACACGTAGGGCACGCCGAGACGTGTTTCCGGTCCGGGGACGGCTCTCGGGAAGTTTTTTCTGCCTCTCCGTGTCTCCGTGTGCCTCCGGGGCTCTCCCGGGGAGCCTTCTCGGAGCCGTGATTCCCTCGCCGAGTTGACACAAGTTGTTGTGGGTAGATGACTTACGGCGACGGGGCTATTATACGTAATAGAGCCGACGGGTAGCCTTTGTCGCCTCGATTCTGTACGCATGTTCAGAATTGACCCGGGCCGGGGCTGTTTGTACCCTATCTATTATTAGGCGTCTACAAAGTTGGTAGGGAAATCCGAATTAACAGCTGGGAGTCTTGAAATGTCGAAGCAAGAAGAGTTGATTCCGGCCGCGATGTATGTCCGCAAGAGCACTAAGGGGCTGGATTCGGACGGCGGAGAGCGGCAGGAGAGGTCGATACCCGACCAGACCTCGGAAATCGAAAAGCTGGCCCGCTCCGAGGTCTGTAAAATCCTCCGGAGGTACGCGGACGAGGGCATTCGAGGATGGAAGCGAGGGGCCGACCGCCCCGGCTTCGCTCAGATGCTGGCCGACGCTCAGAGATTCGGCGACTTCAAGGTTATCATCGTAGATGACGTGGACCGATTTACCCGAGCCTCCTGGCGCAAGGCGGTCGTTGACGTCCAGGCCTTGGCCGACGCGGGCGTTGAGAAGATTATTTCTGCGAGGGATGGCACGTTCAATATCGTTGACGAGGACGACGCCGGTGAGGCGCACCGTCTCGTGGCGATTGCGATGGCCAACCACAACTTCTCGCGCAAACTGGCCAGCCGAGAACTCCGAGGGCAAGTCTCCCGCGTCAGCAAGGAAGGCAAGCGAAGCGGCGGTCGAGCGCCTTACGGAACCATTGGAGTTCGCGACGGGAGGGGAAAAATAGCGTCACTAACGCCGTCAACAACCCGAGTCTCGACTGTATCTGGTAGCAAGACAGAGCACGCCGTCCTGCTGCGCATCTTCAAGCGGCTCGTCGTTAGCAAGCACTGC
Organism: uncultured Planctomycetaceae bacterium; assembly: GCA_964430075.1. GTDB lineage: Bacteria > Planctomycetota > Planctomycetia > Pirellulales > Lacipirellulaceae > Lacipirellula. Next base: position 10,525 of record CAYSFP010000146.1, on the reverse strand, counting down.
CCGAACCAGATCGCCGCGGACCTCAACCGCGACGGCATTCCATCACCGAGAGGCAAGCGATGGTACTCATCCAAAATCAGAGATATTCTCAAGAATCCCGCCTACCGCGGCGACCTTACGTTTGGCCGCCGGCAGCAGGGGACATTCTTCGTCCTGGGCAAGGACGGGACGACGATCCTGGACGCCAAAAAGGGAAAAATGAAGCGCCAGTACAAACTCGGCGAGCCCGCGATCCGCATTGAGAAAGCGTGGCCTCCGATTGTGCCGGTGAAGCTTTGGGACGCAGCACAAAAGCGGCTCGCCGAGATTACCGAGCGGCGATTCCGCGGACCCAATCGAGTTGGCGATCCGGTTTTCCCGTTGTTTGGCGTTCTCTATTGTGATCATTGCGGAATGAAATTGAACGGATGCCGCCCCGGAAGCTACAAGGAAGGCACGAAACGGAACTACCGCATCTACACGCACGGCGGCGACGCCGGACACGCTCGTTGCCCGAGCGGCGGGACACCTTCGATCCGCGAGGACCGCATTTTGCCCATCGTCTTGCGGATGTTGGGGGAGGAAATTGCCGACCTGGGCCAGGTTGTACCCTCGCCGCCGGAGGAACTGGTCGAGCCGGGACGGGGCCGCCGGAAGGGGCGTGACGGCGTGATTGCCGAACGAGACTCGCTGAAGCAGAAGATCGAGCGTGCGGCCGAGTATGTCCTGGATGCCCCGGACGCGGCGACGGCCAAGATCATCTACGCCAAAATCGCAAAACTCCGAGAAGAGTTGAAACGGCTCGACGCGGAGTTGGAGGTTGATCGCGAACCGGACTATCGCCAGGAAGACTGGGAGGCCCTCAACGCCCACTGGAACGAGTTTGAATCCAAGGCATTGAGCATGCCGATTTCGCCCGACGCAAACATCGCTTTCGTTGGCGGTCTTATGCAGGACCCGATGAGCGATGAAAGCGCAATCCTCGTTGACCCGCTCCTGGTTCGCGAATTCCTTGCTACAATAGGGGCGGAGCTTCGGTTGAGATGGAAGACAACGCCCAAAAAGTCCAAGAATCACTACGAGTGGCTGGGCGGTCGGTTCCGTCTGGGCCAAAAAACCGGGAGAATTTCAGCTATGGGGGAAGTAAAGTTATCAACTTCTTCGCCTACGGCACGCTCACATTTCCGGCCGTTTGGCGCCGCGTCGTTGGAAGAGAGAGGCCGTCAGAGCCGGCGCGCGTCTCGGGCTATGCCGTTTTTTGCGTCTCGGACGGCGTCTATCCGGTCATGGTCGTGGCAGGACCAGACGAAGCCGTCAGCGGGTTGGTGATTCGCGGCGTGGATGCCGCGACGCTGCGATTGCTGGACGAATACGAGTCCGACCTCTACGACCGCGTTGAAGTCCGTGCGAGACTTTTGAACGGCGAGTTCCTCGATTGCAACGCCTACGTGCTTCCGGAGCGAAATCGCGGGCACGCCAGCAGCGAGCCGTGGTCAGCCCAAGTCTTTGAGCGCGACCACCTGAGCGGTTATTTGGTGCGATTGCATTGATCGCTCACACAAACACCTGTAATTCTTCAGCCAGCTTGCGCCATTCCGGCAGCCGGTGACTGCAGCGGAGACGATCGAGGTAGCGCATGTCGAGCTTGCGCAGGGGCGCCGGGCCATCCTCCTCGCTCGGCGATTCGTCGGCACTGTGGACGAGAGCGTTGGCCACATGCACGGCCCCCAGCGGCGCGAAGCGATCGAGCTCGTGTGCCGCGGGATCGTGGTGAAATGCGACGGCTTCGATTAAATCTTGCGGCAGGCCCCACAAACCGAGCAGGTAGCCGCCGACGTCGGCGTGGGAGGCGTCGAACTGGTCGAGCTCGGCGCTCAGCAGCGGAAGGCTCGACTTTTCGGCGGCCAGGCAGACCAGGGCGTAGTCGCGGCCGAAATGGTCGGCCAGCACCAGCTTGCCGATGTCGTGCAAAATGCCGGCCAGCATCGCATCATCGGCCTCGTCGCTGGAGAGTCCCTCAGCGGCGGCCAATTTGCGCGCCAGGCACCCCACGGCCAGGCTGTGCTCGAGCACCTGTTCGGCGAGCGCCGCCGGCACGCGCGACTCCTCGAGCTGTCGAAACACGCCGGCCGAGAGCACGAGCGGCTTGAGGGCGTTGAGCCCCAAGAGCGACGCCGCGTGCTTCACGTCGTGCACGTGCACGACCAGGCCGAAAAAGGAACTGTTGACCAACTGCAGCACTTTTGCTGTCATCGCCACGTCGTGCGAGATGAGCTGCGCGATCCGGGGCACGGAGGCCTCGGGTTTGCGCAGTTCGGCGAGCAGCTCGAGATACACGGCCGGCAATGACGGCAGCGTATTTATTTGCGATATGAGAGTCTTCAATCCCGGCTTGGTCAGTCGCTTATTGAGCAAACCGGCGCGGGCGATCGATTCGTGGAACGCCAGCGGGTCGACCGGCTTGGCGAGGTACTGATGCGCCGGGCCGACGGACCGGAGCATTTCGGTCTGCTCCGCGGGGCTGCACACGAGCAGCCGCACCGCGTCGGGATACAGGTCGCGTACGCAGGCCAGGAGCTCGGCGCCGTCGGCGCCGGGCATCTTGAGGTCGGCGACCACGACGTCAAACGGCTCCGCGGCCAGGGCGTCGAGCGCAGGCTCGGGGCCGAAGCAGAACTTCATCTGCCAGTCGCGGCGGTAGGAGCGCAGCATCTGCTGCGTGCGATACAACGCGTCGGCATCGTCGTCGACGATCATCACCCGCAGCATGGGTCGCATCTCACTTGGGTGCAGCCCAGGGGATGGCGAAGCGCGCTCCGCCTGGGAATTGAGGGACGCTGTGCGCAAGCTCTGGTGGAAGACTAGCTTTTTCGGGGGTTCGCGTGCGGCGTTCCAGCTAAGCGGCCTGGAGCGGTGGCGCCGAGTTTGCCGCCGGCCGCCCCCTCAACTTGCCCGGCCCCGCTTGCTACAACATGCCCTGACGCCCGATGGGAGTTCGACGCCGTTGGCCACGCAGCACTCAGGATCGCTCGCCAAATACCCGGCGCGGGTGTCGTTTGCCTGCTATCTCGCCGCGATCGTCGCCGGCGCCGGGCTGTTGCATCTGCCGGCGTGCCGCCACGCCGCCGCCGAGCCCGTGCGGTGGATCGACGCGATCTTCACGTCGACCAGCGCTGCGTGTGTGACTGGGTTGACCACTCGCTCGACGAGCGACGATTACAACTTCCTCGGCCAGGTGGTCATCCTGGGGCTGATCCAGCTCGGCGGCGTCGGCATCATGACGGTGACGACGTTCGCCATGGTGCAGCTCGGCAGCCGCGCGAGTTTGCGGAGCCGGTCGGTCATCGTCGAAACGCTGGGGACTTCCTACGGCGCCGACTTACGCGGCATCCTCCGCCGCGTGTTGTACGCGTCGCTGCTGTGCGAAGGCGCGGGCGCCGTCCTGCTGGCGGCGCGGTTCGCGTTCGACATGCCACTGGTCGATGCCTTGTGGTGGGGAGCGTTTCACTCCGTCTCGGCATTTTGCAACGCCGGATTCGGCCTGCACGGCGACAGCCTTGTGCCGTATCAAGGCGACTTGATCGTCAACGTCGTCGTTCCCGCGCTGGTCATCATCGGCGGCATCGGCTTCCCGGTGATTCTCGACGTGCGGCGCCACATTCGCCGGCCGTGGCCCGAGCTGTGGCGGCGCCTCACGCTGCACAGCAAGATCATGATCCTGGGTACGGCCCTGCTGACGTCGTTCACCTTCGTCATGTTTCTCGTCCTGGAATGGGACGGCGTGCTCGCGGCGATGCCCTGGTGGAAGCGGATTCTCGTCGCGCTGTTTCAAGGCATCGTCCCGCGCACCGCCGGCTTCAACACGGTCGACTACAACGACCTGACCAACGCCACGCTGTTTCTCACGATCATTCTCATGGCGATCGGCGGGGGAGCTTGTTCCACGGCCGGCGGGTTCAAAGTGTCGACCCTCGCGGTGCTCGTGCTCTACGCCTGGTCGCGATTCCGCGGCGACGAGCACATCAACGTCTTTCGCCGCACGATTTCCCCGGAAACGGCCGGCCGGGCCCTGGTCGTCGTCCTGGTCTTCCTCGTCACGATCAACGTGGGGATGATCGCGCTGCTCGTCGCCGAGCAAGCCGACGCGCCGCACCGCCTAGCCGAGGATACGTTTCTCGACGCCATGTTCGAGGTCGTTTCGGCGCTCAGCACCGCGGGGTTGAGCACCGGCGTCACGCCGGGCCTCAGCGAAGCCGGCAAGACGATCATTATGCTCCTGATGTTCATCGGCCGGCTGGGGCCGATCTCCATCTTCCTGGTCATCTCTTTGGCGGAGAAACGGGCCTCGCTGGAGTACGCCCGGGAAGAGCCGCTGTTGGGCTGAGACGCGCAACCGCCATTGCCCCCGACGCCCTCCGCCGCGCAGAATCAACTCACTGGCCTCTTTTCTTCACGCCTTCCTGACGCCCAACCCCCGGCTTGCGCCGGGGGCTATTCCCTTCTGAACCCTGAACCCTTCTTCCGCCCTTCATGGCCGATCCCAAAAAGCTTCACTTCATTGTCATCGGCATGGGCTCGTTCGGCTCGGCCTTGGCCCGCCGGCTGGCCGGGCACGGCTGCCGCGTCACGGGGCTCGACGCCGATCGCGAGCGCATCACGCAAATGGGCGGCGTGCTCTACGAGCCGATCATCGGCGACGCCACCGACCGCGCCACGCTCGAGCACCTCAACCTGCAGGACGCTGCCGCGGTGGTCATCAGCCTCGGCGAGGACATCACCCGGTCGCTGCTGGCGACGCTGCATGCCCGCTCGCTGGGCGCCCCGCGCGTGATCGTCAAGGGCGTCACCAAAGAGCACGGCCAGATCCTCAAAAGCCTCGGCGTCTCTCGCGTGATTTTTCCCGAAGAGGAGATGGCCGAGGCGCTCGGCGATCGCTTGATCTGGCCGAACATCGTCGACTTTCTGCCGATCGACCCGGAATACAGCTTTGTCGAGGTGGCCCTGCCCGAGGCGTTCGTGGGCAAGACGCTCATGGATCTTGACCTCCGCAAGCGGCACGCGGTGTGGGTCGTCGGCGTCAAGGACGCGCTCACCGGCAAGCTGGTCATGTTCCCCGGGGGCGATTTTCAGTTGGGCGTCGATCAACTGCTGTTGCTCATCGGCAAACAGAAAGACCTCACCTCGATCCGCGAGCTGTGATCGCCCGAACGACGGCGTGCCAGCGCCGCGTTAACCGGAGGAGGCCCCATGCGACGACCGCGTTTGCGAATCAGTCTGCGGATGCTGATGATCGCGGTGACGTTACTGGCCCTCTGGCTGGGATGGCACGTATCCCGCAGCCAGCGGCAGCAAGTGGCTCTCCGCGGGCTGAAATCGACGATCGTGATCTGGGACTATCAGATCGTCGGCGACTCGGTCGACTTCTGGGACCCCGGCAAGAGCTCAGGCGCCGCGTGGTTCGTCGGGCCCTCCGGCGAAGGGTTGTTCAATCGCGTCGTGGGCCTGACGACGCTCTACGGCGTGTCGCGGGAGGCGCTCGCGGGGCTGGCCGACTTGTCCGATCTGCGGCTGCTGAATCTGTCGAACTCCGGCGTCGACGATGAGAGCGTCGCGGTGGTCGCCGAGCTGTCACGGCTCGAGTCGCTCGACTTGTCGATGACCAGCGTCACCGACGCTGGCCTCCCGCACGTCGGCGAAGTCGCGTCGCTGCGGCGGCTGCGGCTCAACCACACGGGCGTCACCGACGAGGGGCTCGAGCATCTCGCCGGACTAAAACGCCTCGAAGTGCTCGACGTCGAAGGCACGCGCGTCACCGAGGCCGGCGCCAAGCGGCTCAAGCAGCGCCTGCCGAAGTGCGAAATCTGGTGGGGTCCCACGTCGTCCCCGCAAGGCAACCGCCAAGAGGCGATTCGCTAGGGCAATGAACCGAGCCGCGAGTGCCCTGAAAGGGCCGTAATATGAGAGCCCAGGGCGCAGCCCTGGGTAATCGTGCCCCCATACGCATAAGCCCTGTAAGGGCGACGCTCATGAGTCCTGCCCCTTCAGTGCTCCGGAATCTTGATCGGCGTCTTCCAGCCAGGCCGTTGGCCTGGGCGTTTATATTGCCGGGCCCTCGGCCCTGGGGCAGGGAAGGCGTCGCCGCCTAAATCTCCACCGCCAGTTCTTCCAACGGCCCGATCGTTACCGTCGAGGCCCGTGAGAGCGGGTACTTCGCCAGCACCGCGTGGATGTCGTCCAGCGTGATCGCGTCGACGATCGCCAGGTCGTCCGCCACGCTGCGGTACTCGCGCCGCTGCAGCCAGTTGCCGCCGACGTTGAACAGCCGGTTCCGCGGCCGCTCGCTGCCCAGCACGATGCGGGCCTTCAGCTTGCTGGAGGCCCGCCGCAGTTCGTCGGCGGTAAAGCCGGCCGACTCGGCCAATTGTTGCACGCCGCGCAGCCGGGCGAAGATGTCGGCGGCGTCCTCCGGCGCACAGCTCACCCAGGTGTAGAGCATGCCTAGCCCCTGGTACTCGTAGTGGCCCAGGCTGGCGGACTCGGCCAGCCCCGGGTCGACTAACTCCCAGTACAATCGGCTGCCGGAGTCGTCGCCCACCATCGCTGCCATCAGCTTGGCGGCGTACCGATCTTCGTCCTCGCTCGAGGGGCCATCGGCCAGCTGCAAGATGTACTGCTGCGTGGACGACGCCTTCTGCACGCACTTGAACGCCGGCGTCGAGCGGGACGGCGGCTTCTCCCGCGGCGCCTCCTGCGGCGTCCAGCTGCTGCACCGCTCGGCCACCTGCTTCACTAGTGCGTCGAAGTCCACCCGACCCGCGGCCGCAACGAACACGTTGCCCGGCGCGTACCGCGCCTCGAAGTAGCTGCGCATCTGATCGACGCGCAGCGCATCGATCGAGTCGACCGTCCCCAGCACGCTGCGGGCCATCGGGTGCCGGCCGAAGTGCAGCTCCTTGATGTAGTCATCCATCAAGAACGGCGGCTGGTCGGCGTACATCTGAATTTCTTCGATGATGACCTTCTTCTCCATGTTGAAGTCATCATCCCGCAGGCTGGGCCGTAGCACGTCGGCCAGGATGTCGATGCTCGCCTCCTGGTATTCCGGCAACACCGAGGCGTAGTACACCGTGTTCTCTTCGCTGGTGAACGCGTTGTAGTGGGCGCCGATCTCGTCGAACTCGCGGTTGACGTCCTCGGCGCTCCGCCGCGGCGTGCCCTTGAACACCATGTGCTCGAGAAAATGGCTCACGCCCGCGACGTCATCGGTTTCGTCCCGCGCGCCGGTGCGCACGAAGAACCCGACGCCGAGGGAATGTGCAGCGTCGTTGCATTCGGCGACGATTTCGAGCCCGTTATCGAGCGTTGCCTGGCGAAATTTCACTTGGCGAACTCCTTGTCCCGTTCAGGGATTTGCTCGCGAAACACGCGAAAAGCCGCGAAAGAAGAAAAGAATTCTGTGGAAGAGAATGGCCAAATCCATCTGCGGCGAACTCGCAGACGCAGTCCCCTTCTCATTCTCTCTTTTATCTTTTCGCGTCCTTTCGCGTATTTCGCGGGCCAACTCCGCGGACTCCGACCTAGGCCGCGGGAATCTGCAACTCCTGCGGGCCCAGCGTGGCGAAGGTGAACTCCCGCGGCGGGTTCTCCGCCAGGTACGCGTTGATCGTATCGGCGGTCAGCGCGTCGATCTGGGCGCCGAGTTCCTCGAGCGATCGCACGCGGCCCAGGTGATACCAGTCCCGCGCGATCGAGCTGGACCGCGACGACGTCGACTCCTGCTGCATGATCAGCCCGCTCTTGATCCTCGCCTTGAGCCGATCCAGCTCGGCCTGTTCGATGCCGCGGGCAAGCCGCACGAGCTCGGCGTAGGTCACGTCGAGCGTCTCTTGCGCCCGCTCGGTGGTCGTGCCGGCGTAGCACAGCACGCGGGCGCGGGTGAGCTGGGTCTGCAGCGACGCGCTCACCGTGTAGCACAGGCCCCGCTTCTCGCGCACCTCCGTGAACAGCCGCGAGCTCATGCCGTCGCTCAGCACGCCCACCGCGGCCCAGGCTTGCAGGTACTGCGGGTCGCGATACGGCACGGTGGGAAACGCGATTCCAATGTGGCATTGATTGCCGGCGAACTCGATATGCGGCGACGCCTCGGCAGGGGACTGCTCGGTCGGCTCCGCAGCCTCGACCGCGGGCCAATCGCCGAACAAGGATTCCACGAGGTCGACCAGCCGATCCCAATCGACGTTGCCGGCCACGCCGAGGATCGCGCCGCGAGGTTGGTAGCGCTTCGACCAATGACGCAGGACGTCGTTGGACGTCGTGGCCGCGACGCCGGCGCGATCTCCCTGCGGGCTGCGGCCCCACGGTTCCGGGTAGCAGCGGCGTCGCAGCTCGTCCATCAGCTTTTGCGAGGGCTCGTCCTCGTTGCCGGCGATTTCTTGCAGACACACCTGGCGGCCGGACTCGAGCTGATCGCCCCCCGGCAGGTGCGGGCGGCGAATCATGTCGGCGTAGATCGTCAGCGCGTCGTCGAGACTCGCCGCGAGCGTTGCCGCGCTGAACGCCGTGTGGGCCGAGGAGACCGACTCGCCGCGCTCGACGCCAAGGTTGTCCAGGTCGTTGACCAGGGTGCGGCTGTCGCGCGGGCCCGCGCCCCGCACGACCATGTCGCACAGCAGGTTCGAGAGGCCGAGCCGATCCGCCGGGTCGCTGCTGTAGCCGCAGGGCGCCAGCAGCGTGAAGGCGGCCGACTCGAAGGCCGGGGACGGCTCGGCCAGGAGGACCAGGCCGTTGTCGAACTGGCGGGTGTGGACCGATCGAGGCTGGACGGAGGAGGAAGCAGACATGCACGCCGCGCGGGACTTTTGGGCAAGAATGAGAGAGTCCGCAGCCTACCGGGCGGCTGCCGCGGAGGCAACCTGGTTCCCCCGACGTCGGGCTCCCCGCTCCCCAAGTGCTCGAAGTGCGCACAAAAGAGCCTGGGCGCCGGCATGACGGGCACGCCGGCGCCCAGAAATTTCCTGTGATGACGTCTGTTACCGACCGCTACGCGACCCAATCCAGCGAGAGCCCGAACTGGTCGGACCAGATATCGAAATCGTCGCCGTCCACATCGCCGTCGAGGTCCGCGTCTCCCTCGGCATGCGTCGTCCCGGTTCCGATGTTGCCGTTCAGGATGAGATAGTCGTTTCCGTCCACTTGTCCGTTGCCGTCGAAATCGGCGAACGCCAACTCGCGGTAGTTGAGGCCGGAGTGGGCATTGCGGATCGCCAGGTCCGTGCCGTCGGTTACGCCGTCGCCGTTGAAGTCGGCCTGGGTGAAAGTGCGAGGCGAGCCGAGGCTCTGCTGCCAGACGAGGAAATCGTTCCCGTTGACCAGGTTATCGAGGTTGGCGTCGCCGGGCAGGATGGTGAAGACGAAGTTGAAGTCTCCGCCGGCCACGTCATTGCCCGAGGGAAACGTGCTCACGCCGGCGGTGGACGTCGTATCAACGCTGAAGGGGTTCACCCATTCGCCGTCGAGCGCGTTACTATCGGCGTCCGTCACGGAATCGGCGAGCCTCAGCACGTACTGATCGGCCGGGAACGCCGCGCTGAAAGTCCAGGTCCCCACGCCGCCCGAGTACGAGAAACCCGAAGGCGTGAGCGTTGCGTCGGACCTTAGCCCATAGAGCGATAGGCTCCCGCTGCCGATGTTGGTCACGTGCTCGCTGAACTCGATTTCAATCGTATCGGCGGCGCCGACGGGGACGGTGCGAAGCTGCGAACCCGAGCCAGCGACCGTGTCGAACGAGTGCGGCGCATGGTTCATGTTTGACGGGCTGATCGTGACATTCGTGACGCTGGGAGGCAACAATTCGTCGGTGAGTGCAACCAAGTCAAGTCGCTTGTACGTCACGTTGGTGTTGGTGACGTTGTCGTTTTCGTCGTCACCGTCGTAGATGGAGACGCCGGCCGGTGTTTTGAAGGAGATTCACCATATCGGCTTGCGACAACCGGGTGCTATTCAGCTCTTCGTTAACCTGCTGGGCCATTGCCACGGCCGCGACTACATGGGGCGCCGACATGCTGGTGCCGGAATTGTTGACGTATGTCCCTCCAAGTCCCGCTGCGGTGATCTCGGCTCCCGGAGCAAGGATGTCGAGCATCGTTGAATGTCGCTGCGAGAAGCTGACGACGCGATCGACGCCACTCGAATAGTCGATTGCTCCGTTGCCCCAAAACTTGCTCCCGATATTCTCATCCCAGGTTGCTCCCACGGAAATCGTATTCGCATCGGCTGCGGGATAGGCGACCCCGGGAACGCTTGAGACGTTGTAAAACGAATTGCCGGCAGAAGCGACGGAAATGACCCCCATCGACTCCAAGTTCGCGAGCTCATCACTGATATCGTCGGTTTGGTTTGACGCAAAATTTCCATAACCGAGCGACATATTGACGCCAACGATGTTGTAAGTGGCTGCGTTGCTGACGACCCACTGCAGCGCTTGCTCGACACCTGCGATAGCCCACGACTTTCGGACAGTGGCGGGAGATTGACTTACGCCGCTAGG
>CAYSFP010000145.1:0-14531 GCA_964430075.1 uncultured Planctomycetaceae bacterium | reverse complement strand
ATTGATCCGCCCCAAGATCAAGCCGATAAATTACAGAAAAGATGTTGCTTTATCGTAATTTGTCTCCGGACAGGGAATACGTTGGCTCCACCAGCGTTGGCGAGCAAGTAAGTCATCTATGGGATTTGGAAGAATTCTCTCGTTCCACGGGCGTTGGCCCCACGAAGGCGGATAAGGCCTTGGACTTCCTCCTGGCTGCGTCGGAGGAAGACCAGGCAAGCCCGGATTTGGATCCTGGCGCCGAGGCCATCGGGCCGGGGGCTGAGGTCGTGGGTTGGTAGGACGAGTAGGTGCCGTCGGGCGAAGACCCGATGGATCGATATAGAACGTCGGTGCGCTGGCAACGTATTCATAGAGGTTCAGTGAATCGGCTTCATATTCAATCGGATCCCTCGTCAACCACCGCCCCAGATGGCTGGCGTAGTACCTGCGCTGATTGATCTGCAGCCCCGTCTCCCAATCGTACTCCCGGCCGGTGTAGAGGTAAACGTTCTTGACGTCGCTGCCGTTGGAATCGACCGACCACTCGGCTCCGTCGCCGTCGCTGGCCCCGTTGAGAATCGTTGGAACGCCGTACGGCGTGTAGGCATACCGCTCCACGACGGCCCCTGACGAATCGGTGACCGCGGTGACATTGTAATTGGCGTCCTGCAGGTAGAAGTGATACGCGTCTGGCCCGCCAGTGGCGTCGGAATCCCAGTAGCGCACGGCCAGACTGTCGACATAGTGCGGCTGCCAGACGTACTGGTTGACCGGATCGGCGTCGATGGTGCTGCTGACTTCGAGCCGCTCCTCGACGACCTGCCACTGGGGGTTGTAGTAGAAGTGCCGGACCTCCTCGACCGTGCCGTCGCCGTTGGCGTCGACCGTCTTGACGATCCGCCGGTGCAGGCCGTCGTACTCGTAGAGGGCCACCGGGTGGTTGACGCCGACGTTGACCGCGTAATACGACACCGGCCGGTTCCAGGCGTCGTAGAACATGACCGACGCGTGGACCGGAGACTTGGGGTCGGGAAACACGTACAGGTTCCCCGCCGCGTCCTGCGCCGGCTCGTACCAGTCGGGGCCGGTCGTCGCGCCGATGGAGGTCACCTCGTTGGCGTCGTTGTGGGAGCGCGACTGGTCGAGCGTCGTCGTGCCGGCCGCCTTCTGCACGAAGGCCGTCCAGTTGCCCAGCGCATCGAGCGTCCAGTCCTCCTCCCGCACGGGCGTCCCCGAGATCGAGCCGCCCGACTCCGTCCCCTCGTCAAAGGTCGCCAGCCGCAGCAGGCCGTCGTACGCGTACACCTGGTCCCGGTCGTCCGTGCCGTACAGGCTGCTGGGGATGGTGCGGCTCAGCCAGCGCGCACCGATCACGGCCTCCGAGAGGTCGCTCACCGCGAGCTCGTCGATCGTCACGGACATGAAGGCTGGGTCACCATTTGCCACGTCGACGAACTCTTCTACCACGACCCTCGGAAATGTTGCGAGCTGGCCGAGTCTGGCCAATGCGATGGAGTGTTTTGGTTCGCGCTGCACTTTTTGCCGACGGCAGAACCTTCGCAAATGGCACGGAATGCCAATCGCCGGCGAAGTACAACTTATTGGCGCAACGGGCGATCGCTCAGATCATCTGAGGCGCCTCAACCGCCGGCGCGCTCTCACGCCGCGAGCGCCCGCAGGTGACGTACGAAATGCTGCCGCAGGACGTCGGTGTATTCGTCCCCGTAGCGGTCGATGAGGCCCGTGATCGCCGGGCCGAGTTCGGGATCGGTAATAATTGATCCGAAGGTGCAGTGCAGAATCTGCCGCCCCGGTTCGGTGAAGCCGCACCCCGGACGCACCTCGCTCCAGCGATCGAGATAAATCTGCTCGAGGATTCCGCCATCGGTCACCTCGTCGGGGCTCGGCGTCGAGCCTAAGGTGGCCGACACATGGTATGTGGCTTTGTCGCGATCGTAACAGCCGCGGGCGAAGTCGATCACGCGGCGGAACAACGACTCGTCGCGATGGGCGACCACGCGCAGCGCTTCGAGCCAGCTCGTGCCGGCCGTCTTCACGTGGAATCGGCCGCCGGTCGCCCGAGCCAACGCGCCGTACATCGATAACTTGTCCGAGCCCGAGTGCAGCGACAACTTGTAAGGACCGAACTCCTGCGCGATCTCGGCGTGTAGCCGCATCGACGCTTCGAGCGCCGCGAGATCGCCCTTGTAGTCGACGCCCTTCTCAAAGTCGCCGATGAACCGCGGCGCCAGGCTGGTCAACTTGACGTCCGCCTTGGCCAGTTGGTCGGCGATGATAATGTGCTCGGCCGGCGTCGTCGGTTCGGCGGTCTCGTCGACGCTCAGTTCGATTTCGAACGGTCGGTCGTGCCGCGCCGCCGCGGCGGCCACGCACCTCGATTGTGCAATCGCCCGCCCAATGGCCTTGCCGTACTTCACCGCCGCGCGTTGGAGCGTGGGGTCGTCGAACTCCACGGCGCCGGTCGCCATCCGCATCGTACGGCCACGATACTCCTCGATCCATGGCGCCGACGGACGCGCCGCCGCGAATTTCGCGGCCAGCGTCGCCGCATCGTAGGAGTCGGCCTGTTGATCAACGTCGTCCGATGGGTCGAGCGTGAAGAACACGAAGCCGGCGGCCGCCGTCGCCTCGATGTCGGCCTCGGCCTTGAGATGATCCGCATCGGCCGACCAGTCGTCTTGATAATCGAGCGCCGTCAGCGCATCGATGGCGGCTTGAAGCACATCTGCCGGCGACCGCTTCGTGCGCGTCATCTCGCGGATGGACTGCTGCGCGAAAATTCCGCGGATCGCTCCACCGGCTTCCTCGAGGGCCGCCACGTGCCCCGGCGTGGCGCGGCCCAGTCGGTCGCCGCAGCCAATGCTCGGCGCGAGGCCCAAGGTCGTTGGCGCGAGGCAGGTCTTCATGCGACGGCAGGCCCCAGGAAGTTCACGAAATTATCGTGCAGCAGGTCGCGCACATCGCGACGAATCTCCGCGTCGGCCGGTCGCCATCCCGCCAGCGCAATGTCGTTGTACTTGTCGATCAACACCCGCGCGATCAGCTCCCGGCTATGATCCCACTTGTAAATCAGTTGGTCGAGCACGCGGGCGTCGGAGTGTTGCGGAATAAAGCTCGTACCCAACAGCTCGACCCGCAGCCGCGTGATCTCGTCGATCAGCGAGGGATTGTTCACGAACCACCAGCAACCGAACACCATCAAGTTGCCGAATTTGCGGGCGGCCACGGCCAGCTCGTGCTGGTTTTCGCGGGCCAGCATCGTGCACAGAAAACGGTTCTGCGGGAAATCGTTGCACATCCGCACCACGCTGGCCACGTCGGCCAGGCCCACCATATCGCCGCCGTCGCGCAGCGCGGGGTTCACCCGCAGTCGCGAGCCGATCATCATCGCAAACGGCATGTCCCGCTCGGCCAGCACCGGCAAAATCACGCGGCTGAGCACCGCGCTGGAGCTGCGGCCGTCGTCCGGCGCGTCGTAGCGGAAGTCCGGCGGCAGGCTGAGCGCACAGTACACAGCCTGCACGCGATCGATCCAGTCGCGCACGAACCGCCGGGCGCTTTCCACGCTCGCGTCGTCGAGTTCGGCGCCCGCCGGATACCCCCACCGTGAGAGATGGGCGGCGGCGCCCACCCAGTCGCGCAGCAGCGGGTCGAATCGCAGCACGCCAGCAAATCGCGGATCGGCGCCCACGTTGGGGTTCTCCAGCCACCGCAGCCGTTCATTGTCGTCGAACACGGCGTTGGTCATGGTGATCCGCGTGACGCCCGACAGCTCCATCACGCGGTCGATGTGCCGATCCGGATCCTGTTCGGCAAACCACCGGCGGTAGCTATCCAGATCGCGGCTACTCACGTCGAGCCCCAATCGCTCGAGCGTCGTGAGCACGCCGCGGCAGGCCTCGCTGAGGGGCGATCGCTCGACGAACAGGTGCTTCCAGATGTGGCTGGCCTGGTCGCGCTTCGTCATCCGCCAAAAGTCGTCGTACGGCAGCTTCCGCGCGGGCACGACGCGGAATACCTCCGCCACGAGGTAGTGGTACGTCAACAGCTCGTCGATGCCCCACAGGTACAGCCCCTTGGGATCCGCGTCGCCGCGCGCGCTGCCCATAAAGGGCGTGCCGAACGTCGGCGGATACAGGTGCGTGTGCAGATCCCAAATCGGCTGCTGGCGCACCGCGTCGCGCACGACGGCGGCCAGACGCTCGCGTTCGGGCGGCGCGGCGCCGTCGTCGCGCCGCTCATGCGAAGTCGATTGCGTTTGGGCAGCTCTCATAGGGCCATTGTCTTTCGTTGCGCCTCGCGTCAGGTACGGCACATCGTGGGTGGACCCGCGCGCCCGAGCCAACTTGCGCGTCGCCACGCGCACCTCGTGGGCGTGCTGACGCCGCCGAGGTTCCGCACGAGAAACGTCGCCAACCCGCCACCACGCATTAACGGTACGAATTTATGGTATCCCCGACGAGCCATGCGTTCAGGCGGCGTTTCTTGCAAAAGATTACCTAAATCCCGCAGCTCTGTACACCGTCCGCCGCCGGTCGACGCACGACGCGATATGCCGTATCTTCGACGCCGCGGCTCGTACAATCGCCAGCGCATCGGCGCCGACGCCGCCCCATTCGCCACCCCTGCGCCCAGGCAACTGCCCATGCATTCCGATCTCTTTCGCCTCGAAGGCGAGGTCGCCGCGGTCATCGGCGGCACCGGCGCCCTCGGCGGCGCCATGGCCGAGGCCCTGGCCGCATTTGGAGCCCAAGTGGCCGTCGTCGGCCGCAGCGCCGAGCGCGGCAACGAACGCGTCAAACAAATCGAAGCCGCCGGCGGGACGGCCATGTTCCAAGCGGCCGACGCGGTGGACGCCGCGTCGCTCGCCGCGGCGCGCGACGCCATCGCGAGCCGACTGGGCACGGTCACGGTGCTGGTCAACGCCGCGGGCGGCAATCGGCCCGAAGCGACGCTGCCGCCGGGCGCCGATTTCTGCAAGCTGCCCGTTGACGCCTGGCAGAACGTGTTCGATCTGAACCTCGTCGGCGGGGCGCTGCTTCCCGCGCAAGTCTTTGGATCGACCATGCTCGAGGCCGGCCGCGGCAGCATCATCAACATCGCTTCGATGGCGGGCATGATTCCGCTTTCGCGCGTCGTGGCCTACTCGGCCGCCAAGGCGGCGGTGATCAACCTCACACAGTTCCTGGCCCGCGAATGGTCCCAGCGCGGCATCCGCGTCAACGCGATCAGCCCTGGCTTCTTCCCCGCCGAACAAAACAAAGCGCTGCTGTTCAAGGACGACGGCAGCTACACCCAGCGCGGCGGCCAGATCATCGGCCACACGCCGATGGCCCGCTTCGGCGAAGCGAGCGAACTGGCGGGGGCTGTGGTATGGCTGGCCTCATCGCGGGCGTCGTCGTTCGTGACGGGGCAAAACATCGTCGTCGACGGGGGGTTCTCGGCGACGACGATTTGATAATGCATTGACCACAGAGGGCACAGAGGACACAGAGAGGGGATGGGGAAGGTTGTCCGCAGATGAACGCAGATAGAGTCAATGCATTGAATCTGCGTTCATCTGCGTTCATCTGCGGACAAAAATCTGCATCGCTCCTCTGTGAACTCTGTGCCCTCTGTGGTGAACTCTTCCTTCCGAAACTTAGAGAGTCATCTCCATGGGCGGCTTGAACATTCGCAGTGATGCGTGCGAGCTCGATCTGCTTTCGCTCGGGGCCGTGGTGCACCGGCTCGATCCGGGGATGATTCCGTTTCGCCAGGCCCGCACGCTCGAGATTCACGTCTCCGGCGGCGAGTACAACGTCGCGGCGAACCTCGCCACGTGCTTCGACCTGCAGACGGGCATCGCCACCGCGATGGTCGACAACGGCATCGGCGAGCTCGTCGCGGCCCGCATCCGCGAGATCGGCGTGCGGCCGTTCTTCAAGCACTTCAAGCACGACGGCGTGCGCGGGCCGAACATCGCAACCGTCTACAGCGACCGGGGGCACGGCGTGCGGGCGCCGGTGGTGTTCTACAACCGGGCCAACGAAGCCGGCGCCCTGCTCAAGCCGGGGGACTTCGATTGGAAGAGCCTCTTCGCCGGCGGCGTGCGGTGGTTCCACTCGGGCGGCATCTTCGCGGCGCTGTCGGAAACGACCAGCCAGTTGATCATCGAGGGCATGCAGGCCGCCAAGGCCGCGGGGGCGGTCACCAGCTTCGACCTCAACTATCGGGCCAAGCTGTGGAACGCGTGGGGCGGCGGCGCGAAGGGGCAGGAGATCTTCCGCAGCATCGTGCGTCATGTGGATTTGCTCGTCGGCAATGAAGAGGACCTGCAACTCGGCCTGGGCATCAAGGGCCCCGACGCGGCCAGCCACGCGTCCAAGCTCGACCCGCGGCAGTTCTTCTCGATGATCGATTCTGTCCGCCAGGAGTTCCCGAATGTCCAGGGCGTGGCCACGACGCTCCGCGAGGTGCACTCGACCAACCGGCACGACTGGGCGGCCGTCGTGTGGCTCGACGGCCAGCAGCACGTCTCCCCGACGCTGAAATTGGATGTGATCGACCGTATTGGCGGCGGCGACGGGTTTGCGGCGGGGCTCATTTACGGTCTCATCGCGGGGCGATCGCTGGAGGAAGCGCTGCGGCTGGGGTGGGCGCATGGGGCGCTGCTGACGACGTTTCCGGGGGACGTCTCGATGGCGAAGCTGCCGGAGGTCGAGGCGCTGGCGAAGGGGGGGACGGCGCGGGTGCAGAGGTAAGGCGGGAGGCTGGAGCGGAGGGTTCCGGGTTCCGAGTTCCGGAGGGGAATAGCCCCCGGCGCAAGCCGGGGGTTCGAGGAGTCGTCGGAAGGCCGAGGTTGAAGTTTTGTTGTGTGCCCGCATGTCCACGCATGGGGCGGTCGTCGTGATGGATTACTCCCGCGACTCGATTTCGTCCGGCTTCGCGGTCGACTGTTCCGACTTGCGTAACACGCCTTTGGCGATGACCGTTTCGGCGAAATCTTGGGGGCCATGCTCGCTCACCCATCGCAGATGTTCGAACGCCTGCGCGTCGCGATGTTCAATCAAGTGCGAAAGCCCGAGATAGCAACGGACTTCCGTCTGCTGCCCCACGTCGTGGGCGAGTGCGAGCAGGCCCGCTTCGTCGATTCGCCCCTGGAAAAACTTAACAATCGGCAGCGGCCATTCCTCCGGGAGCTTGCCGATCGACTCCGTCAAGAACGATGTCGCGGCTCGTTCATCGCCAAGTCGTTTTGCCGCCAAATGGCCGCAGATGGTTGCGTAGACCGCATGTTGGCCGTTCCAGCCGCCAGCGGCTAACGTGTCCTGAAATCCCTGGATAGCTTCAGGACGTCCCAGAATCAGATGACATACCGCGCGATTGAAGAGCGACGAATCGTTAGGGCGGCTCCGGAGATCTTCGTCATAGTCTGCGATCGCCTGCTCAAAGTTGCCCTGACTCACCAGGACCATGCCGCGGTTGTTATAGACGCCCTCGAGACGGGAGTCTAATCGGATGGCCTCATTAAGGTCTGCCAGCGCGCCGTCGAGTTGGCCGATTGCATACCTCACGAGCCCTCGTCGTACCCTGACTAACGCGTCCTCAGGCGCCAGGCGCACGGCTTCGTCATAATCGGCAAGCGCCCCCGCGAGATCCCCGCGCTGCGATCTCGTCACGGCGCGGTTAAGCCGCGTCCAGAAATGGTCGGGATTGATGGTGAGAACCTGATCCAGCCCAGCAAGCATCGCCTCGACGTCGCCGCGGAGGTAATGCGTGACGCTGCGTCCGAAATACGCGTTGGCGTTGCGCGAATCAATTTCGATGGCCGTGTCGAAATCGGCGAGCGCTTTGTCATACTCCTTCTTGAGATTCCAGGCCTCGCCGCGGAGGCGGTAGACTTCCGAGAGCTGCAAGCCCGCGCGAATCGCGTCGTTGAGCTCGGCAATGGCTTCGTCCGCCTCCTGGCGATCGACCAGCCGCATCGCTCGATTGATGGGGATACGCTGACATCCGGCGTTCTGCCGCCACGCCGCTCGCAAGTCGGCGTAGGCCTTCGCCCGGTCGCCCAGCGCCAGGTAGGCTGCCGCGCGTATGGCCAGCGCTGACGGCTCATTCGGCGAGAGCTCCAGCGCCTCGTCGAGCGTCTCCAAGGCGTTCTCGAATTGCTCGAGGCGAATGAAGCCCTGTCCGCGCGAGAGCAGCGTGAAGTAGTGCATGCCGGCGGTCTGCGCCTCGATCGCGGCCGCCTCGTGTTCGGCGTCAATCGTCTCGGTATCTCCGAGCGCCGCCAAGACGTCGCCGCGGAGGGCGATGATGCGAAGGTTCCCCGGAGAGGAGTAGCCGAGGGCTTCGTCAAAGTCGGCGAGGGCCTCTTCAAACTTGCCAAGAAGGTAATGCGTCTCGCCACGCAAAGCTAGCACCTCGGCACGCGGAGTGGCCAGTTCCAACGCGGCGTTAAAGTCTTTTAACGCGGCTTCATGGTCTCCGGCAATGAAGTGCAATCGTCCGCGCAGCACGATCAATTCGCCTAAGTCCGGCTCGGCGCGGATCGCCTCGTTCAGTTCGTCCATGGCGCGGTCGGGTTCGCCGAACCGACTTCGAATCATGACGCGTGCGGCGTACAGGCCGGCGTTTTTCGGTTCCGCTTCGATCAGGCGCGTAAAGTGATCGGCGGCCTTGGCGTCGAGCCGGATGACGTTCCGCACATCGATCCAAACCAGCGGGCCGGAGCTGACGACGAGCCGGTCGCCCTTGACGAAGTCCACCGAAAACACGGCGCCCGGGGGAGTCACGGGATCGATTGTCACGTCAAACCCAAAGTTCATCCCTGGCAGGAATTCGTCCAAGGACCTGTCGACGAGCTCCAGCGGGGCCGCCTTCGCTACGACGACTTCATCGCCGATTTTGTAGTCTTGCGCAAGCGCTACTGACGTCTGGAGGAGCAGCAGTCCAAGGATCATCGGCCGCGAAGCGCGCAAGAAACCGCTCATCACTCGCTCGTTGGGAAGCAAGAAAAGTAAAATCGCCCCGGCAACGGTGGACATTATAGAATCCCATCGCGGACATCCGCAAATCGGTCGCGGGTCTTCGTCGATCTTGGCAACTTCGACGCCCGGAGGGCGTCCCTTGCCCCCGAACGACGGGAGCAAGCAAGGGTTCAAACCGGGGCCAACCGCGGAACTTCTTCGCGCCGCGGACGTCCAAGCCGCGTGACCGCCGATCGGCCTGGCCGCCGACGCCGCTCGGCTTGCGAGTCTGGGCCGAGGGGGTAGATTGTGCGCGTCCGACTCGCGTCCGCCAGAACTGCCAGAGGCCTGCATGTCGTCCGTTGATCCTGCCAATGCTGATGCAGCGAACGCGCCGGCCGACCCGCCGCTGCCGTGCCCCAAGTGCCAGCGGACGACCGACAGTCTCAAGCAGTACAGCGTGCCCACGGTGCTGTTTATCGTGATCGCCTGGGCGGTGCGGCGGAGTACGGAGGTGGCGTGCCCGTCCTGCATGCGGAAAACCGTGCTGCGGCAGACGCTGATCAACGTGCCGACGGCCAATATTCTGTGGCCGTTTGTGATTTTGCCCTACGCGGGGATCGAGTTTTACCGCTCGTCGCGCAAGGGGCATTCGACCGAGATTCGCAAGCGATTGTTCCCCGAGCAGTTTCCCGCGCCGGTGACGGCGGCGTTCGATAGGGCTGCGTCCGAGACGGCGAGCCGCGACGTCGCACGCGTCGTGGGGTTTCTGAAAATCGTGGCGGGCATGATCGCGATTGGCGCCATTGGGTATTTTCTGTTTGGATTCTGGTACGACTGGGGCGCGATGATTTGGGCGCTTGCCGTGCTGGCCGCGGCGGGCGTGGGGGCGGCGTGTGCGCTCGTCATTTCGGGCGTGGGCAGTTTCCGCACGGCGCCGTTCGCGCGCAAGGCACTCGTGCACCTGAGCCTCGTCGGCGCGGCCGCGTTTCTGGCGGCGTCCCCGCTGGTGGCCCGCCTGTACTGGAAGTACCAGGCCGCTGGCTACGCCGCCTACGATCACTATGCCTATCTGCACCGCATTCCCCCGCAACTCTGGACGGCCGAAGGAGTGAAGGGGCTTGTCGATTGGAAAGAAAGCGTGCTGGCGAGCTCCGACCGGGGCAACACGACCTACGACGGTGCGCATGACGCGTACGGCGACCTGCGCCGCATCCTGAATGACCTGATGTCGCATCACGGCGGCGAGGCCGAGTTTCAGCCACTGGTGGCACGCATCGAAACGCTGCTGGATAAGTACAGTCTTGCCACTTCGGATGAGATGCCCGCGTCACCGCTGGGTCCGTTCGACGACATTCCGTCCAAATAATACGCACCACGAACCAGGACGTCCGCCGACAGGGCGACACGATGCTGCGATTGAGCACCGCCATTCTTGTGTGCATCCTGGCGACGACGGCTACGGCCGCACTTCGGGCCGAGGAGCCGCCCCGTGAGCCCGGCGTGCGGTTGCGGCTCTACTCGACCGGCGTGCCCATGCACCGGTTCGTTCCCCTGGCGACGGGCGCGTCGCCGAATGTGGATCGCACGATCGAAGGACTGGCCATCGCCGGCGATGAACCGTGGTTGGATGACTACCCAGGGCGCTACGTCGCCATGCTGCACGCCCGGCTAACGGTCGCGGCCGACGGCGACTATCCGATGGAGTTAGCCAGCGAAGCGCTGGCGGAGTTCTTCGTCAACGGAGAATTGGTCGCCGCGACGGACCGCTCGCAGCCAACCGCGCAGGGGACGGCGACGCTGCTGGCAGGAGAAAACGAGGTCACGATCCTGCAAATTGTGAGCGACGATCCGCGGGGGCTGGCGGTTCGCTGGGCGCGGCCCGGCAGCGGGGCGTTGGCGGCGATTCCGCGCGACGCCCTGTCTGCGGAGGCGTTTGTGTTCCGCCCCACGCAGCCAGGGACGAAGCGGTTGCAAACCGAGACCGATCGCCCGGGACGCGGCATGCCCGTGGCGGGGCTGTATCCGGGCCTCGACCTCGCCACGCTGCACACGGCGGAGTTCGAGGCGCCGGTCGGCGGGCTCGATGTGCTGCCGGATGGGCGATTGGTCGTCGCGCGATTCGATGCGCGACGCTTGCGGGCGCCGCGGCCGCAGGAGGAGCCCGACGGCGAGCTGTGGCTGCTGGCCGGCGTGGGCGGGCCGGTGGAGCAGGTGACGCGCGAGCGGATCGCGACGGGGCTGTTCGAGCCGGCAGGGGTCGCGGTCGTCGACGGCGCCATCTACGTGTCGCAGCGGAGCGAGGTGACGCGGTTCGATTTCGATGCGGCGAACACGTCGTCGAACAGTACCTGGCATCCGACGACGATCGCCTCGGGCTGGGAAACCAACGACTTCCACGCGATCAGCTTCGGGCTGGTCCATGTGCCGGGGCCGGCGGGGCATCCCGGCTTTCTGTACATGGCCCGCGGCACGGGGCTGGGGCTATTTCGCAACCCTCCGAATCATGGATCGGTGTGGCGGATCGATTTGGCGAAGCCCAATGGCCAGAACGTCGAGACGATCACCGGCGGGCATCGCACGCCCAATGGCATCGGCGTCGGGCCCGAGGGCGCGCTGTTCGTCACCGACAACCAGGGCGAGCACACGCCGGCGAACGAGCTGAACCATGTGCAGGAGGGAAAATTTTATGGATTTGTCCACAGAACGGACGGCGGCGATGCGGCGCCCACGCCGTTCCAGCCGGCGGATGCCACGGCGGCCGGGGCCGTTACCGAAGCCGCGGTATGGCTGCCGCAGGACGAGATCGGCAACTCGCCCTCCGAACCGATTCTCATTCCCGAGGGCTGGCCCTTCGCGGGTCAAATGCTGGTCGGCGACGTAAAGTACGGCGGCGTCACCCGCGTGTCCCTGCAAAAGGTGGACGGCGTGTGGCAGGGCGCCGCGTACCGGTTTACGCAGGGCTTAGCCGGCGGCACGAACCGGCTGGCCTTCGCCTCCGACGGCAGTCTGTTCGTGGGTTGCATCGGCGGGGATCACGCCTCCACCTGGAACTGGGTCAACCCGCGCGGCGAGAAGACCTATCAGGGTTTGCAGCGACTGCGGCCGGGAGGGCGGCTGCCGCTCGATCTGCGTGAGGTCACGCTGACGGCAGACGGCCTGCACGTCGAGTTCACCAAGCCCGTGCCCGAAGCGTGGCTAAGCAACCCGGCCAACTTCGCGGTAACGCAATGGACGTATCGCGCCACGCCGGAGTACGGCGGGCCGAAGATCGAGGAAGAGCGGCTCGTCGTCCGGGCCGCGCGGCCGGCAACCAACCGGCTGTCCGTCGAGCTGTCCATTGACGGAATCAAAATCGATCGGGTCGTCCACCTGGTGGCCGACGCCCGGGCCGACGATGGCGAGGAAATCTGGTCGGCCGAATCGTGGTATACGGTCCGCCGGCTGTTCGCCGACGCCAGCCCTTGAGCGAAGCCCCCGGGCGAATTCTCCCGAACCGAGGCAGCATTTCTCGCTTTGGCACGCGTTTTGAATAGCAGGCCTAGCGGAAAACTTGTCTGGCAGGGTGCTCTACGCGCGCTAGAATTCATTTTGAGGAGCAGGCGCCACCGACGCCGGGAGGATCGAATCATGAAACGCGCCCTTTGGATTGCTTCGTTGGCCGCGGTGAGTCTGGCGGGCACTCCCGCGGCAGGGCAGACTCCGCTGGCCGATCCACCCGTGTCGCCAACCGCGCCGGTGGTCGCTCCTCAGGCCTCGCCGCCGGCCCCAGCCACAGTGCCCAGCGGGACGGCGCCCAACGGGACCGCGCCCGGCGCGACGAGCGTGCCGGATCCCTGGGCGGGCGGTCCTGAACTCGATGCTGAGCGCAAAGCCATTTGGGAGAGCCCCGAGATGGTCGAGGCCCGCGAGTACATTCGCCAATACAGCCTTCGCTCGCGGGCGTTCACGCCGGAACAGGCGCAGCAGTACGTGGCCCAGCTCCGGCAAATGTCGCCCGGGTCGATGACCGAGTGGCTGGAGAAGTTCCGCGCGATGCAAGCGCGCCGGTTGAAGGCGGAGGAAGTTGCGCGGAGGGCGCGGCAGACGGCCGTTGAGGAGTCGGTGCGGCGACTGCAGATGGTTCAAGAGTCCTACGCGGCCGCGAGCGAAGGCACGGCGGACGCGGCCTTGCACGCCCGCAACGAGCTGGCGCGGCAACAGCAATTTCGCGATGCCGCGACCGCGGCGCGGCGGTCCAATCGCAACGCGTTCGTCGCCGACGCGCTGACGAACCCGTATGACTGGATTATCAATCCCGACTGGTACACCAAGTGGGCGGCCTCGGCCAGCCTGCCGGGCGACCTGCCGCGGAGCGATCCGCGCAACTTCATTCGCGGCGACGTGACCGAGCCGATCGTCGACGGCGGCATCGAAGGCCCGGCCGGCGCAGCGGCCGCGGCAGCCGCTGCGGCCGGCGCCAATACGGCGCCGCCGGTTCCGACGCCGGGCGGCGGATGAGGGTTCACGTACAATTGGCTCAGAAAGCTCCTGTCAGGCACCCTGGCGTTGCTTCGCGATGATCGGCGATGGCGGGAAGGTTTTAGATCAAATCGCTATCTCAATCGGCCGCGACGAGGCGTTGATAGCCGAATCGACGGCCTTTGCGGAAATCGACTGGGTTCAATTCGTCGTCTCCCGTCGAGACTCCGCCTGGCTTCAGGCTATCATCGTGCACTTGAATCCCCACATACAGAATGCCGGGCGTGCCCTCTCTGGTGATGTAGAAGAACGTGGCTGTTTCGTCAGGCGCCGCTTGATTCACCGGGACGTCAAAGTGCAACAGGACGTCCGCATCGTTAGCTCGGCCTTCTTCCTGAAGCGATGCGATCGAGGTTCGATCGAATCTGGCCTTCCAGCGTCCTTTGGGAAGCTCCCAGGTACGTAGGCCGAGCGGGCGTAACACGAACGCCGCCTGATTGTCCGTCCCCGAAATCTCATCGCCCATCATGTCGTAACCATCTTGGGCGGCCCACTCGCGTACTTGCTGGAGCGTCTCGCCGGTCATCGGCTCGTCGCGCCAGCGCTCGGGCAGCGGCGTCGCGCGTCCCGTGTCCAAGTCGTAGAACACGGTACGGCTCCCTGGACGCTGCACCGACTCCAAAAGCCAATTGCTCGAGCCGCTGGCGGAGTTCAATGGCGCGTCGGACGCCAGCGAACGAGCCTCCGACGCATCTGGCAAAGGCGGCAACTCGATGGCGTGATACGCGACGTCGTCCGTCAGTCCGTCTCCATGCAGCCGCCACCACTCGGCCCAACGCTCGGCGGCCTGATGAAATAGGATTTGTTTGGATTTAATTTGACTCGGGAAATCGTCGTCGTTGATGAAGATGTGGTAAAGCTGTTGCTCGCCGAAGTTTTGCCCGGTCAAAGACTGGAGTGCGCCGAAAACTTCCCGCACGGGACGCCCGAAATCATACTCTTTGCCGTCATTGTCCTCAGTCGAACTTAAATCATGCTGCTGCATGAATTGCACCAACGTCTGTTAGTGCATCATTTGTTCTGTAAAAGGGACGCGTAGCCTTCGCTGTAGCGGAG
>CAYSFP010000144.1:0-14548 GCA_964430075.1 uncultured Planctomycetaceae bacterium | reverse complement strand
GCCCGCGGGCTGTGCATGGCCGGGCCCTTGCTGCGGTTGAGCATCCGGAACTGGATGCCCGTGGCGTCGATGGCGCGGCCCATGGCGCCGCCCAGGGCGTCGATCTCGCGGACGATCTGCCCCTTGCCGACGCCGCCGATCGCCGGGTTGCAGCTCATCTGGCCGACGGTGTCGCAGTTGGTCGTCAGCAGCGCGGTGCGGGCGCCGAGGCGCGCCGCGGCGAGCGCGGCCTCGGTTCCGGCATGGCCGGCGCCGATCACGATCACGTCGAAGTCGTAGGTGGATTGAGACATGCCCTCAGCGTAAACGACCGCTTGGCGCGCCTGGTAGCGGCGATGCGAGTTTTTGCCGGTCAAAATGGCCAGCCGCCCGCCATGCGGTTAGACTAGACTTTGATATGGCTTCGATCCTCGATAATGCCGCCGTTCGCAATGTCGCCTTACCGATTTCGGTCGCGCAGTATCACCAGCTCGGCAAGGCGGGCATCATTCCCCAGGCCACCGAGTTGCTGCGGGGCGTCATCGTCGAAAAAATGGTCAAGTCGCCCGAGCACAGTTGGTTGGTGCAGTATTTGGCAGAATGGCTTAAGGCAGCGGCACCCGCGGGTTGGCACGTGCGGCAAGAGCAGCCGTTGACGCTGGCCGACTCGGAGCCCGAGCCCGACGTCGCGCTGGTGGCGGGCAAGCCGACCGACTACCGCGCGGAGCACCCCGCCACGGCGACGTTGGTCATTGAAGTCGCCATTTGGTCGGAGGCTCTCGATCGCGAGAAGGCCCAAGCCTATGCCGAGGCTGGCATCGAGGAGTGCTGGCTTGTGCTGCCCAACAGACGAGCAGTAGAAATCCTCACCCGCCCTTCGGCGACAGGATATCAGGGCCGGCGTTTGGCCGGCGCCGGCGAAGAGGTCGTGCTCGAGAAGCTGCCCAGCGTTCGTCTCGTCGTCGACGACCTGCTTCCGTGAGCGCGGGCACGCATCGCGTTGGCGGCCCACGGGCGTAACAACCCGCCCCGCTCGCCGCTTTCACCCAGAAATGTCCGCGCGAACCGGCGCCGCCCGCCTCGCGTACCCACGTTGGGCGCGTGCGCCCGCGGGGGGTAGAATGCGGCCCATGCTGGCGGCCGCCGGCCGTCACCCTTCACGGAGTTTGATTGCAATGCTCAATGCGACCCCTCGCCGCCTCATTACCATGCTGGCATTCGTCGTGCTGGCGACGGGCTGCGCCGCCGGCCGCGTGCAGGCTCAGTTGTTTAAGTCGGGAGCTCCCACCCTCGGCGGAGGCTTTACCTGGTCGGACGAGGTGATCTACGCCGACTGGCGAATTCAGAAGTCGGCGACCGTCGGCCACTATCGGCTGCTCGATCCGAGCGATCGGCGGATGACCTTCGGCACCTTTGAAACGTGTCTGGCGGCGCTCGACAAGGCCAAGGTCCAGCACAAGCTGCCGCCGTTGCCGCAGGACGTCGTCATCGTGCTCCACGGCCTGGGGGCGCCGCGGAAGTTCATGAACGGCCTCTGCGATTATCTGCGCAGCCAGGGCGGGTACTATGTGATCAACTTCGGCTATCCGTCGACGATGTTGACCGTCGCCGATTATGCCCAGTCGCTCGACAGCGTGATTCGTCATCTCGACGGCGTGAAAAACGTCAGTTTCGTGGCGCACAGCATGGGCAACATCGTGGTGCGTAAATACCTGAAGGATTTGGAACTGCTCACGCCGGCGATGCGCCCGCAGGTGACGTTCCAGCGAATGGTGATGATCTCGCCGCCGAACCACGGGGCGGAAGCGGCCGACGAGCTTGGCGATCGCGAGTTGATGGCCAAGGCGGCGGACATGCTCGCCGGCGACGTCATCAAGGAGCTGGCTCCCAAGAAAGGCTGGCCGGCGCTGGAAAAGCAGCTTGCCACGCCCAGTTTTCCGTTTGGCATCATTGCCGGCGGCTCGGGCGACAGCAGCGGCTATTTGACCGCGATTCCCGGCGACGATGATGCGCTCTTGAGCATCGAGACGCATAAGCTGGCGGGGGCGGCCGACTTTATTCAGACCGGCGGGCTGCACCAGTTGATGCCGAACTACGACGAAGTGCGCGCGGCGACGCTGAGCTTTTTGAAGAATGGATACTTCGTGTCGGCGCAAGCAATGCAGCCGATCGCGGCGGCGCCCTGACAATTCCTCTGCTCCCCTCTCCTTGACGGAGAGGGGTTGGGGGAGAGGTGAGGCCCCGGGTACACGCGTGGCTACTCAATATCATGCGAGCGTGTCCCCGGTTCATCCCCTCTCCCCAGCCCTCTCCGCCGAGAAGAGGGAGCCGGAGGGGGGAGATGCGAATCTTATGCGGCTTACATTCCGCGTCGCGATTCTGCTTGGCGCGCTTCTTAGCGCTGGTGGGCAACTTCACGCCCAATCGGACGGCCTGTTCTCCCGCGGCGCGCCCACGTTCGGCGGGCTCTGGTACTGGTCCGACGTCGTGATCGACAACGACTGGCGCATCCAGCAGCACGCGCGCACGGGGCATTTTCGGCTGATCGATCCCGACGAACGGCGGCACGAGTGGGGCGATTTCGAGTCGTGCCAGAAGTGCCTGGACGAGATGACGGCGGAGCTCGGCCTGCCGCCCGGGCCCAAGGACGTGGTGATCGTGGTTCACGGCCTGGGCGCCAATCGTGCGATCATGAGCGGCCTGTGCGACTACCTGCGCGAGCGGGGCGGATTGGCCGTCGTCAACTTCGGCTATCCGTCGACGCTGCTCGAGATTGGCGCGTATGCCCAATCGCTCGATAGCGTGGTGCGGCACTTCCGCGGCGTTCAGAACGTCAGCTTCGTCGCCCACAGCATGGGCAACATCGTGGTTCGCAAGTACCTGAAGGACCTGGAGTCGCTCGCGCCGGCATTCCGGCCGCCGGTAACGTTTCGGCGGATGGTGATGCTGTCGCCGCCGAATCATGGCGCCGAGATTGCCGATACGCTCACCGATGGCGAGGTGACGCGCGAGCTGGGCGAATGGCTCGCCGGCGAGGCGGCCAGTCAACTGGCGCCGGGGCGCGGCTGGCCGGCGCTGGTACCGCTGCTGGCGACGCCGGCGTTCGAGTTCGGCATCATCGCCGGCGGCAAAGGGGACGAGGATGGCTATTTATCGGCGATTCCCGGCGACGACGACGGCATGTTGAGCGTCGAGACGACAAAGCTTGTCGGGGCGGCCGATTTTGTGCGCATCGAGTCGATCCACCAACTCATGCCGCGGAACGACGCCGTGCGGGCGGCGACGCTCAGTTTTCTGCAGCATGGTTACTTCGTGGCCGGCGTCGAGCCGCAGCCGATCGGTGCGCCGACGGGGGCGCCAACGACAACGCCGGTTGCAACTCGCTAGGAGTGCAACCGGCGCGGCCGGAGCTTGCGAGCCACCGGCTCCGCCGGTGGACTTCGTGGATGGTCAGTTCGATGCGGTCTACCGGCGGAGCCGGCGGCGTTTAGGAGGCTAGGCCGCCGGTCGTTTGCCGGCGGGGCGTTCGTCGTCCTCGGTTTCGCGGAAGCCGTCTTGGAATCCGCGCGGCGCTGCCGTTTCGACCAGCGGCTCATCGGCCGCGTGGTTCGCGTCCTGCGCCGCCACGCCCTGACCTGTGACGCAGGCCAGGCACTCGGGGAAGGCGAAGCAGCACAGGGCGTTCACCAGGCGCGAGCTGTTCATGTGCGGCTCGATGTAGTGCGACTTGCCGACGTCGGCAGCCATCGTGATCTGGCAGAGCTTGCTATTGTACTGGCCAAGCAGGTTGGCATTGATTCCGGTCACGCCGGTCGCCTTACGGCCGCGAAGGGAAACGTCCGGCCAGCGTCGCAAGGTGGAGTCGTTCGCGTTGCGTGTGTTGAGGACCTTTTCGGCCGCCACGAACGACTGGCCGAACCGGCAGCCCGGGATCATGTGGTCGTTGTCGAAGGCGCCGGAGATGATCGCGACGCGGAAGTTGGGCCTCTCGACGGCTTCGGCGCCGGCGAGGGTCAGGCCGCGCAGCTCGCCGCCGCCCAGGTAGTGCGCCGCGACGGCGGCGTGAATGCCGCCATAGCTGTGACCGCCGACGGTGACGCGCTGCATCATGCTCATCCGCTGCACGAGCTTCGCCATGTAGTAGCCCTGGTACTCGGAGTATACGTACTTGATGCGCAGGTTCTTTTCGATGAGCTGGCGGGGCCGCAACAGCGGCCGCTTGTACACGATCTGCGCCGGCCACGACCAGAACACCAGCCGCTTCTGGCCCGGGCAGCACCGCATTTTGCGATACAGCAGCCAGCATTGGTCCATCGCCGGGCCGTGCTTGAGCGTGTTGCCGTGGGCGAAGACGAGCGACGGCATCGTCGCCTCTTGGGCGAGAAACGATTCGATCGATTCATTCGTCCAGCGGCCGCACTTGGCGTCGTAGTGCTTGAACGAAATGTGCTCGAAGCCTTCGTCGAGGTGATTGCATTTGGGAACGCAGCGGGTGTTGACGACCCACAAGTCCGGCGGGTCGTAGCAGCAGCTCAGCCGGCAGTTCTTCAGGTTGCATTCATCGCATTGGTCGGGGGTGCAGTACTGCGCGGAGGCGACCGCAGCGGTCGCCGCCACGATCAGGGCCGCCGCCATCAGCCGCCAAAAGGCCCACGTCGCGGTGTCTCGCACCAAGGGAGCGTTCATGTTTCGCGTCCTGCCAAAATGGGGAGAGTTGGGGAGTTGTGCCGCCGCTTGGGCGCCTGGGTAGGGGGCGCAAACTTTGCGGCGTTGCAAAACTCTACTTCGCGCGGCGAAAACGCAACGCGACGGGCGCGACGCGGTGGCGGAAATTCAACGCGCCGCGGCCCTACCGCCGGCGCAGCCAGCAAAACCGCACCTGAGGACCGGAAAGGAACCGCCAAGGACGCCAAGGTCGGAAAAGACTCACCACGAAGGCACGGAGGCACGAAGGCGTCAACAAGGAAGAAACGCGGGGATTGAACCGCTGATGAAAAGCTGTCTTTACTAGCGTCGATCAGCGGTTACTTCTTTCCTTTTCCTTCGTGCCTTTGTGTCTTGGTGGTTTTTTCCCTCCGACTTTGGCGTCCTTGGCGGTTCTTCCGAATTCCCCATGCCTGCAGTCGCGGGGGCCGCAAAAGGGGCAATTCGGGCAAGCTGTTCCCGCGGGGAAAGGGCGACTGAATCTCGCGGTTGCCGGGGGCCGATGCTTACGCGCATTGCCGGAAGAATCGTTTCGCTCCGCGCAGTCGTTGCCGCCGGACCTTGTCGCTGGACCTGGGGGCAGAACGCCGAGGACTCAAGCCGCATGCGAACCACGCACGTCGAATGCGCTCACCCGCGCCGGGGGATGGCCCTGTGGGTTGGGGCGCTGGTCTTGGGGGCGGTTGCCGCCGCGGACGCCGCGGAGGTGGCGCCGTCGCTGGCGCAGACCATCTCGTTTGAGAAAGCCGATCTGTGGAGCAAAACGGCCGAGCCGGCGCCGCTGAGATCGGCGTATTACTCGACGCCCGTGTCCGGGGAGCCCGTGCTGGCCACGGCCAGCGCGCCGTGTTCGTCCTGCCAGGGCGGCGACGGCGGCGGGGCGTGCAGCAGTTGCGGCGGGGGATCGTACTTCAACCGCTGCGGGTGCAGCGCGGCGATGTTTCCATGGTTCGAGGGCCCGGGGCGGTGCGACGACTGGTGCGTCGGGCCACATTGGGAGGTGGCCGCCGACGGGTTGATCATGTTCCGCGAGAACGTCGACTGGGCGGCCGTGCCGTTGAACGGGTTCAGTTTGGACTTGGCCGACCAATTCGAGCACGGCCCCGGCGGGCGCGTGTTCGTCACGGGATACAACGACCGGCCGTTCGGGCTGCAGGTGGGCTACGAGGGCATCAACGAGTTCCACGCCAACGCGCTGTTCTCCAACGGCGTTGACTCGCGGGCGATCGAGTACGAGTCGAGCCTCAATTCGGTGGAAGTGAACTTCGTGCGGCGGACGAACTTTGCCTGGCGGCCATTCGCCGGCGCGCGGTACATCGAGCTGGACGAGGAGTTCTTCGACACGACGACGGCCGGCCGCGTGATCCCGGCGCCGGCCGACCCGCCGGCGGCGCCGGTGGCGTACATCGACACGCTCAACGGGCGGTCGCTCGAGAATCGGTTGATGGGCTTGCAGGCCGGCGTGTTTCGCGACGTGTGGCGGCTCAATCGCTGGGTGAGCGTGGAGCCATTCGGCAACGCGGGCGTGTACCTGAACGATTTCAAGCGGCGCGCTTACACGCGCACCACGACGACGGTGGTCAACGGCGACGACATCTCGACGCCGGAGAGCGAGTACTCCGAAGTGACGACGACCGTCGGCACGACCACCATCCAGGAGTTCTCGGAACTGGCATTCGTGGGCGAAGCGGGCGTCACCGGCGTGCTGCGGCTGAGCCCCTGCGTCGCCCTGCGCGGCGGCTACCAGGTGCTGGCAATCAACGGCATCGGGCAGGGGATCGATGCCTTCCTGGCGCCGGGGCTGAACCCCGACACGCTGGTGTACCACGGCGGGCACTTCGGCATCGAGTACGTGCGGTAGGGATGCGGCAAGTCTTCACAGCGCCGGGTGAAACGGCTGCATTAGCCGCGATGCGACGCATCGCTGGCGCGGTACGCAAAGCTGGTTTTGCGCTTCCCCTGCGATGCGTAGCATCGCGGCTGGCGTTTCGAGTTTCGAGTTTCGCGTTTCGAGTTCAAATCGCCGTCTCGGTTGCCTGGGCGTGGGCCGCCCGATTCGCCGCTCGCAAATTCAGCGCCTCGACCAGCAGCGAAAACGCCATCGAGAAGTAGATGTACCCGCGCGGCACGTGCGTGTGCAGACCCTCGGCGATGAGCACCACGCCGATGAGGATCAAAAACGCCAAGGCCAGCATCTTCACGCTGGGGTGCGTGTTGACGAACCGCGCGACGGGGCCGCTGAAGATGATCATCACGGCGATCGCCAGCAGCACGGCCGAGACCATGATCGCCAGCGGAACCCACCGGGCTTCATAGTCCTCCGGCCGCACCATGCCGACGGCGGTGAGCACCGAGTCGATCGAGAACACCAGGTCGATCGCCACGATCTGGGCGAGCACCGCGGACATCGAGGCGTAGACGCGGGCGCCGCGCTCGTGCTGGCGCTCCATCTGGTGGCCGATTTCCCAGGTGCTTTTGCCCAGGAGGAACAGGCCGCCGAGGATCAAGACGAGGTCTTTGACCGAAATCTGCGTGGTCGTGGGCGCCGGTTCTTCCGAGGCGGCGTGTCCGCCGTGGCCGCCCGGCATGGCAAAGGGCAGTTCAAACAGCTTCTTGTCGTCCAGCGTGATCACCCACGAGATCGCGAAGAGCAGGGCAATGCGCCCCACCGCGGCCAGCCCCAATCCCAGCGTACGGGCCCGCGCCTGCTGATGCTCGGGCAGCTTGCCGCTGAGAATCGCCAGGAACACAACGTTGTCGATGCCTAGTACGATCTCGAGAATCGCCAGCGTTGCGAGTGCGGCAATCGAGCTGAAGGTGAGCAATTCGGCCACCGGGATCACTCCAATTCGGAGAGGGAACCGCCAAGGACGCCAAGAGCGCCAAGGTCGGAGAAGAGAAATTTAACCGCGAATCACGCGAATTGGCGCGAATCGGCGGAAACCACGAAAATGACGAAAGACACGAAAAAGAGTCGGTTGGATCATTTCGCTCCGCAGCATCGTTGATTGACCTATGCTGATCTCACTCCATAGCCTTTTTTTCGTTCCTTTCGTCGTTTTCGTGGCGGCCCTCCTCTTCTCTATTCGCGCCGATTCGCGTGATTCGCGGTTTCTAGAGCTTCTGCCGTATCATTTTCAGATTGCCTTCTGCGCGTCTTCGTGCCTTGGTGGTTTTCTTACTCCGACCTTGGCGTCCTTGGCGGTTTATCTTACTCCGTCATCCAGTAATCGCGGCGAGTTTCGCGAGCAGCAGGTCGATTTGCTCGTCGCTGCCGACGCTGATCCGCAGGCCGTCGCCCCAGCCGGCGTAGTTCATGTACCGCACGAGGATGCCCTCGGCTTTCAGGCGGCGGTAGAGGTCCTGCGAATCGGCGGTCGCGTGGCGAGACCAGATGAAGTTCGCTTGCGAGTCGAC
This sequence comes from uncultured Planctomycetaceae bacterium, assembly GCA_964430075.1. Classification (GTDB taxonomy): domain Bacteria; phylum Planctomycetota; class Planctomycetia; order Pirellulales; family Lacipirellulaceae; genus Lacipirellula. Next base: position 6,448 of record CAYSFP010000144.1, on the reverse strand, counting down.
GCACGCGAAGCCGAGCCGGCGCAATTCGGCGAGCAGCCGTGCGCGCGTCGCGAGGACCGCGGTGCGGTTGCGTTCGAAATGGGCCTGGTCGTCGAGCGCCGCGGTCGCCCCGGCGATCGACAGTGCGTCGCAGTTGTAGGAATCTTTCACCTTCGCCAGTTGCTCGATCACCTGCGGCTGCGCGATGGCGAAGCCGAACCGCAGGCCCGCGAGCGAGTACGACTTGCTGAGCGTGCGGGTGACGATCACGCGCTCGTTCTCAGCGACCAGTCGCAGGCAGTTTTCGTCGGCGAAGTCGGCATACGCTTCATCCACGACGAGTGGGCAGGGCAGGGCGGCGGCGAGTTTTCGAACGGCATCCGGCGACAGCAGCGTGCCCGAGGGGCTGTTGGGATTCGGCAACAGGGCGAGTTTGAGTCCCTCAGCCGGCGCCGCGAACTCGCCGCCCAGGGACCAATCGATCCGAAAACCGACGGTCTCGAACCGCGCGCCCTGGATCTCCGCCAGCGTGCCGTACAGGATGTAGCTGGGGCGCGGGAAACGGATGAGGTCGCCCTCGTCGACCATCGCGCGCGTGAGGATCGTCAGCAAATCGTCGCTGCCGTTGCCGCACAAAATCCAGTCGGGCGTGATGCCGGGGACGTCCGCGGCGATCAACGCCGCGGCTCGCTCGCGAAAGGCCGTGGCCATCGGGTCGGGGTAGCGCTGCAGCCCGCCCTGGAGCACGCGGCCGATCGCCGCCTTCACGCTCGGCGAGCAGGGATAGGGATTCTCGTTGGTGTTGAGCTTCACCAGCTCCTGCCCGCGCGGCTGCTCGCCGGGGACGTAACCCTGCATCGCGGCAATGTTGGGGCGGACGAACGTCATCGATTCTCATTCATTCGGATGAACCACGAAGGTACGAAGACACGAAGGACGGAATTCGGAACCGCTGATGAACGCTAATGATAGTTCTTCTTCTAGCTTTTCTTCATTAGCGAATATTAGCGTTCATTAGCGGTTTGTTCCTTTTGTCTTTTTTCTGCTTTCTTTGAGTCTTCGTGCCTTTGTGGCTAACTCTTGTTCTGCCGTCGCACGCGCACCGCTTCGGCGTGGCCGGTGAGGCCTTCCTGCTGGGCGAGCAGCAGCACGTCGTCCGCGATCGCCTCCAGCCCCGTGCGCGTGAAGTGCGTGATGCTCGTAGAACGCAAAAAATCGTTCGACGACAGCCCGCTGGCGAACCGCGCGGTCGCCCCCGTCGGCAGCACGTGCGACGGGCCCGCGGCATAGTCCCCCAGCGGCACCGGCGAGTACGGGCCCATGAACACCGCGCCGGCGTTGCGAATCTGCTTGAGCAGCCGCTCGCTTTCGCCGCACGCGAGGTGGAGGTGTTCGGTCGCCAGCTCGTTGGCCAGCTCGACCGCTTCGACGTCGTCCCGCACGACGACCAGGGCGCCGAACGCTTCGAGCGATTGCTGCGCCAGATCGCCGCGCTCGAGCGTCGCGAGCTGTTTTTCCAGCTCCACGTGTACCGCGTCCGCCAGCGCTGCGTGCCAGGTGATCAGGATGGCCGAGCCCGGGGCGTGCTCGGCCTGGGCGATCAGGTCGGCCGCGACGAACTCCGGCCGGCTCGTGCCGTTGGCGATGACAATCACCTCGCTGGGGCCGGCGATCGAGTCGATGCCCACATCGCCGAACACGAACCGCTTGGCGAGCGCGACGAACAAGTTCCCGGGGCCCACGATCTTGTCGACGCGCTCGATCCGAAATCCCCCTCCCTCGAAGGGAGGGGCTAGGGGAGGGATTCCAGTAGCGTTGCGTTCCTGAGTTGCCCCCACCCCATACGCCAGCGCCGCCACGGCCTGCGCTCCGCCAATCCGATACACCTCGCTCACGCCGAGCTCATGGCACGTGGCCAGCAGCGTCGCGTTGTACGATCCATACGGCGTCGGCGGCGCCACGACCGCGATCTGCGACACCCCCGCCGCCTGGGCCGGCACGACCGTCATCAGCACCGTCGAAGGGTACGCCGCGGCCCCCCCCGGCACGCACACGCCCACGCGCCGCAGCGGCAGGTAGCGCTGGGTAAGATAGCCGCCGTTCTCGGTTTGCACCGTCACGTCGCGGTGCAGGATGGCCTGCTGAAACCGCAAGAGCCGCGCGCGAATGCGGCGAATCGTGTCCAGAAACTCCGGGTCCGCCGCGGCATGGGCCGCTGCCAGCTCCGCCGCCGGCACGCGCACCTCGTCCGCTGCCAGCCGCTTGCCGTCGAGCTTCTCGGTGTAATCCAGCACCGCATCGAGCCCGCGCTTCCGCACATCCCGGCAAATCCGCTCGACAACCTGCGCGGGCGCCAGCGGCTCGCCGAACGCCTCGATCGTTTTGCGCCGCCCGGCTTCGCTCACCACGTCGCCGTCGGTCGCCAGCTTGGCCCGCAGCGCGGCAATCTGCTGGCGCGCCTGCGGCTGGGCGGTGTTGATGCGAAGGATGTTGAGGGGCATGGAAGGCTGGTGGCTGGAGACTGTAGGCTGGAGGGCCGGACGCAAGCGGATGTCGATCGCAGGTATGATGTCGGCGGCGGATTCTCCGCCTCCGCGGATTGGACTAACCTACAGCCTCCAGCCTCCAGCCTCCAGCCTTCCCAATGATCGACCTTCGCAGCGACACCGTCACCCGGCCCACCCTCGCCATGCGCGCCGCCATGGCCGACGCCGAAGTGGGCGACGACGTTTTCGGCGAAGACCCCACCGTCTTGCGGCTGGAGGCCCGCATCGCCGAGCTGCTCGGCAAGCCCGCGGCGTTGTTCGTGGCCTCCGGCACGATGGGCAACCAGATCGGCGTCCGCTTGCACTGCCAGCCCGGCGACGAGCTCTTGTGCGACGCCGACTGCCACATCTTCTGCTACGAGCAGGGGGCCTACGCCCAACTGTTCGGCATCGCCGCCCGGCCGGTCCGCACGGGCGACGGCGTGCTGACGGTCGACCACCTGAGGGACCAGATCCGCCGGGACAATGTTCACTATGCCCTGTCGCGGCTGGTGTGCCTGGAGAACACGCACAACCGCGGCGCCGGCCGCGTGCTGCCGTACGAGGGGATGGTCGCCGTGTGCGAGTGGGCCGCCAGCGAGGGGCTGGCCCGGCATCTCGACGGCGCCCGGCTGTTCAATGCCGTGGTCGCCAGCGGCATCCCGGCCCGCCAATGGGCGAGCCACTTCGACACGGTGAGCGTGTGCTTCAGCAAGGGGCTGGGCGCCCCGGTGGGCTCGGCGATCGTCGGCTGTGAGGAAGCGATCGCCCGCGCTCGCCGCCATCGCAAAGCCCTCGGCGGCGGCATGCGCCAGGCCGGCGTTATCGCGGCCGGGGCGCTCTACGCGCTGGAGCACCACATCGAGCGCTTGGCCGAAGATCACGCCCACGCCCGGATCCTGGCCGCGGCAGTGCGCGAGACGCCGGGGCTCGAACTCGAACCGCCGCACGTCGACACGAACATCGTCATCTTCCGCGTGGCGGAGGAGCTGGGCACGGCGCCCGACCTCTGCCAGCGGCTCGAACAGGCCGGCGTGCAGATACTGCCGATGGGCCAGCACAAAGTGCGGGCGGTGACGCATCTCGATGTGACGCGCGCGGATGTCGAGCGCGCGGCAACGATTCTCCGCGAAACCTGCAGATAACGCGACAATGAGCGGCGTCGCGCAACGATTCGCGCTAAATTAGCCGCGATGCTACGCATCGCAGGTGCGGCGCGCAAAGCTATATTGCGCTTCCCCTGCGATGCGTAGCATCGCGGCTAGGGTTTCATTTCGAGCATCGAGCATCGAGCATTGCGCATCCCGCCCCTACACCAAACCGCTCAGCAGCGTCGCCCGCGCCACGCGCTGCGTGCCCAGCATGTAGGCCGCCGTGCGGAGGGATGGAGAATTCATCGATAGGGCGATATAACGACGGCATGAGCTCAAGACTCGTCGACGATCACGTGAAGCTGCCCGAGCAGGACAATACGTCGGCTGCGTTGCAGCGGCTTTTGCAAGCCAATGAACGGCTTCGCACGAGCGAGTGGCCCGAGCCATACTGCCGGACATCGCATTGCCTGCGTTTAGGAGATGCCCGAGATTTGGGTTTTCTCGCCGACGAGTCAGTCCATTTGGTGGTCACGTCGCCGCCCTATTGGACATTGAAGGAATATCGCCACACCGCCGGCCAGATGGGTCATATCGATGACTACGATGAGTTCTTGGATGAGCTCGACAAAGTCTGGGAAGAATGCACCCGCATCCTGGCGCCGGGCGGTCGGATTTGCTGCGTGGTGGGGGACGTCTGCATTCCCCGTAAGCAGGGCGGGCGCCACTACATTGTGCCGCTGCATGCGGACATTCAGGTTCGCTCCCGCCGGCTAGGTCTTGATTGCCTGACGCCGATCCTGTGGCACAAGATCGCCAACGGCGCGATGGAGTCGAAGGGCAACGGCGCGGGTTTTTACGGCAAGCCTTACCAGCCCGGCGCCGTTGTGAAGAATGACATCGAATATGTACTCTTCCTGCGAAAGGGCGGCCAATATCGGTCGGCGACGCCGATCCAAAAGGCCCTCTCCATGCTGAATAAGGAGGAGATGCAAAGCTGGTTCAAGTCGTTTTGGACAGATATTCGTGGTTCGTCGACAAAGGGGGGGCATCCCGCGCCGTTTCCTGTGGAGATCGCGGAGCGGCTCATCAGGATGTTTTCTTTCGCGGGCGATACCGTCCTTGATCCATTCGTCGGCACGGGATCAACGCTCGTCGCCGCATGCAAGACGGGGCGAAACTCGATCGGCGTGGAAGTTGATCCTGTGTATTATGGATTGGCGAGGCGAAAGCTGGAGCGATACTGCTCCGAAAAGCAGCTCTTCGGATCGACGACATCGTCATTTCGCGCCGAGTAACGCGCGGCGCCGCGAGACAGCCCCCGGGCAGGAAATCGTTCGTGTCCTACCGATTGCTCGACGAGTTCCGCAGTCTGTTCGCTGGCAAGCGATATCTGCACCGGCAATCCAACAGCGGTGACTTCGTCGCCATGCATCTGTTTGAGGATCTGCACGCGGTTGCGAAATCCAAGCTATTGCGTGCCAGGATCGACGAACATTCGCGCGTTTTGAACACCCAGAACTTGCGGCGCGGCATTTCCGCGCGGCGCGGAGACGGCACGTTTGGCGAGTTGATTCCAAACGTTGAACCCGTGGTGGATGCGGGTTATGCTGCCGCGCGCGGCCCCATTGCAACGGTCGAAATCGGCTGTGAAGTGAAGATTCTCGCCAAGGCCATGATCAAGCAGATCGACCGTGTCATTGGCGACTTGGTCAAGCAAATCAGTCAGTTTCGGATTGGCGCGGGCCATCCGATTTGCCTGGGAGTCGTCGGCATCAATCATGCCAGTGCGTATACGAGCTATGAAGGTGATCGTGAGTGGCCGACGGATGGCGGCAGATACAAACATCCCATCCAGGAGGCCGCGCAAGCGGAGAGTCGACTCGTCGCACAGGCGAAGCCGAGCTTTGACGAGTTCTTACTTCTGCGATTCCGGGCGACCAATCAACCGCTCTACGAGTTCGAGTGGCTTGATCTCCGCGCAACAGAACTCGACTACGGCGCCATCTTGACGCGCGTGTCCCGCGAATACGATCGCCGATTTCGCAACGGCAACGGTGGGGACCGCTGAATCGCGTGAATCGCGGCGCCTGAGAGCGCCGAGTCGTTCACACCAACCCGCTCAGCAGCGTCGCCCGTGCCACGCGTTGCGTGCCCAGCATGTACGCTGCCGTGCGGAGGCTCACCTTGCGCTCGGTCGCCAGCTCCCACACGGCCTCGAACGCCTTGCTGAGGATGTGATCCAGCTCGCCGCGCACGCGGTCGAGATTCCAGTGGTAATACTGGCGGTTCTGGACCCATTCGAAGTAACTCACCGTCACGCCGCCGGCGTTGGCCAGAATGTCGGGCAGGACCGTTGCACCTCGTTCATGGAGTACGTCATCTGCTTCGGGCCGCACGGGCTCGTTGGCGGCTTCGATGATGACCTGCGCCTTCACCTTCGCCACGTTGTCCGCGGTGATCACCCCGCCCAGCGCTGCGGGAATGAGGATCTCGACGTCAAGCCCCAACAAGTCTTCGTTTGAAATTTTCTCCGCGTGCGGAAAGCTCTCGAGCGACCGATCGTTCTGGTTGGCGTAGCGGATCGCCGCCAGCACATCGATGCCCTCGGACCGATAGTACGCGCCGCTCAGGTCGCTGATCGCGACGACCTTGCAATCCGTCTCGCTGAGGAACTTGGCGGCGTGCGAGCCGACGTTGCCAAAGCCCTGGATCGCCACCCGCGTGTCCGTGGGCTTCCGGCCCAGCCGGGCGAGGGTCTTCAACGTCAAAATTCCCACGCCGCGGCCGGTCGCCTCCTCGCGGCCGGGGATGCCGTACAGTTCGGCGGGCTTGCCGGTCACCACGCCGGGG
>CAYSFP010000143.1:0-15106 GCA_964430075.1 uncultured Planctomycetaceae bacterium | reverse complement strand
CTTACCGCTGCTATCAAACCGCCGCATAAAATACAAAGTGCGACTTGCACCCCGCAGGCGGCCCGCAGGCAGGTGCCGCCTGCGCGGGCGATTTCCGGAGAGGAGCTAGCGAGCAGTCTTCTCCGGGGGGACGCTGCGCTCGACCAAGGGGGTTGGCCGCGAGCGCGTCGCCGAGGCGGAGGCTCAAGCGGCGTTGAACCAGGAGTTGCCGCTGCCGGCGCGACGTGGCCGGCCGACGAACCAGAGTTCGCGCGTGAATGCGTTAGAGACGCATTCGAGGAGAAGTTGCCGGGAGAGTCGGTCTATCGATCCCTGCGCAGCCAATGCGCCTTTCCTCTCTGGTCGACAGCCGACAGCCGACAGCCCGTTGGCAGGTTCATTTACTGCGCCGTTGCCGCAGCGATGCGTACTTCGCGTCGCTTAGCGGTACGCTTCGATGCCGAACGAAGAGCCGATGCAGAACACATCGCCCGCGTCGGCGATCGGATCATACCCATCCGGTATGAAATTGACCTGATGCGGCGCAAGGGCGATGGAACTGACGTAGAGAATCTGCAGACCGGCCCGCAGCGACAGGTTCGGACGCAAGTGCCACTTGCCGAGCACTTCAAACTCGCCGACGAACGACAAGTTGTCTTCGGTCGTGTCGACGTCGCCGCGGCTGGGGATGAGTTCCGGACCCGCGCGGAAGTTGGAAATCAGGTTCATGCGATTCCAATACGAGCCGCCTTTGGCCGTGGCGCCAATGCTCCACCGCGCCGTTTCATGGGCCACGGCGACTCCCACCTGACCGCCGAACAGATTGTTGTCCGTATCGACGAAGTAAGACCCGCCCTCGGACGTCGCATCATCCGGATCGAAGTCGGCGGTAATGTTGAGTGCGTCGTTCAATTTCAGATAGCGAAGGCCGGTCAGGAACGAATAGGTTTGCGTCGTATTGGCAGCGCGAATCCACTCGCCGTTCGGTTGCAGCCGCATCTGGTCGCGGCCCATCCGGGATTTAAGGACGTAATTTCCTTCAACGGATTCGAGTCCGGTTTCGTATTCAAAGCCAATCCGCTCGGCGCCGTCGAACGACGGGTTGACGCGATCGATGAAGTCGTTGACGTTGAGCCCGTTCGCCGTCGATGCGGTCAGCGAGGCGCGCTGCTTCCAATTGCCGCTGCCAAAGTAGGTGATCTGGGCATTGTGATCGCGATTCAGGTCGTCGCGAAACAAGAATCGTCCCAAGGTGAACCGACCCATGCCGTCGGCGCCGGGCTTGTCGCCGTCGATGATGAGCGAATTGAGCGTCAGCACCGTGCCAAAGCTGGGCGTGCCCAAGCCGGGCGTGATGCCGGGCGCCGAGCTCTGCCCGCCCTCGAACGCAAACAGCAAGCCCTTTCTGTCCCAACTGCGATTCATCAGCATGAAGTCGCCTTCGGCGTACCAGTAACCGCGCCGCAGCCACGTGCCGCTGCTTTCGAACAGCGAAGGCGTGCAGCCGGCTTCCATGTACATGGAATCGACGCCATAGGCGCCAAAGCTCTCGACGCGGACGCCCGCCTCGGGCTGGGCGATTGGCTCGATCGTTTCGCCAAGCGACTCGCCGCTGGGAAGGTCGTCGGCAAACTCCAACTGGGGCGGCAGGTCGCCGGCGCCGCCGTACGGCGGCATCAGCATTTGCTGGGCTGCGGCTCCCCGAGTCGCCAGCGTCACTAGCGCGATCGTGAACAGACGAGCGAGGTGTTTCACCGGACGATCTCCCCACCTTGAATACGAGTCCCGACGGCGGCGCAGTGCGTCGCCGACGTTTGCACAACTGTATCAATCGTCCATCGCCGACCGCTCGTGTAGGAATAACCGGCAAAATCGGCAGAAACCGATCAACCCTTACATACGGGAGGGTTGCCCCGCTGGGACAAGTGGGAGATAGTTTGCGCAGCTTCACGCGGAACTGCTGGCGCCGGCAGAGCCGCCCGACACGAGTCGCACATCGCCGGGCTTTTTCACCCTTGCCAATGACGAAGCGTAATGCCCATGGTGGCAGCATGCTGGTTCGGGAATCGTAGGCCCGGCGTTTACGCCGGGTCGTGCGGGGTTGAGGGCTTTCATTGGCCGCGCGAGCGATCATTGGATCGACCGGCGGCCAACCGAGGCCGAAACATTTCGCGGACTGATGTGGCCGCGGGCGACCTCCGATTGCCGCTTGGTCGTCCGCGCGGCCATTCCTCTAGACGGCTTGAGAACCCGGCGTAAACGCCGGGCCTACGAGACATGAACCGTTGCGCCGTCAGCTTTCGCATAGGCTCACACTGACTGAGGAGATATCCCCATGTGCGCGTCGCCATTGAAATCCATCATTCAAGCGGGGAGCAAACTCTGGCTGGATTCCGTGGACCCAGAGCTCGTCGCGAGCAACCGGGCCCTTGGCATCACCGGCGCTACGTCGAACCCCATCATCATCAGCGACTTGATCAAGACGGGGCGGTTCGATGCGCAGTTGGCCGATCTGATGGGCGGCGCCGGGATGAGCGACCACGATGCGGCGTGGGCGCTCAACGACCAGTTGGTCTCCGCTGCTCAAGAAACGTTTCGCCCTGTGTGGGATGCGACCGGCGGGGACGACGGCTACGTCAGCTTCGAAGTCGACCCGCTGCTCGAGGACGCCGACTGCCGGCTGTCGCTCGATGAACGAATCGCCCAATACATCCAACTCGGCAAGAAGTGGGCTGCCGGGCACGCGAACCGGATGATCAAAGTGCCGGCGACGCCCGGCGGGCTCGGAGCGCTCGAGGAGCTCGCCGCCGCGGGCGTGGCGCTGAACGTGACGCTCATCTTCTCCCTGCGGCAGTACGAGGCCGCGCGCGACGCCATTTGGCGCGGCGCCCAGCGCCGCCAGTCGCCAGGCGCGCTGAAAAGCGTCTACAGCATCTTCATCTCGCGCGTGGACGTGTACACGGAGAAGCACGTGCCGGAGCTGTCGCCCGCCGCGCAAGGGCAGGTCGGCCTCGTCAACGTGAAGCATATCTGGCGGGCCAACCAAAGGTTCTGGCAGGAGCATCCCACCCCGCTCAAGCAGGAGATCGTCTTCGCCAGCACGGGGACCAAGAAGTCGAGCGACCCGCCGTGGAAGTACGTGGAGGCCCTGGTCGGCAGCGACATTCAAACCAACCCGCCGGCGACGAACGACGCGGTCGAGCGGAGCGGCAAGGCGTTCTCGCGAACGATTGACCAGATGCCGCCGGAGGACGTCGTCGGCGAGATTGCCGAGAAGGTGGACCAGGATCGGCTCGAGCAAACGTTGATGGCCGAGGGCCTGGCGAAGTTTGCGCAGCCCCAGAAGGAGCTTCTCGCACTGATTGCCAAGAAACGGGCGGCGCTCGTCGGCGCCTCGTAGCGCGGTCGCCGGGTGGAATGAGTGCACGGTTCTGGCCACTGCATTCTCAGATGCGAATAGCTCAGTTCGTCGTGAGTTGACGCATCTCTTGGGCGCAATTGTTGCGCTTGAGTAGATTAATGCCGCTCGCCTGCCGCGCAAACGACCGTCAGCAATGCACAAACTCTATCCCTTTGCCTTGACCTTTGCGTCCGTCGCTGCTTACCTGGCGGCGCGTGCCCTGCAACGCGCGACCTTGGAGATGGAGGAAGGACCGCCAAGTGCCGCAACGGAGGCCATTGACCCAGCGGCGCGACTGGCCGCCGCGCCGCCATTGCGACGACTCGGAGAGTCCGAGTTTCGCCTTCCGCAGCGCGGCAATGCCCGGATGTTTCAGTTCTCGCCGGACGGAACGCTTTTGGCGGGATGCAACTGGAGTGAAATCCGAGTATGGACGTTTCCTGACGGGAAGTTGAAGCACGATTTTTCCGACGCCATCCAATCCGATTGCATTGGGTTTTCCCGAGACGGAAGAGAGCTACTTGTCCTGGAAAGGCGCGAAAACTACGGGAAAGGCATTGTCCGATTCGATGTGAATTCTGGACAAATGATTCGCAAGACGCCGCTGGACGAAGTAACGCATGAGGGCCAGACCTCGTATACGTTTCTCGATGACGGTCGCTGGCTTTACTCGATGGACAATAGCGCAAGGCTGCGCGTCTGGAATGGAAACTCGGGAAGATTGCTACTCGTCAAGCCGACGACTCGTGCAAATCGCCGTCCGGTCGCGAGCAACGGCGCGCTTACGCTGTGGGACAGAAACGGCGTCGAGAGAATCGATTTGAGAACCGGCGATACGACTGCCCGCTTTAGTAATTATCAGAAACGAATCGCTCCGGTTTGCACGGCGGATGGGTCGTTGATGGCAGGTTATTCCACAGAAGACCAAGCGATCGTGTTCTGGAGAACCGACACTAATGAACTCGTCGGCGGAAAAATTCCTTCGGAACAACGGGAGTGGCGACCGGATCAGGCAGCCCTATCGGCGGATGGCCAACGGTTCGTCTATTGGAACCCGAAAGGCGAGTGGATTATTGACCGCAAAATGGCCGTGTTCGACGTCCAGACCGGTGAGTTAATCAGCGAGTTCGCGCCGCCCGACGCGTATTTTCTTGACCACTTAATCATCAGCCCGGACGGCAGGTGGGTTTTTCCGTCGGGCGAGCGATCTGTCTTTACGCCCGTGAGCACCGAGGCTGGCGAACCCTATCAGGAGACGCCAGACCATATCCAGGAAGTTGAAGCGCTGTCGTTCACTCCCAATGGTTCCACACTCATTGCCGGTAGCAGAGACCAGCGCCGGGCATGGGACGCGGCGACGGGTCAACCCGGTCAGGTATTCGAGAAGTATTACCACACGCCTTACGTCGCCGCTGTAGATGACCGCCGTGCACTTGTCTCTGGCCTGCGAAACGGCGGACTGCGGTTGCATGACATCGCCACGGGCGAAGCTGAGAGATTCTATGACCTGGGCCAATTCATGCATCTCGCCAAATTTCAGTTGGGCGCCGACCGAAAGACTTTCGTTGGCCAAACGGACCGAACTTTCCAACGCTGGGAGATAGAGACCGGCGCCGTCCTGGCTGAATGGACGATGCCAGAGCAGCCCTATAGTTGGCAAATGCAACCATACGGCCGCTACAGCTTCGGCGGATTTGTGCTGGGCGGCAATCGCCTCTATCGATTCGATCAAGTCATCCCTCCCAAGCAACTCCCGGACAAATCAATTGACTGGGGACGCATCGACTTGCTGTTAGAGGATTGGACAACTCAGCGCGTTACCCACCGGTTGCGGATTCCCTACCACGATCATTTCAACGTCGCGGAATGCGTTGATGATCGAACGCTGGCCGTCGTTACCTCGGACGATTGGACTTCGCGGGCATCCAAGCGATTGGAGCCGGGCTCGACCTACCTGGTGATTTGGGACGTTGTGACAGGTTGGGAGCGACTTCGGGTGACGCGTCCGCGTCCTGTCTTCTTAGCTGCGTTCTCCATTGCCGCAGTTACGTCGGATGTTCGGCTCGCGGCGACTGTCAGGAATAAAAACGAGATCGAGATATGGAATGGATTCACGGGCCAACTAGTTCAACGCTTTAAGGCGCCTATCGACTCAATCAAGCTGGCCTTTTCCGATGACGGAACGACGCTAGCCAGCGGCCATATCGACGGGAGCATCTACCTTTGGGACGCCCGCGACGCATGGAACACAGCAATACCAACGACGCGACTTGATCCGCCGGAGGCGGAAAAATGCTGGGAACTCTTGGCAAGCGACGGACAGAGCCCGGCACTTGCTCTGCAATCCCTGCTGGGAGACCCGGAAGCGGCCGAGAGACTGCTTTCGCGCAAGCTAAGGCCCGCAGCGGACGCGAATTTGAGAGAGGCAATCAGCGCTGTGATGAACGCGGGGCAGGAGGAATCCGAGGCAATAGTGCGCGAATTAGGCCCGCGTGCGGTCGATGCACTTTACGATGAGCTTGATGAAGCTGGTTCGGACGACGGCAAGGCGAGAGTTCGTCATCTCATCGACATCGCCATTGGTCCGGCGAATCCCGCGCTGCGGCGTCGATTGCTTGCCATCGGGTTAGCGGCGCAGTTGAGGACGGACGAGTCGCAAGAGCTTCTACGTGAGATGGCGGCAGGTCCCGCCGATGCTCCAGAAACCAAGGCGGCAAATGCCGCCTTGCGCCGCATTGAAGCGATGTCGCAATAAGCATTCTTTGTCCGCGCTTTCAATTTTGCAGGGGCGCAGAAAAGGGAACGGGAGTCCCGTCGCCGTTCTCTTTCCGAAATCTCTTTACGAGCTGGGGACTAGAAACTAGACCACCTCATATGGTAGACAGAGTACATATACATGCGTATATATCAGCCGCCAAAGCAGCGCCCCGCAAGCCGTCTGGCACCGTCCCGTAACTTCTGTAAGCGAAAGCGCTTGAACGCCAGCCCGTAGCGTAAGCAAGGGAAACTGAGTCATCTCTCGCTGACGCGTCGGGTTCTTACCGCCAATGCCATGTTGCCCGCCAAATCCAGAACGTGCCCGATGATCGAAGGTCCACGCGCTCAATGGGCGCTGCTCAGCCCAGCCGCGACATCAACCCCTCGCCCCAGCGAAGAATGCCTCCCAGCGACAGAATTGGATCCCGCCGATTCGCCGTAACTCACAAGCCCGTAGCCACTTGCACGCCCCGCCCTGCCCCCCAATTTTGTCGCCAAAAATGAATTTTCCTTGGGCGACGACGTTATTCATTCTCGATTCATTCTTGAACGCAACAGTCCGCCGCCACGGGAGAAAAGGAAGCGGGAGTCGTTGTGCCACTAATGTGTCACATCATCATTCCTTCTTCGGACGGCCGGCGGTCGTAGCGTGTCCCCTCGGCCCAGTGAGAAGCCGTTTCGCCGCGTCGACTCGGCGCTGCCCAGCGGAACGGCATTCGCGATTGCGCGGCCACTGGCGCCGGCCGCGCCGCCGGTCATCGGCCGCTTGACGTGGTCGACTGACGTCGCGGCAGTAGTAGCGGCCAATCGGCCAGACTGTGACGCACTTCCGTCAACGGGTCGTCGCCCGATGCCGGCTTTGGTAGGATGTCGTGTTCGTCAGAATCCTGCCTATTCCGCCGTCCGCTGGAAACGATGCCATGGCCGTCGACCCCTATGCCCCCTGCCCCTGCGGCAGCGGCAAGAAGCTGAAGTTTTGCTGCGCCGACCTCGCGGCTGACATCGAGAAGATTGACAGGCTGGCCGCGTCCGATCAGCCGCACGCGGCGCTGGTGCACGTCGACAAGCTGCTGGCGAAAGAGCCCGATCGGGCGTCGCTGCTCGATATCAAGGCGATGCTCGAACTGGCGCTGCACGAGTTCGACGCCGCGGAAAAGACGCTCCAGCATTTTCTAGCCAACCATCCTGATAATCCGTCCGCGCATGGCCAGGCGGCGCTCTTGGCCGCGGCGCGGGGCGACACGCAGAAGGCGGTCGCCCGACTGCAGGATGCACTGGAGCGCACGGGCGACGCGATTCCGGCCCGCGTGTTCGAGGCGATCGGCGGCGTCGGGCACGCGCTGCTCCTGGATGGAAAAATTGTCGCGGCCCGGGCTCACTTGCTGCTCTACGCGGGGATGGCGCCCAAAGGCGACAATCGGGCGATTGAGCTACTGTTGCGGCTCAACATGCAGGGCGGCCTGCCGCTGATGCTGCGGGATAACCTGCTGTTGTTTGAGAACCCGGCCGGCGTGAAGAATCGCGCGGCTTTCGACGAAGCGCTGCGCCTCGCCCGGCGGGGGCAGTGGCGGCGCGCCGAGGCCGAGTTTGCCAAGCTGCTCGACCCCACGGCGCCGCCGTCGGCGGTGCTCTACAACCTTGCGGTCGTCTGCGGCTGGCAGGCGGCCGACGCCGAATTTGCCCAGGGACTGCACCATTTTGCGAAGCTCGATGTGCCGCTGGATGATGCCGTCGAGGCCGAGGCGCTGGCTCAGTTGATCGACCCGGCGCTGGACGACGCCACCTTGGAGTCGGTGCGGCTTACGTACGCGATCGCGGACGACGATGCCGCGATCGAGCGGCTGGCGAGCGACCGGCGGATCGAGAGCTACGAGCTCGACCCCGAGATGCTCGACGAGGAGGAAACCACGCGGCCGCGCAGCACGCACATTTTGCTCGACCGACCCGCGCCGCGCAGCGGGGCCGAACTGACCGTGGACGAGGCGCCCAATGTGTTGGCGTTCGTCTCGGTCTATGGCAAACGCACCGACCGCGACGGTCGCATCGAGGTGACGACCGACCGCGACGACCGGTTCGACGAAGTTCAGCGGCTGGTGGCCGAGATCCTGGGCGACGCGATCGCACCTGACGCAAGCGAGGAACTCGTTGCGGAAAAGTCGCGTTCGGACGAAGCGCTCAGTTGGCGGTGGCGCCTTCCCGACGACACGCCGCCGGAACGGCGCCGGCAATTGCTGGCCGAGCGGCGTCGGCGTGCGATTCTCGACGGCTGGATTGCCGCGCCGCGGGCGGCGCTGGGAGGGCTGACGCCAACCGAGGCTGCCGCCAAACCGGAATGGCGCGTCCCGCTACTCGCCAGCGTGCTGCTCCTCGAGCAGGCGACGGTCAACCCGCAGGAGCGCGGGCTGTTCCAAGAGCTTCGTGCCAAGCTCGGTTTGCCCGCTGCAGAGACGATCGACCCCGACACGGTCGACTGGGATCGTGTGCCGCTGGTGCGGCTGTCGCGGATTAACGTCGAGACGGCGAGCGACGAGCGGCTCGTGCAGATGTTCAATCGCGCCGCGATGTCGGGCGCCAGCGCCACGGTCCTCGCGGCGGCCGAGGAGATCGTGTCGCGCGAGGCGATCGTCGACGGCGTAGACGCGGCCTATCGTCAACTGGTTCGGGCGGAACCCAATCCGGATCGAGCCCTCGAGTGGGCCGGTAAAGCCAAAAGCCGCGCAACAGCGGCCGGGAAGCCGGCGGGCGAGTGGGCTCTGCTGGAATTGGAGGTTCAGATCGAACGCGGCGATCCGATGGGCGTGCAGTCGGTGCTGGACGAGATTCGCAAGCACCATCTCAACGAGCCGGGGATCGCCGACGCGACTTATCAGTTGCTCTACACGTCCGGGCTGCTCATGCCGCGCGGTCCCGCGGGCGGCATGCCCGGTGCCGCGCCGGGGGCGACGGGTCGCGCGCCGCTGGAGCCGGCGGCCGCTGGCGCCGAAGCGGGCCGGATCTGGACGCCGGGGCAGGATGCAGCGCCGGCGGCGGGCGGAAAGTCGGCGATCTGGACGCCCTCGTGATCCACGTTCTCCCCGCGGGGCCCGTACGCCATGACGGACGATGACCGCCGGTTCATGCAGCGAGCCCTTGAGCTGGCCCGCCGTGGCGAAGGTTGGGTGGAGCCCAATCCCATGGTCGGTTGCGTCCTGGTGCGAGAGGGCCGGGTCGTCGGCGAGGGGTGGCATCGGCGCTTCGGCGGGCCGCACGCCGAAGTCGAGGCGCTGCAGTCGGCGGGCGCCGAGGCGCGCGGGGCGACGGCTTATGTCACCCTCGAGCCGTGTTGCACCACGGGCAAGACGCCGCCGTGCACTGAGGCGCTGCAGCGCGCGGGCGTGACACGCGTGGCCGCGGCGTGCACCGATCCCAACCCCGCAGTGAACGGCCAGGGGTTCGCGGCGCTGGCTCGGGCTGGAATTGTCGTCGACGTCGGCGTGCTGGAAGATCAGGCGAACGACGTCATCGCGCCGTTCAGGAAGCTGCAAACGCACAAGCGGCCCTGGGTGATTGCCAAATGGGCGATGTCGCTCGATGGAAAACTGGCCAGCCGCACCGGTGACAGCAAGTGGATTAGCAGCGACGCGTCGCGTGCCGTGGTGCACGCGCTGCGAGGGCGGGTGGATGCGATTGTCGTCGGCCGCGGCACGGTCGAGGCTGATGATCCGCTGTTGACGGCGCGGCCGCCGGGTGCGCGTGTGCCTGTGAGGGTGGTCTTGGATTCCCACGCCGCGCTGCCGCCGGACAGCCAACTCGTGCGGACGGCGAGCGCGGCGCCGGTGCTCGTTGCCGCCGCAGCAGACGCCCCCGCTCCCGCGTGCGACGAATTGCGCAGCCGCGGCATCGAGGTCTGGACGTGCAGCGCGCCTTCGCGACGCGATCGGGTCGAGGAATTGCTCGACGAGCTCGGCCGCAGGCAAATGACGAATGTTCTCGTCGAGGGCGGAGGCCACGTTCTGGGCGAGTTCTTCGACGCCGGCGCCATCGACGAAGTGCACGTATTCGTTGCGCCGAAGATCGTCGGCGGAGCGGCGCCGTCGCCGGTGATCGGCTTTGGCGCGGCGCGCATCAACGAGGCTCAGCGCCTGGACGTCCAACGCATCGAGGCGGTGGGGCCCGACGTTTATCTGCGCGGGCGCGTCCCGCGCGGGCCGATCGACTGATCGCCTGCGCTTAGCCGCATGCGTTACTCGCCCCACACGGTGGCCACGATGCGTCGCCGTCCGCCGCAGTTGCGGTGCTCGCACAGGAAGATGCCTTGCCACGTGCCGAGGCACAACCGTCCGTCGCGGACGGGGATCGTCAGCTCGCAGCCCACGAGGGAGCTCTTGACGTGGGCCGGCATATCGTCGGGCCCCTCGCACGTGTGCCGATAGGGGAAGTTTTCGGGCGCGATGGAGTGCAGGGCGCTCTCCAGGTCCCGCCGCACGTCGGAATCGGCGTTTTCGTTGATGGTCAGCGACGCGGACGTGTGCTGCAGAAACAGGTGGACGAGGCCGACGCGCACGTTTTGCAGGGAGGCGCCCAGCGCCGCCTCGACCGCGGACGTGATCAGGTGGAATCCACGAGAGTGGGGCGGTAATTCGAGAACCGTCTGGGTCCAAGCCATAAAAGGCGTGTTAATTTGGGGGGACTTTGGCGGATTGCGTCAATCGGGACGAATGGCTGCTAGCTGCTGCATTTGCGGCGGCGATGGGGCGGGTTTTCCCGGCCATCCTGCCCAGGATGCAAGTTTTCTCAAAGCGGCCGCTGGGCGACGCGGAAAGCTTCAAAACCCCCGCAGAAAAAACTTGACTCGAAATTTTGGCTAGTAATAATCCCTTATTCAATTGTTCACAAATGCCGGCCTCGCCGCGCCGGCAGGATGCCCGTTGCGGCGACCACTTCGACGATTTTCCCCCCTTTGAGCGGCCGGCGCCCAGCTCCCCGAGCTCTGAGATCCTGCATGCTTTGTAGTCGAGCCGCCGTTTCGCACGGTTCGTTGCTCGGTTAAGGCAATACTCTCGAATTCTTTTGGTTCAGACACGAGAACGATTAAGGTACCAGAAACATGCCTGACCCCAAACTCAAGAACGTGTTCGAGGCCATCCTCAAGTATGGTCACGATGAGGATTTCGCGCCGCGCGTCGACGAGGATTTCCGCGCCACGCAAGCGCCCGCGGGCTCGCGCGAAAAGCTCGACGTTCTGGCGGAGCGCGTCCGGATGGGTCAGCCGCTGTGGCACGATGAAGATCGCTGCGATTATAGCGGCCTGACCGGCGCCGTGCGTCCCCGCGACTAGCGGCGAGCACGGCGGCCGTCCGTCTCATACTGCGTGCGGAATCTCGACGACGGCGATTCGACGACAAACAAACAAAAAAGGCCGCTCCTCGACGGGGCGGCCTTTTTCGTTTTTGTTCAGGCGAAACCGAGCTCACGGCCGGCCACCGACGACGTGTGCCGGCGGCAAGCGGCGCTTGCGGCCTAACTGGCGAGCGGCGTGACGCACTCGGCCAGGGCCGATTCGTGCGGCTCCAATTCATCGCGCAGGACCAACATGTCGCGCGGGGCCTCGATGCCAAGTCGAACTTTATCCCCCGCCACGCGCACCACCGTGATGACAATCGAATCTCCGAGCCGAATTCGCTGCGACTGTTTTCTCGAAAGCACGAGCATGAAAGAAACCTCCGTGTTCCCGCTACGGGGTATTGTGTACTTATGTATAGATTAACCTGTACGCCTGCCCATGGCAAGGGCCGTGCAGGAAATTCTCGTCATCTGCAACAAAAACGACGCTCCCGCCGCATCGCTAGCTTCGTTGCCTAATTTCTCTCTCTGGCGAATGGCTTTGCAGACGCAGCCGCTCTGCGGGTTTGAGAAAACTTGCAAAGCGTCTTCAAGATTCGACCGTCGAGGGCGTTGATAAATTGGGCAGTCTGGCGGCAGGTTAAGTTATCGGTAAGAAGTGCGAGCTAGCTCCACATCGCAAGTAGAGAATTGCTCGGCCATAAGCTCTTGATGGAAATCTCCAAATTTAAGCGCCACACACGCCGTGCGATGCGCCAGCGTGGCAGGCCCTTGCGCGCGGCGTCTCCCCAGCGCACGCAGACGCCTGCCAAGTCGAATGCGAGGCAGATCCGCTGAACTAGCGCCCCGGGAGATTGCGGATCGGTTCACTATTCGGGAAAGATGCCGGCGCCGAAGCCGTCGTGCGGAGAACGCGGGTCACGCCGCTGAGTCGATCGGGGCGGAGGCGCCGATCCGCGATTGCGCTGGGGCTCCGCATGCGGGGGACGTTGATGTCCGGCATGGGCGCCGCGCCGCTCGTGCGGAGGATCGATCCGCGTTTCGGGCGCCGACGGGGCGTGGGGCTTGGGGCGATAGTCGCCGTAGTCCATGTCAAAGTCGTCGTAGCGCGAGACGTAGTCCGGCTGTTTGGCGCGTTCCAGCTCCAACTCGTACTCGCGCACGACGAATTCTTGAATCTGCTCTCGGCAGGCGGAATTGATGGGGTGCGCGATATCCGCATACAGCTTGGCGCGTCCGTCGGCGTCGAGCGGCATGCGATCCTGTGCCTGGCGGCCGCCGCATTGATTGCAGAACTGGGCGCGAAGATGATTCTTCATCCCGCATTGCGGGCAATGTGCGGTCAGCTTCCGGCTGGGCATCGCGACGAAGGGCCCCGTCTGGCCCTCGATGATCTTCAAATCGCGAACCACGAAGCAATTGTCGAACGTGATCGAGCAGAACGCTTTGAGCCGCTCGCCGGGTTCGTCCATGAGCTTGATCCGCACTTCGGTGATGTCCACGATCATCCTCCTTACGAGGGCGAGCTCGGTGCGCGATACGTCGAAGCGACGAACACGGTGGCGCCAAGTCCTCCGCGGCTGCTTGCCGGGCGGCGGTCGTCTGTTCCTGACAGTTGTGCCGACGTCTGTGCAGCGATCTGACGCGCATGTCGTGCGGATCGCGCGACCGCGAACACCGCGGATCCGCTCCCCGTCATCAAATGGCCCGACGGCGCCAATCGTGCGAAGACGCGATGCACAGCGGCAACTTCGGGGCACAACCGTTGCGCCGCCTCTTGAAGCCGATTCGCCATGTGGTGACACGAAGCGGCCACGGCCCCGCTACGGAGCTTATCGACAAGTCGTTTCAGACGCGCTTGCGAATCTTGCCGAGCGGCCTGCGTGGGGGGGGGGGCGGCCAACGCTCCAAATGCGACAGCCGTTGAAACCCCTACCGGCGGTTTCGCGACGACAACGTGCAGCGGCGGCAGACCGTGGACGAGTTCGACGCGCTCGCCGCGTCCGCGGCAGATGGCCGGACCGCCCGCGAGAAAGAACGGAACGTCGCTGCCAAGCTGCGCCGCAAGTTCGGCCAATCGGATGCGCGAATAGTGGATGCCCCACGCCGCATTGGCCGCGACCAGCGCCGCGGCGGCGTCACTGCTTGCGCCTCCCAGGCCAGCTTGGACGGGAATGCGTTTTTCGAGCGTCGCCCGGCCCCAGGGCTCGACGCCCGCGGCGTGGCCCAGCAGCTCGAAAGCACGCCAGACGAGATTTCGACGGTCGGCGGGCGCGGCATCGCGCAGCGATGCGGGCGTCGAGGGGTCGTAATTCAGGGAGAACGACCATTCTGGCGACGAGCGGGGCGTCCAGCGAAGCCGATCAAAGATGCGAACTGGCGTCATCAGGGTTTCCAACTCGTGGAACCCGTCGTCACGCCGGCCCAAGATTTCGAGGTAGAGGTTCAGCTTCGCCGGAGCGAGCACCTCCCAACAAGTTCCATCGGTGCGGGCACGCATTCTCGACGCCCCAGTCCCTGAGGGCATTCCGCGGCATCGAGCCCGAGGGCTCGCCGTCGCGGCGGTAGGATCAAGCCGCAGTCAGTGCCATGCCCGCGACCCCATCTTGGCGTGCGGCGGCGGGTGTATTTCACGGCGGATGTCACGTCACAGGCGAATCTCGTCTGCGGCCAAGTCAGCGCGCCGGCGAGGTCAAAATACGTCGGGGAAGTCTCTTAAGATCAGATGCTGGAGAATTCTAGTGCGGATTTGTTTACCGGTCAACGTAAGGGACGTTGCAGCGATTAACGACAAGCAACTTGAGCGCTTTGTCGAAATGCGCAGGGCCGTTTGGACGAGGGGTCGTCAATTTCTGCTTTGTCCTGAGCGGAAACTGCGGAGTCTCGGGAGTCTGTAGGGCCGGATTTCAGCGGCCACGCTGGAGAATTCCCGGTTGCCGCGTTCTGGCGGGCCGGTCGACGCTCAGGAAACGACGCGACGGGAGAGAAGCGGCGCGGCGATTGCCCGCAATTCCGCCTGAACGGTCTCGACGTCGCGGGCGGCATCAACGACGTGGACTGAATCGCCCATGATGCGTGCTTCGGCGAGAAATCCTTGCCGCAGCCGCTCGCGGTAGGCCGCTCCGCGACGCTCCACGCGATCGAGCTGGCGACCCATCCTGTGGAGGGCAGCGCCGGGGTCCATGTCGAGCAGAAACGTGCAATCCGGGGCAATTCCCTCGGTCGCCACGGCGCCGACCTGGCGGATGGAATCGATGGCCAGTCCGCTGGCGTAGCCCTGATACACGATATTCGCCAGCAGAAACCGGTCGCAAACGACGATGCGGCGTGCGTCCAAGGCAGGGCGTATGACCTCGTCGACCAATTGGGCGCGGGCCGCCATATAGAGCAGCATTTCGCTGCGCGGCCCGATGGCGGTCGCGTGTTCGGCAAGCAGGAGGTTGCGAACTTGCTCGCCCAGCGTCGTGCTCCCAGGGTCGCGGCATTCAACGGGCGTTCCCTGGGTAGGCGCCAGCCAGTCGCAGAACAAGCGTAGCTGCGTGCTTTTGCCGACTCCATCGATGCCGTCAAACGAAAAGAACATGGAGCGCTCACTGAATGGCACTTGAACTTTGTCTAACTCGTTCGCTGTTGAAATGATATGGACAT
>CAYSFP010000142.1:0-15140 GCA_964430075.1 uncultured Planctomycetaceae bacterium | reverse complement strand
CCCGGATGATCTCCTCGAAGTTCACGCCGCCGCGGCCCGGCGAGCGGAAGTCCCACCCGCGGCGCGCGTCGCCGAAGTTCAGGTGGCTGGCCAGAATGCCGGTGCGGCCGTTGAGCGTGACGATCGCGTCCTTGACGTGCATGTGGTAGATGCGATCGGGGAACTCGCGGATGAACTCGACGGGGTCGATGCCCTGCCAGATGAGATGGCTGGGGTCGAAGTTGAACCCGAACTCCGGTCGGTTGCCGATCGCCTCCAGCGCCCGCTTGGCCGTGTAGATGTCGAACGCGATCTCCGTGGGATGCACTTCGAGGGCGAACCGCACGCCGCACTCGCCGAACACGTCGAGAATCGGGTTCCACCGTTCGGCGAACAGCTCGAAGCCGCGCTCGATCATCGACTCCGGCACGGGCGGAAACGAGTACAGCAAGTGCCAGATGCTGGAGCCCGTGAAGCCGTTGACCACCTCGACGCCCAAACGCTGCGCCGCACGGGCCGTGTTCTTCATTTCTTCGGCGGCGCGCTTGTTGACGCCGGCCGGGTCGCCGTCGCCCCACACGTAAGGCGGCAGGATCGACTTGTGCCGCTCGTCGATGATGTCGCACACCGCCTGGCCGACGAGGTGATTGCTGATCGCGGAGCAGGAGAGGCCGAACTTTTCGAGCTGCTCGCGCTTCCGCTTGCAGTAGCCGTCGTCCTTGATGGCTGCGGCCACGTCGAAGTGGTCGCCCCAGCAGGCTAGCTCCGTGCCGTCGTAGCCGAATTCGCGGATCAGCTTGCCAAGTTCGTCGAACGGCAGGTCGGCCCACTGGCCGGTGAACAACGTGACGGGTCGGGACATGGGACGATTTCACTCCGGCAAGAAACTCGAAAGAAGACGGCCGCACGATCGCGGACGAAAAGCGTCGAGCCGCCCATTCTCCCCGTGCGGCCGCCCGTTGGCAAGCAGCAGGGAGAGCCAGCCGGGAGTGCTATACTTCACCGGCAGGTCACGGCTCTTCGGTACTCTTTTGCTCTTTCTCCGTTTCCTCCTGTTCAATCTGCACGGGAAGGATGAACAGGAGGAAACGGAGGGAACAGAGGGGGAAAAGAAGAGGGGAGCGTATGATGGGCTTTGATGGGTCCGAATGAGCGATTGCCGGGTGACCGGATGTTCCGCAGTTATAGATTTGTTTCATTGGCTGTGTTGCTCCTCTTCGCAGGGCTGTCGGCCCGCGCGCAGGCCGCGCTGCCGATTGCGCTGGAAGTCGCCGCCCAGGCCGATGCGCCGTTCGGTGCGATGCAGGATTGGCACAAGGTGCTGGCCGAGATGGATCTGGCGAGTGTGCGGCTCCGCGGCGCCCGCGGCGCCGAGCAACCGTCGCTCAAGTCGCGGCAGGTTGCCGGCGCCACTCGCTACGAGCTGCTCGGCGTGCTCAATCGCAAGAACGAGCTGGTGCTCCCCGGCGGCCGCTTTGCGATGGGAGACCGCACGAAGCTGAAGCAGTACTTCGAAGGGCTGCCCGCCCGCGAGGCCGAGGCTGGCGTCGAGCGCGGCCGGTTCGGTCTCACGCGCGAGCAGTTCGAAGCCGTGTTCCGCGATCTCTCACGGCCGGTCGCGGAATCCACACTCGACGGTGCGCCGCGGGAATTGCTTTCGGCGCTCGCCAAGGATTTCGACCTCCAGGTGCGCGGCGACGTCACGATGAAAGCCAGGCTGCGCGAAGCCCCCGCATTCCGTACGCAACTGAAGGGCTTCACCACGGGGACGGCGCTGGCTGCGATCCTGCGCAGCGCCGGACTGCAGTTCGTCCCCAAGAGGTTTGGCGACGAGCCGCTGGTCCTGTTCATCGAGCCGATCGACCCGGCCAAGGAGAGCTGGCCGATTGGCTGGGCCGCCCCGGGGTCGCCCCGGCGGGTGGCGCCGGCGATGTACGAGCTCCGCAACATCGAAATCGGGAACTACACGCTGGCGGCGGCGCTGGACGTCCTCGGCCCGCTGCTGGGCGTGCCGCTGGTGATGGACGAACGCACGCTTGCAGCGCGGGCCATCGACCCGGCGGAAATCAAGGTGAAGTTTCCGCGCAGCAAGACCTACATCCGCCGCGCGGTCGATTCGATCCTCAGCCAGGGCCGGCTGGCCGGCGAATTGCGCATCGACGAGGCCGGCAAGCCGTTTTACTGGGTCACGCAGTTCGGCAAGGACAGCCCCCGCGCGACGAAGTTCGAGTAACAAAGCCGAACCTCTTCCCGTGCACAACCTACCACAGGCGCCGCATGGCCGACGCGAGACCGAGTACGCTTCTTCCCCCCGGCTGGGAAGTTCCCGCCGAGTTCCGGCGCCGGCTGGGCGACGAAGCCGGTCGCCAGCGGACGATGGCCGCGGACGGCCACTTGCTCGTCGTTTTGCACGCGCCGCCGACGCCCGATTCGCCCACGCGGACGGGCCGCTTCTTCTGGCGCGACCCCAATGGCAAATGGATGCCCAGCGGCGCCTCGCCCAGCCAGCCGGGCGTGGGCGATCTGCTCTCGGCCTACGAGAAGGCGCTCGACGCACTGCAGAAGTCCGAAGACGCCGCGACGAACGCCCGCGACTACTTCGATCTCCTTAACAAGCTCAACCCGATGGTCCGCACGTCGCGCAACCTGCACTCGACGCTGCAAGACGCGCGCGAGGCGGCGCCCGACGATCGGCAGCTCCTTCTGTGGCGCGACCGCGCCTACGCGATTTCCCGCTCCGCCGAGCTGCTGCACGCCGATGCCAAGAACGCGCTCGACTTCGCCGTCGCCCAGCGCGCCGAAGAGGAGGCCGAGCACAGCCGGCGGCTGGCGGCCGCGAGCCATCGGCTGAACGTGCTGGTCGCGATGTTCTTTCCCATCGCGACGTTGGCGGCCATCTTTGGCATGGAGCTGCGCAACGGTCTCGAATTGATCGACGAGCGACAGGGGCCGTTGCCCATGCTCGCGATCCTGGGCGTCGGCGCCGTGCTCGGCCTGCTGCTCACGGCGTTCATCACGCGCAAGCCGTGATCAACGTGCGAGGCTCGCTCACCTGCCGGCCTTCAGGAGTGCATCGGCCCACGCGGCGTCGGACTCGGCAAGCGGCGGCTGAGGTCCCGTGCGGTAGACGTAGTCTTCATATCCCGCGGCTTCGAACTGCTCGGCAAAGACCTGGCCCAGGTCGATCGTCGCGTCGGTTCGGCCCAGACGCAGCGGCACGGGGATGAGCGGCAACGCGCCGCGCAGCAGGATCGGCCACAGCTCGACGCGCGGGCGCTCGTAGCTGCGGCTGACCATGACGAGATAGTCGCACGGCTGCGAGTTGCCGACCTCCATTCGCTGCCCGCCGCGCAAAAGATCAATCTCCACAAGGTGCGTGTTGCTTGCCAGGATCGCTTTACGTTTGCCGACATATTGCTCGCGATCGGACCCCGGCGCCTTGTTCGTGGGGCTGAGCAGCTCGATGACCGTGATCACTTCGCGCGTCTCGCGGTCGCGGATTTCGATGAACGGTTCGTGGACGACGTCGACGGCGGGAGCGACATGGCCGAAGGCCGGAGCCAAGACGGCCCGGCTCGCCACGGCTGCCGTGGCGGTTCCGCCGCCCGATTGGGCGATCGTCACGTCGGGTCGGCCGAGAAAGGTGCGCTCCTCGGCCGATAGTTCGTGGATGTAGATGTGGTCGTCAACCTTGGCGATGAAATCCGGTCGGATCTCAGCGGCCAACACGTCAGCCAGTCGGGAGACGAACCGCTGGTGAAAATCATGCCAGACGTCCGGCTGCTCGAGATACGGGTTCATTCCAGGAAAGGGCGAGGGCATCGGCAAGGCTCCGTGCGGCGCAGGATCGGCATGGTCTTCAATTCTACCTTGCAGAGAGTCGCCAAACGAGCGCACGGCGAGGCGCCTTCCGCCTACAGCAGCTCGTCGAGTTGTGCCACCAACGTCTCGAAGCGATCGAGCGCCGCTCGCACCGGCGCCGGAGTGGTCATGTCGACGCCCGCGTCCTTGAGAAGGTCGAGCGGGTCCTTCGAGCAGCCGCCTTTGAGGAACGACAAGTAATCGTCGAGTTCCGCCTGGCCGCCGCCGAGGACGCGCTCGGCCAGCGCGATCGCCGCCGACAGACCCGTAGCGTACTTGTACACGTAGAACGCCCGGTAAAAGTGCGGGATGCGGAAGCACTCCAGCCGTAGCTCGTCGTCGAGCGCGAAATCCGGCCCGAAATACGCATCGAGCAGCTCGCGATACGCGGCGGTGAGCGACTCGACGGTCAACGGCTCGCCCGCCTCGCACATTTCGTGCGAAACCTTCTCGAATTCGGCGAACATCGTCTGCCGGATGATCGTGCCGCGGATCGCATCGATGTCGCGGTTGACCAGGTAGGCCCGCTCCTGGTCGGTCCCCGCCGCGTCCATGAGATGCCGGCTGAGCAGTTGCTCGTTGAACGTGCTGGCCACCTCGGCGACGAAGATCGCGTAGTTGTAATACGTGAACGGCTGCGTCTTGGCCGAATAGTAGCTGTGCATCGAGTGGCCCGCCTCGTGGGCGAGCGTGAACACGTGGTCGAGCACGGCGGGCTGGTAGTTCATCAGGATGTACGGCGCGCCGTCGAAGCTGCCGCTGGAGAAGGCGCCGCTTTGCTTGCCGCGGTTGGGGTAGCGGTCGCACCAGCGGTTTGTGGTGAGCCCCGCCTCGAGGGCGCGGCAGTACTCGGCGCCCAGCGGGTCGAGCGATGCGATCACGGCGTCGACGGCTTGCTTCCACGTGCGCTTCTGGTCGAGGTCGCTGAGAATCGGCACGTAGGTGTCGTAATGGTGAATGTCCTTGAGGCGCATCTTGCGCCGCCGGAGATCGAAGTACTTGTACAGCGCCGGCAACCGTCGTCGCACTTCGACGATCAGGTTGTCGTACACCGACAACGGCACATTGTCCGGAAACAGGGCCGCTTCCCGCGCGCTCTTGTAGCCGCGCGCCTTGGCGTAGTACACGTCGCGCTGAACGGATCCGTTGAGCGTCGCGGCCAGCGTGTTGCGGTGCGCGTCGTACACTCCGTAGTACTGCTGGAATGCCGTCTTCCGCACGTTGCGGTCCGGCGAGTGCAGCAGGGCCGAGTACGACGAGTGCGACAGCTCAATCTGGGCGCCGTGCTCGTCCGCGACCATACCGAACTTCAAGTCGGCGTCATTGAGCTGCCGGAAGACGTGGTTCGACGCCTCGGACATCTCGCTCTGCATGGCGAGCAGTTTTTCTTCGCTATCGCCCAGCGTGTGCGGCCGGTAGCGCTGAAGGCGCTGGAGCACGAGCCGGTAGTGGGCCAGTTCCTTGCTCGCCATGAATTCGGCGAGCTTCTTGTCGGGGATCGCCAGAATCTCGGGCCGAATGTAGCTGGCCGCCTGAGCCGCTTCGCTGCCGGCGTTTTGGACGCGGCCGCGCATGCGTTGGTAGGCGCTGTTGGCCTGGTCTTCGGCGGCTTTCAGAAAGGCGTACGTGCCGATGCGCTCGCCGAGGCGGTCGAACTGTTCGTCGAACTTCAGGCACGCCGCGAGCTGCTTGGCGCTCGTGCCGAGCGTGCCGCGGAACTTGCCGTACTTGGCGACCTGCTTCTTCCAGCGCTCGAAGTCGGCTTCCCACGCGGCGTCGTCGGCGTAGAGCGTGGCGAGGTTCCAGGTGTCCTCGACCTTCACCTTCTCCCGCGGCGGCAGCGTCTTGCCTTTGGCCCGCGAGGCTTTCGGTTTCGGCGCGGATTTGGTCGTTGGCATGCGATGCTTTTCCTTGCGCTAGGGCGACTCCGTTGGAGTTGAGCACGCTCCTGAAAACCCTAGCAACCACGAAATCTACGAAAGGCGCGAAAGTGAACTTTCGGCCTGATGCAAAAACACGTTTGAGCGGACAATATTCGGGAGTTTTGTCCGGCGCGGGCGGCGTCGGACTCGGCAATTTTCGGGATCCCGCGTCCAGGCAGAGCGCCAAAAGTCAGGTGAATTTTGTCCTCTCGCGATGCGGCGTCGAGCGGACAAAATTCCATGTTGGCGGCTGGGGCGTTGCATTGTTGCAGGGCGATTGGAGGGAGGGGGCGTTTGTGCTTGGGTTGGGGAGACATCCGCGCTAAGCCGCAAGCGAGGGGCTTTCCGTTTCAGATCGCGAGCCGATACTGCTGGGCAGCGTCTTGGAGATATGGTACATATGTACATATATCCGAAGTTGCGGCCGATTTCAAGAAAATTCTGAGGCGCCGAATCTTCACCACCGCCAGGCGAGCGTTCCCCAGGTGAGGCCCGCGCCGAAGCCGCTCATCAGAAGGTGGTTGCCGCGGCGGATGCCGCCGGCTCTCAGCGTTTCATCGAGCGCCAGCGGGATGCTCGCCGCGCTGGTGTTGCCGTAGCGGTCCATGTGCATCACGACGCGTTCGCGCGAGATGCCCAGCGCCTCGATCGCCGCGTCGAGGATTCGCACGTTGGCCTGGTGCAGCAGCCAGCAGTCGACCTGCTCGGGCGACCAGCCCGCGGCGTCGAGCACTTCGCGCGAGGTGACCTCCGCCACGCGCACGGCCCATTTGAACACGGGCTTGCCGTCCATCTCCAGCAGCCAGGAATTGGGCGCGACGCCATGATCGAGAAACGGCCGCGCAGCGCCGCCCACGTTGCGGCAGAGCAAATCGGCGCCCGACCCGTCGGCGCCCAGCGTGTAAGCGAGCGCCCCTTGTTCCGGACTGCCGGGTGCGAGGACGACCGCGCCGGCGCCGTCTCCGAACAGCGGATAGGTTTTCACGTCGGTCGGATTGACGATGCGCGAATTCGCGTCGGCCCCAATGACGAGAGCACGGCGACTGCATCCCGTCGCGACGAACTGCATTCCCGTGGCCAGCCCGTAGGCAAACCCCGCGCACGCGGCGGAGAGATCCATCGCCGGGCAGCTCAGTCCCATTCGTTGTTGCACGGCAGTCGCCACCGCGGGCAGTAATCGATCGGGCGACAGCGTGGCGACGATCAACAGATCGATGTCGCCCGCGGCAACGCCCGCCGCCTCAAGACATCGCTCGGCCGCCGCCACGGCCATGTCGCCGGTGGACATCTCCGGCGGGCAATGGCGCCGCTCGTGGATGCCGGTGCGCTGGACGATCCACTGGGCGTCGCAACCCAGCGAGGCGAGATCCTCGTTGGTGACGACGCAGTCGGGGACAAAGCTGCCCGTGCCCACGATCTGCACCCCGGGCACGCTCCGCACGGGAGCGCCGCCGACCGCTGGGCTGGAGTCGCTCATGAAAAGGGCCTAACGTCGCGCGAGAACAGGGGAGGGAAGGGCAGGGCGGGCAAGGCGCGATGGATCGATGCAAGGTACGCCTTTGCCTGACCACCTGCAAGGGCGAGGGCATGCGGGTCGTGGATATCCGAAAGTGTCGTCCTCTCGCTCCGCGAGAGGGATTTCCGTCTCGCGGAGCGAGACGACGACACTTACGCCGCCCGCCGCGGCCGCTTCGCATACAGCAAGGCATTGCCCTTCTTGCCGACGACCTCGACGGCCTTCATTTCGCGCAGGCAGTAGGCAATCCGTTGGGCGACCCACCGCTGGGTGTTCATCCGCTCGGCGAGCTGGCCCGTATGGAACGCCGCAGGCAGGCGTCGCGGTAGCAGTCGCAAGAGATCGGCGGCCGTCGCGAACGAGTGAGCCGCGGCGACCTTGACGAGATGCTGATCCGCGATTTGGAAGTCGCTTCCCGGCCGTCGTCGGCGCCGCCGCCCGGAGCCGGGATAGCGATGCTCTTCCACGTCGACGAGCACGACTTCGAGCGTGAGTCGCTCGTGCGGGAACACGCGCGTGAAGTACACCAACTCGTCGAACACGTCGAGCAGCACGCCGCGCTTCGGGCTTCGCCGTCGGCTCAGCTCGGCGCCGCCGCGAGCGTCGAATTTCACGAGCAACTTGCTCGCGACGATTGGCTTGACCACCCGCACGCGATGCCGGGCGAGTAGCCGACGAACCTTGTCGCGAATCGCCGCGAGCGAGCCGTGTTGGATCTCGACCAGCTCGCCGCCGCGCACCGCATCAATGCGATAGCCGTCACAGACGACCTCCTGCGCGCCGTCGTTGCCGGCGTAGATCGCCTTCAGTTGGCGGTGGAGGGAGGTTTCCATGTCACAGCCGCGCAACGCGTGGCGCAATGAAACCCTCCGTTCCCCTCCCCACCAGGGGAGGGAGCCGGAGGATCGGGATTATGACGATGCCTCGATTCCGAAATCGCGAATCGTCGCGAGCGTCGTCAACTCATACCCTCGCGCCGCGAACGCTTCGCCGCCGCCTTCCAGGCGATCGATGATCGCAAGGACGCGCCGCACCTTGAGACCCACCGCCTCGGCACGCTCGATCGCCAGCAACGACGAACCGCCGGTCGTCACCACATCCTCGACGATCACGAGCTCCTCGCCCGCGACGAACGGTCCCTCGACGAACTTGCCCGTGCCGTGCTGCTTGGCCTCTTTGCGCACCATGACGCCGCGTAGGGGGATGCCTTGCACGCCGGCCAGCGTGAGGATCGCCGCGGTGATCGGATCGGCGCCGATCGCCATGCCGCCCACCAGCGGAGGCATGTCGCCTGCCATCAGCTCCAGCATCCCGGCGCCGATGAGCTGCGCTCCCCGGCTGTCGAGCGTTACGTTGCGGCAATCGAGGTAGTAGCTGGCTTTTTTTCCCGAGGCGAGCGTGAACTCGCCGAAGCGCAACGACTTTTCGCGGATGAGATCGAGCAGTGCCTGGCGGTCGTACATGGGGGAATGTGAGATGTGAGATGTTTGATTGATGATGTCAGAGGGCAATCGGCGGCTGCGTCAGCTCTGACATCGTACATTTCACATCACACATCCAACATTCCCTATCGTCTGATCGTCACTCGCGAGCCGACCGACAGGATGTCGTACACTTCCTCGACTTCTCCCGCCTTGAGCCGAATCACCAGGCCGTTGGGGTCGGGCGACACCGGATCGGCGCTGCCGGGGCCGCGCAACAGAACCGCCTGGCGGGAGGGATCGTCGGCGTTGGCCAACAGCAGGCTGCGGTCTTCGGCGGGCGCGCCAGCCACGGAGTAGATGCCGCGGTTCGCCGGGGTGAGCAGCTTTTGATCCACTTTCCACTCGCTTTCGGGCAGCTCCATGGCGGGGTCGATGTCCAGCGCGAACTTACCGGCATAACGGCGGCCCAGCATCAGCGTGAGGTTCCGCTCGCTCAGATCGATCTGTGCCGAAAACGGCCCTTGAACCACCTTGAGCTCGTGCCCCGTCGGCAGTGGTCCGGCGCTGCCAAGGCCGTTGATCTTCGCCAGCAGTTGCCAGGGAACGCTGTATTTCTGAGCGATTGACTCGAGCGTTTCGCCCGACTGCACGAAGTGCGGCGGCATGAGTCGATGCGCCGGCGGCCCCTCGTAAATTACGCTGCCAGCCAACTGCGAAAGCAACTCGTTGACTTCCCGCTTCTCCGTCGGCGTCAGCGAAGGATCGCCGTACCACTCCGAAAGGACCTGCAACGCCTCGGCCAACTCGCCGCGATCGAGCGCACTGAGCGCTCGCAACCGCGCCGCGGTGAAGAGCGAGGACGTGCTTGCCGGGGCGGCGGCCGGCGCGTCGGCGAGCTGTGTGCCATCATCCATCGGCATGGCGCCGGCGCCGCCGACCGCGGGCGGAATAGCCGGCATGTCTGGCGTATCGGCCGACCGCGCCACCGCCGACGATTCGAGATCGGCGGAACTCGCGGGCGGCGAGCTCGCACTGCCGGCGTCCGCCGCTGGCGGCGTCCAAGGCGGCGCCGCATCGCCGAGGGGCGCGGCTTGTGCGGCAGGCGCGGTGCTCAACTGGGCAGATGAAAATGGCGGCGCGTCGTCGCCGGGAGCAGTTTGCGCCGTCGTGGCGCCGGTCAGGGGGGCGCCGACGTCGAGCGTGCCCAAATTCGGATTGCCCACTTCGAGCGATCTCGTGGCCCAGTCCTCGAGCTCCGGCGGCAGCTTCGTCTCTGTTTCGTTGATCTTCATGTACAGAAAGACGCCGACCGCCGCCAGCAGGGCGATCGTCGCCAAGGGGCGAAGGGAGCTCACGCTTGGTTCTCCTGACACGAATGGTCGGCCGTCGCGGCGATCGACGCATGGAGCGCCGCGAGGGAGGGGTTGCGTTCGAGTCGACGCGCAGCGCGCGTCGAAACTTTGCGCGGATCGTAGAAAATCCATTGGCGCCGTGCCATGGCAGTCTCGCACCCGCACGATCGCTGATCGGCGGAGTGCTGCGGCAGATTTTCGTGAGCGCGGCTAAACGGGTTACGTCGCGACGACTGCTAGCAGTGTCGCGCGCCGCGCGCGACGCCGCGCTCGATTCCTGTCAAGCGAGATTCGCGAAACCTTTCACGATTCACGAAACGCGTTTGTTGGGTTGCGAGGGCGAAAGTATAATCGCGTAGAGAGGCGACGCACGCCGCGTCGCACAACAAACGACCGCCAGCAAAGACCACCGCGAGACGAGACTCCCGTGATTTCCGTTCGACCCAAGATCGCGGAGCTGGTGTACCAGTTGTACGCTCGCTCGCTGCACCCCGAGCTGTTCGACGTGCACCAGACGCGCACCGTCGAACGCGGCGGTTACTCGGCAACAGTCCAGATCACCAGCGCCGGTCACGTGGTGTCCTGGCGGTACGGCGGGCTGACGCTCACCGAGGTGGCTGCTGGCGCCCAGCATCCGCTGCCCAAGCTGCGCCGGCTGATGTCCTATCGGCTCAAAGGCGAGCGCACCGACCGCTTGGAAATCCGCCCCGGCGTGAGCTACGAGATGCAGTTCTCGCTCGAGCCGGCCGACAGCGAGAAGTTCGCCGCCTACCAGCGCGAGCTGAGCCTGCAGGCCACCCGCAAGGGCATGCTGCAGCGGTTCGAGCCCAGCGGCCGGCTGACCGCCGGCGCTCTCAGCTACGTGAACGTCGACTCCCGCGACAAGACGCTCTGCGTCCAGGCGTTCCACACGTTTCCGGACGACTGCGCGGTGCTGAAGATCCAGTCGTGGTATCGGCTGGGTTCGTGAGGCGGAGTGGGAATTGGACGCGGATGAACGCGGATTTTGCGGATTTCCGCGGATCGGATTCGGAAGAGTTCGAGTCCGTTCGATTCACTTTCCTTTTATTCTGATCCGCGTTGATCCGTTAAATCCGCGTTCATCCGCGTTCCATTCTAAGTCGCCACGCTCTCGCGGTTCGCATCACGCTTCGCCGCTGCGCGCCCGGGCGAACTCGCGAATCGCGTCGGTCACGCCTTCGGCGTTTTCCATGGGCGTCAGGTGCCCGCCCGCGATTTCGACGAGCTTCGCGTCCGGCAGCGCCGCGACGATTTCGCGCATTTCCTTCGGCGGACTGATGACGTCGGCAAGCCCCACGATGCCGAGGCAGGGGCAAGCGATGCGCGAGAGTTTCTCGCGCACATCCTCGCGCCGCGCCATGCCGCGCTGGGCAGCCGCGATGGCATCGGCTGATTGCCGCTCGATCATCGTCTTCACCGCCGCGACGAGTTCGGGCCGCTGCTCCTGCGTCTGCGGCGACAACAACTTCTCCAGCATGCCGAGCGCCGGCGAAGCGTTTCCGGCTTCGACGACCGCCTGCGCCATCTTGAGCCGGTTCGACGCGGCTTCCTCCGCGTCGGAGGCGGCGCGCGTGTCGCACAGCACCAGGCCGCGGAGCCGTTGTGGTTGGGCCAGGGCGATTTGCCAGGCGACGTAGCCGCCCATCGAAAAGCCGGCCAGCACGATCGGGTCCGACGCACTCAACTGTTCCAACGTCGCGACGACGTCGGCCGCGTACTGTTCCATGCCGACGCCCGTTTCAACGTCGCCCGCCGCGAGCGTGCTCTTGCCGAAGCCGCGGAGGTCTGGGGCGATCACGCGAAACTCGCCAGCCAGCGTTTCGATCTGGCCTGCCCACATTTCGCGATCCAGGGGAAAGCCGTGCAGCAGCACGACGGGGAGCCCGCTGCCGCGCACTTCGCAACTGATATGCACATCGCCAATGGGGAGCGTATGGGTTGCCATGACTTGATCTCCTTGCGTACGGCGAGCGCACACTGCGATCCCGCGCACGATGTCACCTTGTCTTGGTCGGCAAGGATTGCCGAACTTTCATTGCCACGATGCGATCAGAATTGGTTAAAGCGTCCATGCAATTGGCGTGCCCATCGAAGTGCGCGGGCTGAACGTCACTGCGCTTCGTCCGACTTCTCCGCCAGGGCCCGCTCGAAGAGTTCGAGCTGTCGTTGCATCACCTGGTAGTGGGGTGCGAACTCGACGGCGCGGCGCTGACTCGTCACGGCGTTTTCCAAGTCGCCCACGGCGTAATAACAGCGGCCGAGCGTGTCGAGATAGCTGGGCTCCTCGGGCGACAGCTCCAGCGAGCGCAGCGAATACCGGACCGCCCGCTCCTGGTCTCCCTCGGTGTTGGCCACCAGCCACGCCCATTGGTTGTAAAAGCTAGGCCGCGTGGGCTCTTCGTCGATGAGCATCTGGAATTGCTTGGTCAAGGCGGCAATTCGCGTGCGCGTGCGACGCATGAACTCCTCGTCGGCTCCCGGGCTGCGATACATGGCGATAAGGATGTCCGGATCCGTGTCGTACTTCCCGGCCGCATCTTCCAGATAGCGCCTTTGTGCGGCGAAGTCTTCGGCGTCTTCGGCCTGGCAGGCGCGATAGTAGTCGCGCCTGGCGGCGATCATGTCCAGCGTCGCGACGCCGGCGCGCCCATTCTCATTCAATTGAACGACCAGCGCTCGCTTCGCGTCCTCCTCGGATTCGAGTTCATCGCAGAGCTCGCCCAGCAGGTCGGCGGCGTCCGCGCAGTCACCCCGATCGTGCTGCCAGATGGCCAGGTTGCTCCGCGCGTCCAGGCTTTGCAGACTCGCCGTCGGGTGGACTTCAATCACCCGGCGATACTCGCGCTCCGCCCAGTCCACGCGGCCGAGCTCGGCCACAGCGTCGGCAATGTCCACGCGCTGCACCTCATCGTCGGCCGCCATGGCGAACGCTCGCTGGGCCAACTCCTGGCCGCGCTCCTGCCGCCCCCCGCGGTCGGAGGCGATGGCCACGTAGTACAACAACTTGCGCGAGGCTCGAAGCTTATCCTCGTACCGATCCTCCACCGGCCCGAGCACATCCCACCGTTCGTTGCGGATGATCCACCGCAAGCTCCACGCGAGCCCCAGTTCCAATTGCGATTCGTTCTCGCTATTGTCCGTCAGCTTGATGATGGCGAGCAGCGCGGCAGTTGTTTCCGGTCCCAGCTTCAGCTCGTGGCAACGCTTGAGGTGCCGATCAAGCAAATCGTAAACGGTGACGAAGCTGGTTTCCTTGCTGTCGCCGGCGAGCAGCGCCGCCTCGGCGGCATTGGCCTCGGCCCACTCGGCGATCGTCGCTTCCGGCGCGGCCAGCTCGCGAAAGTAGAGCTGAATCCATCTCACCGGCGGCCGCTCGCTGGAACCCAGCTCGGCAAGGCACAGCGGGGCCGCCTCGTCGCGCTCGTCGACCGACAAGTCCATCTCCAGGATGCTTAGCGCCGCACGGCGGGAAACCGTGGGCGATTGCTCGAACCGAGCGATTCGGCACAGGGCGGCCATCCCCGCGCGATCGTCGAGATGGGACAACTGCCGCACGCGATCGCTGCGATTCGCCTCCGAGAGCTCGCCGTAACGCGTCAGCAATCGGCGGACCTCCCCCGGGTCGTCGGCTTGCACCCAGTCGATCGCCATCTGCTGGACGATGTACTGCACGCGTTCGGCAATCTCGAGATCCTCGTGATCCTCCGCCGCCTGTAGCGCGTCGAAGGCTTGCAGGCCGAGTTCGAGCAGTTGCTCTTCCGCACGGCGGCGCATCGCGTAATCATCGTCGCCCAGTTCAGCGATCAATTGCTCGACCGCCTTCGTCGCGACGCGCTCGGCACGGGCTTCGCCGCGCGTCGCGGCATGCGCGGTCGCGGACGGCAGGCAGGCCCAGATCAAAGGCAGGATGAGCAGGCGCCGCATAGCCCCAGTCCGAAATTACGTTCGCGCGTGACCGGCAACCTCAATTATACTCCGCCGCTTTAGCCCCCGGTTCTTCAAACCGGGGGCCAACTCCCATTCCATCCCGGGAAAGGCGTCCGCAAATTCGACCCTCACCGGTCCTCTTCCATCTCCTCGATGTACCGCCGCAGCCGCTCCAGCTCGTCCGTCACGTTGCGCAGCTTGAGCATGTTTTCCACGCGCTTCACGAGGGCTTCTTTATTGACCGGCTTGGACAGAAAATCGTCGGTGCCACTCTCGACGGCCCGTTCCATGTCGCCGTGCTCGTTCAGCGCCGTGACCATGAGCACCATGATCCGCCGCGTCTTGGGATCGCCCTTGAGCTTCTGGCAGACCTCGAAGCCGCTGAGCTTGGGCATCATCACGTCGAGCAGGATCAGGTGCGGGTCGAACGAGGCCGCCTTGTCGAGCGTGTCCTGCCCGTCGACCGCCACGGCCAACTCGACGTCCATGTCGCTCAAGTAGGCTTCGAGCAACTCGACGTTGGCCTCGTTGTCGTCGGCGATCAACACGCGATCGCGGGACTTGTCGCTCATGATATTAAGTTTCTCCGTTCCCCTCCCCTTGATGGGGAGGGGTTAGGGGAGGGGTGTTGAAGCGGGTACACGCGATTCATTCGCCAACCGTGTAGCCGCTTCGTCCCCCCTCCCCGACGGCTTCGCCAGGGGTACCACCTGCGCTCGGGCGACTTCGGGTCGCCCGTGCTCGGTGCTCCCTCCCCGCCGAGGGGAGGGGGCCGGAATGCATTTGTTAGGTTGTTGTTGCCGCTTCCATCGCCGCGGCGGGGGCGGGGAAGTCGGCGCACAGCTCGCGCACCTGGGCGCGGATCGACTCGTGCACGCCGGCGTCCTCGGCCGCCTTGAGCCCGTCGAGCATCCACCGGCCGATCGTTTGCATTTCCGCGATGCCCATGCCGCGGGTCGTGAGCGCCGGCGTGCCGACGCGGATGCCGCTGGGGTCAACCGGCTTGCGCTGGTCGTACGGAATCATGTTCTTGTTCACCGTGATGCCGCACGCGTCGAGCGCCCGCTCGGCCAGCTTGCCGCCGATGCCCAGCGGCGTCACGTCGACTAGCATCAGGTGGTTGTCGGTGCCGCCGCTC
>CAYSFP010000141.1:0-15539 GCA_964430075.1 uncultured Planctomycetaceae bacterium | reverse complement strand
CCTGGCTACACGCCGAGCGCCCCTCTGGGGCGAACATGCCCTTGCATCATCCTGTTGCGCCGGGGGCTAGGCGTCAGGTGATGGCAAAAAAAAAGCCCGGCTTGCGCCAAGGATTCTATTGAACCCTGCGCTGCCAATGCCCCTCTTTCTGGCCGACAGCCGACAGCCCAGCCCGAAGGGTTCATTGGCTGCCCAGGCATCAATAAAACCGCGGCATCTGCTCCATCAGCTCCGCCACCTGCTGCGTGCCGACGGGCTTGGTCACGTGGTAGTCGAAACCCGCCTCTTTCGCTAAGCGGCGATCTTCCTCCTGGCCGTAACCGGTGACCGCGACCAGGTACGTCGACGCGAACTCCGGCAACCCGCGCAGCGCGCGGCTGACGTCGAATCCATTCATCTCGCCGGGCAGGCCGATGTCGCACAGCACGACGTCGGGACGGAAGTCTTGGGCCTTCGCCACGCCCGAGGGGCCGTCCATGGCGACGGCGACTTCGTGTCCCGCCATGGTCAGCATGCGGCCCAACGGTAAGAGCGCGTCGCGGCGGTCGTCGATCAGCAGCACGCGTCGCGATGCGCTGGATCGCCCCCGACGCCCCTCGGGTTCATTCGCCTGTCGCTGACCGCAGGGGAGGGCGATCGTGAACGTCGATCCCTCGCCAAGTCCCGCGCTGTCCGCCGCGATGACGCCGCCGTGCAGTTCGACCAGGCCCTTGGCCAGCGCGAGCCCCAGTCCCAGTCCGCCGCGGCTTCGCTCCAGGCTGGTGTCCGCCTGATTGAACGGCTCGAAAATGCGATTGAGCGTCTCGTGCGTCATGCCAATGCCGCGATCGCTGACGGCGATCGACGCCGTCTCTTGCTCGCGATCAGCCGTCATCGTGACGGTGATCTCGCGCGTCGCTCCGCTGAACTTGAAGCTATTGTGCACGAGGTTAGTTACCGCCTGCACGACGCGCGTGGGGTCGGCCCAGGCCCACACCGGCTCGTCGGGCACAACGCACCACAGCTCGTGCGGCGGCATATCGCGGCTGCGGCGGTAGTCTTCGATCGAGTCACGCACGAGCTGGCACAGCTCGACGTGCTGATGCCGGAGCGTCAGTTTCCCGCGGGCGATGCGCGACACGTCGAGCAGGTCGTCCACGATCTGCGACATGTGCGTCGCCTGCCGGGAAATGACGCCCTGCATGTCGTGCGCGTCGCCTTCGAGGCGGAGCATACCCAGGACTTGCGCCCCGGTGACGATGCCCGCGAGCGGATTGCGCAGCTCGTGCCCGAGCATGGCGAGGAAATCGTCCTTGCGGCGATCGGCCTCGCGCAGCGCCTCTTCCGACGCCTTGATGTCGGTGACGTCGACCGAGCAGCCGACGTAGCCGAGAAACGTGCCGTCGGCCCGTAGCCGCGGCGCCCCGTTGCAGGTGAGCCAGCGGTATTCGCCGTCGGCCCGCCGCATGCGTACGTGGGCCTCGAACGCTTGCTGGCGGCCGAAGGCGTCGGTGTAGGCGCGCACATACGCGTCGCGATCGTCGGGATGCAGATGCCGCGTCCACTTCATTCCCGAAAGTTCGTCCAGCGAGTTACTTCCCACGAAACGCAAATACTCGCGATTGACGAACTGGCAGCCGCCGACCCCCATCACCCAGATGAGCACGGGCGCGTTGTCGGCCATGCTGCGGAAGCGAGCCTCGCTTTCGCGGAGCTCGTTTTCCGCCTGCTTCAGTTGGCTGATGTCCAGGTTGATGCCGACCCAGGCGGTGATGGCGCCTTCGTCGTCGCGCACGGGCACGCCGCGGGCCAGCACGGGTCGCCACCGTCCGTCGACGCCGCGAAATCGGTGCTCGACGTCCCACGGCAATCCCGCGCGGACGCACTGCTCCCATGCGGCCACGGTTTGCTCGACGTCGTCGGGGTGCAGCACGCTGGTCCAGCCGAAATTCGAACATTCCTCCTGCGTCAGCCCCACCATCTGCAGGAACGACTCGCTGGCGTAGATATTGCGACCGTGCGCGTCGCAAACCCAAATGCCGTAGTCGATCGACTCGCCGATCGCGCGGTACATCCGCTCGCTGTTGCGCAGCGCCTCTTCGGCGCGCTTGTGCTGCGTGATGTCGACGACCGTGCCGATATAGCCGACGACGTTGCCATCCTGACCGCGCAGCGGCGCGGCATTGCTTTCGAGCCAGGTGACGGCGCCGTCGGGGCGCTGAAACCGAAACTCCGCCGAGGAAGGGGCGCCCTCGCTGAGCGACTGACTCCACGCTTCCGCGACCCAGGCTCGGTCGTCCGGATGCACGGCGTTCAGCCAGCCCTCGCCAGAGGCCTCCTCCGGCGTCATGCCCGCCATCGTGCACCAGTGGTCGTTGACGAACGCGTTGTTGCCCACGGGGTCGGTGCGGAAGATGCCCACCGCCGCGTGCGTGGACAACGTCCGGAACCGTTCTTCGCTTTCCCGCAGCGCGATCTCGCTTCGCTTGCGTTCGGTAATGTCCATCGTGGCGCCGAGCATGCGCATCGGCCGGCCTTCGCGGCGCAAGACCACCGCGTTGGTGAACAGCCAGATCGTCTCGCCGTCGGGCCGCACGGCGCGGAATTCGAGCTCGTAAGGCGCGTCGGCGTGCATGGCATCCTGGATGCTGCGGGCCACGAGCTCGCGATCGTCCGGATGCACCAGCGCGGAAAAATCGCCTACCGTTTCCGAAAACCATTCGGGATTCACGCCGTGGATCGCGTACAGCGATTCGGACCAGGAAATCCGATCGTTCTCGATGTCCCAGTCCCACACGCCCAGCTTGCCCGTCTGCGTCGCCAGGCGCAGCCGCTGATCGCTCTCGCCGAGCGCTCGCTGCGCTCGTTTGCGTTCGGTGACGTCGACGGCCACGCCGCACACGCCGACGGTCTTGCCCTCGCCGTCGCGAAGCGGGAACTTGACTGAAAGAAATTCCGCCAGATAGCCGGCGCGCTCGACGATTTCTTCCTGCTCCGTGCCGCATCCGGTTTCGATGATCTTCAGATCGACTTCCCGAATACGATTGGCGGCGTCGGCGCTCAACAAATCGTGATCGGTGAAACCCACGGCGCCGCGCGGGCGGCCCAGCGCCTCGGACGCCAGCGGATTGGCCAGCGTGTACCGCCCTTCGAGGTCCTTGATAAAGACCGCGACGGGGGCATTGGTCATGATCGCCCGGAATCGCGCCTCGCTGTCCCGCAGGGCCTTCTCGGCCTCGAGGCGGCTGGTGACGTCGATCGCGATGCCGCCGATCATCACCGGCGAGCCGGCGACGCCGGGAATGGCAAACTTGCTCACCAGCGAGTGATGCACGCCGTCTTCGTGTTCGAGCGTTTCGATCGTCTCCACGGCCGCCTCCGCCATGAGGGCGGCTCGATCGTTCGCGCGGAACTGCTTGGCCGTCTCGGGCGGGAAGACTTCGTCGTCGGTGCGGCCGTAAAGCTCCTCGCGCGATTTGCCGAACGCCCGCTCGGCGGCGTCGTTCGCGAACACGTAGCGGCCCTGCTCGTCCTTGATCCATGCCAAGCCCGGCAGGTGCTGCATGAACCGCGTGAAGCGTTCCTCGCTTTCGCGGAGCGCGAGCGTGGCGAGCGCCGCATCCGCTGGCTTTTCGGACGGGCCCCCAAGCCGGTCGAGGCGCGATTCGCGATGGCGCGATGATGGGTGAGCTGCCGTGAGCAGGACTCCGCTGCCGCGTCCATCCCCGGCGTCGCCGATCCGCGTCATCGTAAACTCGAGCGCGGCGGCTTCGCGGAAGCCATCGACGCCCGCCGTTGCGGGAAGCGTCGCTTTCGCCTCGCGCGCGTCGCCCGAGAGAACCGACTTGATTCGCGGCCCAATCTCCTGCCAGGCGCCCCGCCATGCCTCGGCGACTGGCTTGCCCAACGATTCCGACTGGGCGCCGCAAGCGATGTCCCGGGCCGCGGCGTTATAAAGCAGCGCAAGTTCCTCGCCCCAGCAGAGGATCAGCGGTTCGCGACACGCCAGTAGAAATTGCGTCGCCGTTCGCAGCGCGGCGGGCCATCCGCGCGGACCGCCCAAGGACGTTTGATCCCAGTCGGCCGCGTCCCAATCGGCGCATGCGCCGATCGATCCGCGCCAGAACGCTCCGGGCGGTGTCGCGTCGGACGAGATGCCGGGCGCATTGTTCAGTGCTTGACGCTCCCTGCGAGACGACCCGCGTCCGGCGGGAACGCGGGGGCAACTCCTCAATTCTCGCTAGCTCCGCGATTGCCTGCAATGTGTTTTGCGACCTGGAGCAGCGATCTACTCGTCGACCGTCGAGTCGCCCGTCTCAGCGTGCAATGTGACGCGTTCGGCCGGCGTCGCCAACAGCAGGGCGCGGCCCTCGGCCAGTCGCGCAGGATCGTCGATGAGCACCACCAGCGTCTTCCCAGCGACGAGATCGCCTTCGTACCGGCGAGCGTGGCCAGGAGCCACGCCCCATCCGCTCATCGCGCCGACCAGGCCGCCGACAATGCCACCTGTAAGTCCGCTGGCGACCGCGCCCGCCGCCACCAACGGCCCGAGCCCCGGAACCACCAAGAGCGTCGCTCCTGCCAGCAGCCCGATCGTCGCGCCCGCCGCCGCCCCGGCCGCCGCCGTCGACTCCATGCGGTCGCCCTGACCCATCCGCTGCGCGGAATCTCGGTCGACGTCCTCTTCGCGGGTAATGAGGGAGGCGTGATGCTCGTCCCACCCATGCTTTTCCAATTCGGCGATGGCGTCCTGCGCCTCCACGCGAGAAGCAAACACCGCGACGACGCTTTCGTTTCCTTCGGGGACCATGACTGCCTCGACATCTCGCCGCGATGGGACGTTGCTTGATGCTTGGCTCACCCGCGTGGAGTGAATCGCCGGTGCGACGAGAGGGGCCCGGCCGCCGAAGCAGAAACTCTGCGCAGCATCTTCTGTGCCAAGGAGATGTGCGCGGCTGCATTCGCTCGGCCATCGTGACGCGGTTGGTCGCAGGGCATTTTCGGCGGCACGTGGTCGACGGCCATTCAGCCGGATCGCTTGGCGTTCAGCAATTCGTTGACTAGGTCTGCCTGCGGTCGGTCGCGGAGCATGCCGCTCGCCAATGGTCAGGCAGTTTTCACGTGGGGCAAGCACTCGCGAGATTTTCACCCGCCGTCGCTCGTTGGCGGCACACCCCTTGCCGGCTTGCGCTCACTCGGAACGCAGCAATGGCAACGGAATTGTTTCGAAAGGGGGGCCCACGAATGGATTGAGGGACGGTCAACAAGTACAAAAATAAGACAATCGTAGTTTATTTTCCTTGCATTTTCGGAACGTCACTCGTTCGCGAAGTGCAATCAAACGAGGGACCATTCAGTCATGAGAAAGCCGCTTCTAGCCGCGGCGACGTTGGTCGTCGCCTGTACCGCCCAAGCTCTCGCCCAACAGCCGGGACAACCGGGACAGCCGGGACAACCGGGAGTGGGACAGCCCCCCGGCGCCGCCGCCACTCAGCCACAAAACGCCCAGGCCGGGCAGCTCGATCAGGCCATCGCCGCCTGCGTGCTGCTGGGCAACCAAGAGGAGATTGTCGTCGCGGAATTCGCCCAGAGCCGCGCCAAGAACGACGAAGTGAAACAGTTTGCGCAGAAGATGATCGAGGATCATCGCCGCGCTCTGGAAAAGATTCGGCAACAGTATCCGCAACTGGCAAGCGTCGGCCAACAACTCGGCGCCGCCGGGACGACGTCGGCGGCCGGCCAGGCGACTGCCGCTCAAGCGCCGCGCCCTGGCCAACCGGGACAGCTCGGGCAGCCTGGGCAACCCACCGCTGGGCAGGATCCGATGTTTAACCAAATGCTGGCCCTTCAGACGACCATCGCGCAGCAATGCTGGGAGCTGACCCGTCGCGAGTTGGAGCAGGCCGAAGATTTTGATATGGCCTACATGGGCCAGCAGATGGGAGCGCACCTCGGCATGCTAGCGAAGCTTCGGGGCAGCGAGCAATTCGCTTCCGCGAAGCTGAAGCCCGTCTTGCAGGAGCTCACGCAAACGGTTGAACAACACTTCGAGCACGCGAAGAAGATCAAGACCGCGCTCAAGGATCAAACGGGGGACGGGCGCCAAGCCCGCACGGGAGCCGCTGCTGGTGAGCGCCGCTAACGGCTGACCGTCCGAAAGCGGCTGCGCCTTCATCGGCGTCGCCCCTGCGAAAGCGGCCCGGCACAACACCCGTTGTGCCGGGCTTTTTTGCGAGCAAAAATCGCACGCAGCCGGAGGCTCGCAAACCACCGCACAACTTCACCGCACAACTTCCTACTCCCCCGTGGGACTCGACGCGTCCACCAGGGGCGCCTTCGCCTCGGCGGGGTGCCGCATCACCTGGTGCGGTTCCGGCCACTCGTCGCGCGGCGGGGCTGGAACGCTCACCGGTCGCCGCTCGATGGCGCTGCGATAAATCGCCTCGATGACCCGCACGTCCGCGAGACCCTCGCGACCGCTGGGTTCCGGCGTGCGGTCTTCCCGAATGCAGTTGGCCAGCTCGATCAAGAGCGGCGCGAACTGATCCACCGCCTGGAACGTTCGTTCGGTCGTCTTGCCATCGACGGTATGAAACCACTTCCGCTCGCCTGCATAGCTGTAGCAGGGCTCGATGCGCAGATCGCCTTTCGTGCCGAAGAGACGGTACGACTCGGCGGCCGCGACGCCAAAGCTGCTGGTGAACGAAGCGACGCGATCGCCGGGAAACCGCAAGATCGCGGAGGTCGCCTCGTCCACGCCTTCGAGCTTGGGGGCGCCGCCGTTAAAGCTCGCCGCCGTCACTTCGATCGGCTCGTCCCGGAACAGGTAGCGGGCCGCGTTAATACAGTAGATGCCAATGTCGTAGAGCGTGCCGCCGCCCATTTCGGGGCGGACGCGGATGTTGCCGCCCTCGACCGGCAGGGTGAAATTCGACGAAAACATCCGCACGTCGCCAAGCCCGCCGGACTGCGCCAGTTCGACGGCGCTCAGATTCGCCTCTTCGAAATGCAGGCGGTAGGCGATCATCAGCTTCACGCCATGGCGCTCCGCGGCGGTGATCATCTGCTTGCACTCATCCTCGGTCACGGCCATCGGCTTTTCGCAGAGCACGTGCACGCCCGCGCGGGCCGCCCGCACGGCGTAGTCGCAGTGCATCGTATTGGGCAGCGCGATGTACACGGCGTCGACTTCACCGCTGGCGAGAAAGGCGTCGTAGCTGTCGTACTGGACGACGTGCTCGACGCCGTACAACTTGGCCAACTTGCGCCCTTTTTCGCCGTCGTCGGTAATCAGAGCTGCAAGGCGGCAGTTCTCGGCGTTCTCGAACGCTGGCAAAACAGCCGCCTGCGCGATGTGCCCCAGCCCGACTACGGCAAATCGAACTTGTAAATTCTCCATCGCCATTCCCCCTCAACGAAGCCGGCGCGCCACACGAGGCGCCGAGATACTCACAAAAAAGAGGCGTCGGGCGGCAACTGCACAGCCTCCCGACGCCTTCTGCTGCTCGTCCCTAAGAACGTGAGATTCTTGTTACAGCTCGGACTGGTTCTGCGCCTCGACGTTCACGGCCGTCAGCGCCAGCTCGGTCAAGGACTGATCCGTGTCCTTCTCCTCGTCGAGCGTCTGCTGCAGCAGTTCGGCGGCTTCGGTGTAGCCGAGCATCTCGGCAAACGTGCGCGCGGTGCCATAGCCGGCAATCTCATAGTGCTCCACGCGCTGGGCGGCGCCGATGAGGGCGGCGTCGCGAATCGCTTCGTCAGCGTCCTCTTTCAGAAGATCGGACCCTTCCTGAACGAGGCCCTCCATCGCCTTGCACTTATGTCGCGGCAATTTCAGGTCGAGGTCAGCGACGATCTTATCAAGCCGGTCGAGGTGCTCCCGCGTTTGCTCGAGGTGCGTCTGGAAGGCTTGCTTCAACTCCTGGTTCGTGGCGCCTTTGGCCATTTTGGGCAACGCGTCGATCAACTGCTTCTCCGCGCTGTGCAGGTCGCTGAGCTCGTGGAGGAACAGTGCGTCGAAGGATTCGAGTTTCATCTCAGGCCCTTTCCAAGTGGACGACGTGGGAAATAGTGGGAAAATAATCGTGAGCAACGACGCCCGTGGGAAATGCAAACTTCGTGCCCTCGCGGGAATTGTGCGCCGGCGGCTGGATGTGGGCCGCGGCGCGACTTCAAACGGTTGCGGCGTCGCTCGCGACAGGAGCACACGATCGCCGGGCGCTCACTCATGTCGACGAAACGAGCACACCACTCAA
This sequence comes from uncultured Planctomycetaceae bacterium, assembly GCA_964430075.1. Lineage (GTDB taxonomy): Bacteria > Planctomycetota > Planctomycetia > Pirellulales > Lacipirellulaceae > Lacipirellula. The sequence goes on along the minus strand of CAYSFP010000141.1, from coordinate 7,305 downwards.
CGAGCACGCTACGGGCATCGCCTCGACGACGAACGATTGTGGGGGTGCCCAAAGGCAAACAGCCACGGGCGGGCAACGGCTCCGCCGTCGCCCGCCCGTGGCTGTCACCTCTTGGAAACCTTCGCCCCTAACGCGTCGCACCGTGTTCGGCGCAATGATCGCAGCAGAACATGTCGCTGCCACGCTCGACGCCGTGCCCCACAATGCGACATCCGCAATGGCTGCACTGAGGCGCCAGCGCGTGAATGGCACACTCGAACGAGTCGAACGTGTGCCCTTGCCCGTCTAAAGTTACCGTGAATGACTTGTCGTAGTCGTTCCCGCACACTTCGCACATCGCCATGACTGCCTCCCCAGAATCTTGGGACGTCGAGGGGCGCTGCTCCAGCCATCGCGTCCGGCGGCGCAACGGGCCGCAGCGGCGCGACGTTCGATCCGGGGCTAACCCAATCGACGGCCGTGGTTCCGCGGCGCCGGCTGCTTCGCGAGCGCCAGTTCGTGAATCATGGGCGACAGTCCCAATTGGGCCATCAGTCGCCGGCAGCGATGTTGCGCCGCCAACGCCCGCTGCATACGTTCGCCCAGGCTCCAGGTGTTCCGCACGGCGGCGGCACGATGCTTGATGGTCATATCGCTCATGGTTCACTCCTTGAAATCGCTCGTTCGCTGTGGCGAGAGCGTGGGGGGTCGACTTGCAAACGGCATGCCAAGCGTGGGCCGCAGCCGTTCCCAGCCAAAGCGGCTATGCGCCGCACGATGTTACGACGCAGCGTCCCTGGGTTTTGTTCCGCCCGGCGGGGACGCCGCGACGGCCACCCTGGTGCGCGGCCGCTCAATTCGCGCCGCAGCCGGCTGATGCAGGCACACACATTGCATACGGCACGACTGGCCGACGAGTTCGCTGGCGCGGGAGCGAATGCGGCAGATCATGCAGGAGGACGACCGATGCCTCGCGGGGACAAATCGAAGTACACCGACAAGCAAAAGCGCAAAGCCGAGCACATTGCCGAGGGGTATGAAGACAGCGGCGTCGGCAAGAAGGAGGCCAAGCGCCGCGCCTGGGCGACGGTGAACAAGGAGACCGGCGGCGGCAACAAGCAGGGCGGCTCGGGGCACGGCAAGAAGGACGCGAACGAGGCCGCCAAGAAGGGCGGACGCCTCGGCGGCAAGAAGGCCGCCGCCAGCCGCAAGAAAAAGGCAACCAAGAAAAAGCAGGCCGCGAAGAAGGGCGGCCGCAAAGCGGCAAAGAAAACGAAGAAGTGAGCGCTGGCCGTTCCTTCGATCCGACGCTGTGCGTCGTGGGGCGGGTGGAGTTCTCGGCGCGTGCGTGAGACAATGGCGGACCTTCGGTCTGCCCCTCTCATCGCCTGCTGAGGATTCTCCTGTGATGCGCCTGCTCACGGTTCGAAGACACGCCGCGCTCGCGGCGCTCGCGGCGCTTGCCGCTTGCCAAGCGTCGCCTGCCCAGGCTCAAGAGCCGCGGCCTAACATCGTGTTCATCCTGGCCGACGATCTGGGCTACGGCGACCTGGGCTGTTACGGCCAGCGGCATTTTGCCACGCCGCACCTGGACGCGATGGCCGTCCAGGGCCTGCGGTTCACGCAGCACTATGCTGGCAGTACCGTGTGTGCTCCATCGCGGGCGTGCCTGCTTTCAGGCCAGCACACCGGGCACGTGTATCAGCGGGCCAATGGGGACATCGCATTTCGCGCCGATCCTCAGGACGTCACGATCGCCCGGCTCCTGAAAAACGCCGGCTACAGCACGGCGCTGATCGGCAAGAGCGGCCTGTCGTGCCGGACAGAGAACCTGGCTCATCCCAATGAGAAGGGATTCGACCACTTCTTCGGCTACCTGAGCCACGGCGCCGCCCACCGCTACTATCCCGAGTCGCTGGTCCGCAATGGCGAGCTGCTCGCCTACGCCGATAATCAGGGCAGGGGAGGCGCCCAGTATTCCAGCGATCTGTTCGTCGCCGACGCGCTGGCGTACCTCGACTCGCGGGCCAAAAACGAGTCGCCGTTCTTTCTGCACCTGTCGTTCCAGCAGCCGCACGCCGACCTGGCGGCCCCGCCGAAGTGGCGCGATCCCTTCGTGGGCAAGTTCGACGAAACGCCCTTCCCGGGCAACGGCTACCGCGCAGAGTCGCACCCCAAGGCCACCTTTGCCGGCATGGTGACGTGCCTGGACGACGCCGTCGGCCAGGTGCTTGCCAAGCTGCAGGAAACGGGACTGGCCGAGAACACCCTCGTGCTGTTTGCCAGCGACAACGGCGCGATGAGCGAGGGCGGCTGGGACCGCAACTTCTTCAACTCCAGCGGCCCCCTGCGCGGCGGCAAACGCGATATGTACGAAGGCGGCGTCCGCACGCCGCTGATTGCCTGGTGGCCGGGGCGGATCGCAGCAGGCGAGACGACGGACCATATTTCGGCGTTCTGGGACTTCGTGCCCACCGCCTGCGAGCTGGCAGAAGTCCCGGCGCCGGACGACGCCGACGGAATCTCGTACCTGCCGACGCTGCTTGGCCGACCGGCTGACCAGGCCCAGCACGACTACTTGTACTGGGAATTCCACGAGCAGGGCGGCAAGCAAGCCGTCCGCCGCGGCGACTGGAAAGCCGTGCGGCTCCACACAAAACGGCCCGGGGAGTCCGTCGTCGAGTTGTACAACCTTGCCGAGGACTTGGGCGAAGAGCGGAACGTGGCCGGCGAGCACCCGGAAATCGTCGCCGAGCTCACGACGCTCATGAACCAGTCGCACGTTGATCAGGAGGGCTACGAGATCGCCCCGTATGTGCCCTAATCAGTGGGCGCCGTGCCCGGGCACGGCCTCCGATTCACTGGGCTGCGGACCGCTTCGCTCCCAGGTAGAATGGAGGCCGCGGCGGGCGCCCGACGCGCGCCGTCCCTTACTTCTTTCGACTCCCACGACGCATCTGAATTCTGACATGACGCGACAACTTGCCGCTCTCACGGTTGCCCTGACGACGTTCGCCAACATCGGTTCGCTGCGGGCCGAGCCGATCGACTTCGCCAAGCAAATTTTGCCGATCTTCGCCGCCAAGTGCGCGGGCTGTCACGGCGCCGACAAGCAGTTGGGCAAACTGCGACTCGATGCGGCCGAGCAGATCGAAGCGTTCCACGAGGACACGCTGCTGGTGGCCGGCAAGCCGGACGACAGCGAGCTGTTCCAGCGGATCACGCTGCCGGCGGAGGATAAGAAGCGGATGCCCAAGGAAGGCGACCCGCTTCCGGCGGAGGAAGTCGAACTCATCCGCCAATGGATCACCGAGGGCGCCTCGTTCGGCGCCGCGACGACGCCTGCAGGCGACGCGGCGGAGGAGGAGGCAGCCGCCGCCGAGGAAAAGTGGACGCCCGGCGAAGACGACCCCGCGCTGGCGGAGTTGCCCGCCGCGACGCCCGAGGCGATCGCGGCCATCGAAGCGGCCGGCGGCACGGTGATGCCGCTATTCGGCGGCAGCCCGCTGTTGCAGGTCAGCTTTGCCCAGGCGGCAACGCCGCCGGGCGACGAAGCCGTGGCAGCGCTCGGCGCGGCGGCCGATCAAATCGTGTGGCTCAACCTGAGCAAGGCCAACGTGTCCGCCGCCGGCCTCGCGCCGCTCGCGAAATTGAAAAACCTCATCCGCTTACACCTCGAGAACTCCAACCTGGACGACGCCGGTCTGGCTCATGTCGCCCCCCTCCAACGACTTGAGTATCTCAATGTGTACGGCACAACCGTCACCGATGCGGGCATCGCGCCGCTGAGGGATCTGCCACGGCTGCGCGACCTCTACGTGTGGAAAACGCAGGTGTCGTTCGATGCCGCCGAAGCCCTGAAGGCGGCCATCCCGGGACTCGACGTGAATTTGGGATGGGATCATCCGCAGGTCGTGCGGATTCGGGTGACCAAGGAACTCGACGTCGCCAAGAAGATGGCCGAGGAGGCCGGGGCGAAGGCGACGGAGTTGGAGACGCAGTTCAATGCGGCCAAAGAAGCGAAGACGCAAGCGGACGCGCGCGTGACGGAGCTTGAAGGGCAGCTCAAGGCGCTCGACGCGCCGCCGGCGGAACAGTCGGCGGCGAACTAGACTCGCCGGGTGCGGCTCGCTAGGGCGCCACTGGCGTGTCGCCAGTGAGAAGTGGGTACTCGCTCGGCGCATCGACACTGGCGACACGCCAGTGGCACACGTACCAAGCGTCGTCAGGCGGGACCGCTCGACCGGCGCTCGTAATCGCCGCCGCCCCACGCTGCCTGGTTGTGCGCGGCCGACCCGCCGCGGGGGATCGTGAGCGTTTCCCATGTGCCGCCGGCCCAATGCCGGGCTAAGAGCACGATCTGGCCCACGTGGTAGCTCGTGTGGGCCAGCGACCGCTGGACCGCAAGCGCCACGCTATGCGGCTCGCCGCGAACGGTCACCGTGCGGCCGAAGTCGGCGTCCGTCAGCGACGCGAGGCTGTTGAACAGCACTCCCCACCCGGCGTTCCAGACAACCAGCAGCTCGGCCCGCATGGCAAACGTGTCGACAAACTCGTCGTCGCGATTTCGCCACGGTTTCTCGCCGTCGGTGGTGAGAAAGTCGGTCCACCGCGACCGCAGGTTCCCCGCCACGTGCTTCATTACGACGGCGATGGAATTGGTGTGCGGATCGAGAGTGCAGTGCAATGCTTCGTCGCTGACCTGCGCCACGGCGCGGTCCGCCAGGTTCTTGTGGTATTGAAAGCTCGCGACGGCCGCGTCGCGCCAAGGAACGTGGGAGTTGGCAGCGTCGTTCATGGATGTTGTCTCTTCTCTGCCTTGCCGAGCGGACGCTCGCTTTGCGGTGAACCAGCCCTGATCGATCTCGGCGGGGCGGGGCGCGGTCGAACTCCCTTCCGTCGGATCGTCGCCGAAATCGGCTTTCGACGCCGACCGGCGGCGATTACACTGCTAGGCACGTCGCCGCACGGAGCAGCGGAAGCGCGGCCGACGCCCTCGCTTATCGGAGAACGCGCCTTGTCTCCCCTGACTTTTCGCCTGTCGGTGATGATGTTCCTCGAGTTCTTCATTTGGGGATCATGGCAGGTGACCGCCGCCAAGTATCTGGGCCTCATCGGCTTCTCGGGCGACCAGATCGGCACCCTGTACGCGGTCGGGCCCATCGCCGGCATTATCTCGCCGTTCTTCGTGGGCGTCATCGCCGATCGGTTCATCGCGACCGAAAAGATGCTGGGATTGCTTCACCTCGCCGGCGCGGGGCTAATGTACGCCGCGACCACGATGATGACGGGGGCTTCGCCGGCACCCGGTTCGATCACGCTAATGATCTTTCTTTATACGCTGACGTACTTTCCCACGATCGCGCTGGCCAACACGCTGGCAATGCACACGATGACCGACTCCGCCCGGGAATTCCCCCGCGTGCGCGTCTTCGGCACGCTGGGGTGGATCGCCGCCGGGCTAACGCTTTCCTACACGGGGTGGGGAAATACCGTCGGCATGTTCTATCTCGCGGCCGGGGCTGCGGCGCTGTTGGGCCTCTACAGTTTCACGCTGCCGCACGTGCCGCCGCCGGCCAAGGGGCAGGCCGTGTCGTTCAAGCAGATCCTGGGGCTCGACGCGCTGGTGCTCTTCAAGAACCGCAGCTTCGCGGTATTTATCGCGAGCTCGTTCCTGATTTGCATTCCGCTGGCGTTTTACTACCAGCTCGCCGAGCGGACCGTGACGCAGACGGGCATCGACAATCCGCCGTTCGTCATGACGTTCGGACAGATGTCTGAGATCTTTTTCATGCTCGTGATGCCGCTGTTCTTCGCCCGGTTGGGCGTGAAATGGATGCTGCTGGCCGGCATGGCCGCGTGGGTGCTGCGCTATGCGCTCTTCGCCCTGGGGGCGCCGGATAGCGTCGCTTGGATGATTTATCTGGGCGTGTTGCTGCACGGCATCTGCTACGACTTCTTCTTCGTCACCGGGCAAATCTACACCGACGCCGTGGCGCCTCCGGGCATTCGGGCGCAGGCCCAAGGGCTGCTCGTGCTGTTCACTCTCGGCCTCGGCATGGGCATCGGCGCCTTGGCGGGCGGCCGCATCGAAGCGATGTACACGCCGCCCGAGGTCGACGCGATGAAAAAAGAAGCGGCGGAAACCGCCAAGCAGGTCGAAATGCTGGAAGCGAAAGTCCTCCAGGGCGGCGACGGCGCCGAGGCGGCCCAGACCCAACTGACCGAGGCCCGGGCGACGCTCAACCAGCAGACGGTCGCCTACCTGAAGAAGCTCGACTGGAAGATGATCTGGGCGATTCCCGCGGCGCTGGCGGCCGTCATTCTGGCGGTGTTCGCCGTCGCCTTCCGTGAGCAGCCCACGGCTGACGCCGCGGCACAAGCGCGAATGACCTAGTGCTTTGTCAATTGCTAGTTTTAGGGTTGGCGGCGACGCAACCTGTTTGCCAAAGAAGACGTGCGTCGCCGCCAACCCTAAAATTGAACGCTGACAAAGCACTAGGTTTCGGAAAGGCGCGAGATCGCAGCGCCTGCCGGAGCAGCCATCCAACGAACAACGGGCTGTACGCTGGCGCCAGCATACAGCCCGTCGTCGTTGGCATCGCTTCCAGAGGCGCCGGTGAGAGTCGAACTCACGATGTCGGATTTGCAATCCGATGCCTTAGCCACTTGGCTACGGCGCCTTAATTGAATTTTGCCTTATTTTTCAGTGTTTTCAAGGTATAGTGGAGGGTGCCAGGAGAACTGCAAAGTCTGTTCTCCGCGGGTTTGGCACAGGTAGCAGTGCCGGCTGTCGACAAGGCAAACTCGCACAAGCAGTTTAGATTTCGATGAACTGGCATTGCCGTCGCGCCAGTGAAAGCATCGAGAAAAAATGACTTTGCAGTTCTCCTGGGAGGGGTGCTTGGCAGCAAACTGGCAGTAAAATCCCAACCTATCCTTGTAACATGGGCAGACCTACCGGCAGCCGAAACCGTGGTTTCTTCTTCCGAGCCGGCCGCGGGTGGTATACGCAAATCTCCGAACCAGTGCTAGACGAGCTTGGCCGTCCCCGGCTAGATGCCGCGGGAAAGCCACTCGCCAGGCGGCGATTCGTCGCGCTGAAGGATGATAGCGGCAAGCCTTTGAAGGGCAAGGCCACTCCCATCGCGGACGTGAAAGCCGCCTATCGGCGAATTGTAGCGAATCCCGATGATTCGGAAAACGGGGAAGGCGTTACCGTTCAGGAAGTCTGTGATGCCTACCTATCTTCGATCAAGGGTACCGCGGAGACTGCGATAGCCCACGACTTTCGGACAGCGGCGGGAGATTGACCTACGCCGCTAG
>CAYSFP010000140.1:0-15702 GCA_964430075.1 uncultured Planctomycetaceae bacterium | reverse complement strand
CCCGAGCGCACCCGCGGTCGTCCTTGCGCAGCAACAGGGAGGGGTTGGCTGCGCTAGGAGTGGATCATCCATCGCGGCGCCTCCCCCCTCCCCAGCCCTCGCGCGCCGAGGGGAGGGAGCCGGAGGGGATGGGCGGCGGCGGCGCAGGCCGGCGGCCAGCGCAGCGGTCAGAACCAGGGGAAGCGCCGCGGGCTCGGGGACGGCCCCTTGGCCGGGGGCGCCGGCCGCTGCCCCGCCGGCCGGCGCCCCGAAATGGGCTTTCCAGGTCTGCAGATCGTCCGCTGTGTAGAACGTTCCCAGGCCCCGCTGCCAGGCCAGGAAGTCGGAGCCGTCGACCACGCCGTCGGCGTTGAAGTCGCCGGGCAGGGGGGCGGCGAATTTCGCGACCCACGCGTCGGTCTTTCCCGCGGAACGGGTACCCAGACTGCCGTCAGTATCGCCCGCGACATAGACGTTCCCCAGACCGTCGGCCGAGACGCGGTAGCTGATGTCATTCGAGGTCGTGCCGAGCTGGCGTATCCAAACCTGGTCGCCGGCCGCATCGTACTTCGCCACGTACGCATCGGTGCTTCCCGCGCTTCCCGCAAAGGGGCCGCCCAGGCTGCCGCTCGTATAGCCCGTGATGTAGACGTTCCCCAGGCCGTCAGCGGAAACGTCGTAGCCTTTGGTGCCTCCGCCCGCGCCGAATTGGCGGGTCCAGAGGAGATCGCCGGCCGCGTCGTACTTCGCTACGAACGCGTTGTAGGCGCCCACGAGGGGACCGCCCAGGGTGCCGTAGGTCCAGCCCGAGATGTATATGTTCCCCAACCCATCGACTGCGACGCTGGTGCCGAAGTCCGCTGCCGTCGTGCCCAACGGGCGAATCCACTGATGCGTCCCGTCCGCGTCGTACTTCGCCACATATGCGTCGGCAACGCCAACGCCAGTGCTGATCGTGCCCGCGATGTAAACATTCCCGAGGACGTCGGCCGATACGCTGGAGCTGCTTTCGGAGGCCGACGCGCCAAACTGCCGGGTCCAAAGAAGGTCGCCGGCGGCGTCATACTTCGCCAGCCAGGCGTCTACCCCTCCCCCGTGGGGGCCTCCCAGGCTGCCGCTGGTGTTGCCTGTGATGTAGACGTTCCCCAAGCCGTCGGCTGAAACGCTGTTGGCACTCTCGTTCGCGCTCGAGCCAAGCTGGCGAATCCAAACCTCATCGCCGGCGGCGTCGTACTTGGCCACCCATGCGTCCGTAAATCCGCCGGCGTGAGGTCCGCCCAGGCTGCCGCGGGTCTCGCCCGCGATGTAGACGTTCCCGAGGCCGTCCGCCGAGGCGCCGGTGCTACCGTCCACGGTGATCGTGCCGAGCTGACGGGTCCACTGGAGGCTGCCAGCCGCGTCGTATTTCGCTACGAAGGCATCCGCATTTTCGTCATTGACGGCGCCAGAAACGTTGCCTGTCATGCCCGAGATGTAGACGTTCCCCAAGCGGTCGGCGGACACGCCGCGGGCCCTGTCAAAATTCGGAGTGCCGAACTGGCGAACCCACTCAAGCGTGCCGGCGCCCACCGGCGGGGCGTTGGTCAGGAACAGCGCGGCGGCGAGAGTGGCGAGCGCGGGCGTCGTGGGGAAGCGGGTCATGCGAGGCGGTCCTTTCGGGAGTCAGGAGTCAGGAGTCAGGGGTCAGGGGTCAGGGGTCAGGGGGATTCGAGTCTCGGAGAGACTCGGCCACGTGGTCGCGTCTCTCCGAGACGCGCAATCATGGCGGTTAGAACCAGGACGAGCGCCGCGGGCTCGGGAACGGCCGCGCCGCCGGCGATGGCCGTGCCGAGGGCGGCCGTCGCTCCGAAGTTGGACTTCCAGGTCTGCAGATCGACCGCCGTGTACTGCGTCCCCAGGCCCCGCTGCCAGGCCAGGAAGTCGGAACCGTCGACCGCGCCGTCGGCGTTGAAGTCGCCGGGCTGGCCGCCCGCCGCCGGCACGGCCAGCAGCAGGCTGTGGGCGCCGCCCGCGGCGACCTGCGTGATCGTCTTGCCCGCCAGATTGGTCGCGACGATCGGCGTGGCGATCGGCGTGTTGCCGCCGGTGATGCCCAGGCCGGTGATGCCGTTACTGTTCAAGCCGAAGGAAAACACCGTGCCGTCGTCCGCCAGCAGCAGGTTTCTGGCCCAGCTTGCGGCGATCTGCGTGATCGTCTTACCTGCCAGATGGGTCGTATCGATCGGCGTGGCGATCGGCGTGTTGCCGCCGATCGTGCCCAGGCCGAGCGCAGAACTGCGCAAGCCGAAGGAAAACACCGTGCCGTCGTCGGCCAGCAGCAGGCCGTGATGGTCGCCCCCGGCGACCTGCGTGATCGAACGGCCCGCCAGGTTGGTCGTGTCGATCGGCGTGGCGACGAGCGTGTAGCCGTCCTCAATGCCCAGGCCGGTTCGGCCATATCTGTTTTCGCCGAAGGAAAATACCGTGCCGTCGTCGGCCAATAGCAGACTGTAAGTACTGCCTGCGGCGACTTGCGCGATCGTCTTGCCTGCCAAGTTGGTCGTGACGATCGGCGTGGCGATCCTCGTCGAGCCGGCAGTCGTGCCCAGACCGGTTGCGCCGCGGGAGTTCTCGCCGAAGGAAAAGACCGTGCCGTCGTCCGCCAGCAGCAGGTTGTGACCGCTGCCTGCGGCGACCTGCGTGATCGTCTTGCCCGCCAGGTTGGTCGCGATGATCGGCGTGGCGATGAGCGTGCTGCTGGTTGTCGTCGTGCCCCGGCCGGTTCGGCCGCTGCTGTTCGAGCCGAAAGAAAACACCGTACCGTCGTCGGCCAGCAGCAGGCTGTGGGCGCCGCCCGCGGCGACCTGCGTGATCGTCTTGCCCGCCAGGTTGGTCGTGACGATCGGCGTGGCGATGAGCGTGTCGCCGTCCTCCGTGCCCAGGCCGGTGACGCCATTGAGGTTCCGGCCAAACGAGAAGACCGTGGACTCCGCGGCGGCAGCCGGCGGGGCGGCGGCGGTCAGGAGGAGAGCAGCGGCGATGGCGGCGAGTGCGAGCGTGGTGAGGAAGCGGGTCATGCGAGGCGGTCCTTTCGGGGGTCAGGGGTCAGGGGTCAGGGGGATTCGAGTCTCGGAGAGACTCGGCCACGTGGTCGCGTCTCTCCGAGACGCGCAATCATGGCGGTTAGAACCAGGACGAGCGCTGCAGGTTCAGGGACGGCCCCTTGGCCGGGGGCGACGGCCGGTGCCCCGCCGGCCGGCGCCCCGAAATGGGCTTTCCAGGTCTGCAGATCGTCCGCCGTGTAGAACGTCCCCAGGCCCCGCTGCCAGGTTAGGAAGTCGCTGCCGTCGACCGCGCCGTCGGCGTTGAAGTCGCCGGCGAGGCCGCCCGCCGCCGGCGCGGCCAGCAGCAGGCTGTGATAGCCACCCGCGGCGACCTGCGTGATCGTCTGGCCCGCCAGGTTGGTCGTATCGATCGGCGTGGCGATCGGCGTGCTGCCGCCGTTGATGCCCAGGCCGGTTCGGCCGCTGCCGCTGTTGCCGAAGGAAAACACCGTGCCGTCGTCGGCCAGCAGCAGATTGTGTTGATTGGCCGCGGCGATCTGCGTGATCGTCTTGCCCGCCAGATTGGTCGTGACGATCGGCGTGGCGACGGGCGTGTTGCCGTCGGTCGTGCCCAGGCCGGTTTTGCCGTAGATGTTCGCGCCGAAGGAAAACACTGTGCCGTCGTCGGCTAGTAGCAGGTTGTGTTCCCAGCCCGCGGCGATCTGCGTGATCGAGCGGCCCGCCAGGTGGGTCGTGTCGATCGGCGTGGCGATCGGCGTGCGGCCGCTGATGGCGCCCACGCCGGTTTGGCCATTGATGTTCCAGCCGAAGGAAAACACGGCGCCGTCGTCCGCCAGCAGCAGGCTGTGTTGGCCTGCTGCGGCGACCTGCGTGATTCTCTTGCCCGCCAGATTGGTCGTGATGATCGGCGTGGCGATGGGCGTGTTGCCGACCTCGCCCCGGCCGAGTTGGCCGGAGCCGTTCGAGCCGAAGGAAAACACCGTGCCGTCGTCCGCCAGCAGCAGGTTGTGACTCTGACCCGCGGCGATCTGCGTGATCGTCTTGCCCGCCAGATAGGTCGTGACGATCGGCGTGGCGATGAGCGTGCTGCCGTCGGTCGTGCCCAGGCCGGTTCGGCCGGAGCCGTTGTAGCCGAAGGAAAACACCGTGCCGTCGTCCGCCAGCAGCAGGCTGTGTTCCAAGCCCGCGGAGACCTGCGTGATCGTCTTGCCCGCTAGGTTGGTCGTGACAATCGGCGTGGCGATGAGCGTGTTGCCGTCGGTCGTTCCCAGGCCGGTTCGGCCGGAGCCGTTCAAACCGAAGGAAAACACGGTGCCGTCGTCGGCCAGCAGCAGGCTGTGATAGTCGTCCGCGGCAACCTGCGTGACCGAGCGGTCCGCCAGGTTGGTCGTGACGATCGGCGTGGCGACCAGCGTGTTGCCGCTGGTCGTGCCCAGACCGGTTTGGCCGTAGATGTTCGGGCCAAACGAAAAGACCGTGGACTCCACGGCCGCGGCCGGCGGGGCGTTGGTCACGAGCAGCGTCGCGGCGATGGCGCCGGCGACCACGAGCTTCATGTGCGTCAGGGAAGTGTGCATTTGGCGTCGGGCCTCGCAATAAGGTAGAATAAGGGCATGACGATTAGCGTGGACGTCGCGGCGGACTTGGAGTCCCGCCTGCTGGAGCAGGCGGCCCGGCAGGGCGTCGATCCGGGCCAGTACGTCGCCGGCATCTTGCGGGCGCGTCTCAAGAGCCAGGACGCCGCCGCGCCGCGGCTCGACCCCGAACAGTCGCGCTTGTTGGAGGACGTCAATCGGGGCCTTTCGCAAGGGGAGTGGGACCGGTATCACGCGCTGGCGGCCAAACGGCAGTCGCACGAGCTAACGGGCGACGAGCTCGCCGAGTTGACGGCCATGTCCGATCGCATCGAAGCGCTGAACGCCCGCCGCCTGGAGCAACTGGCGGAGCTGGCGCGGCTGCGCGGCGTGACGCTGCCGGAGCTGCTCGATCAGTTGGGCCTCGCCCCGCCGCCGGTGACGTGACATGGCCGTCTCCGCAGAGGTCCGGCGCCTGGTCGCGGAGCGAGCGCGGCGCTGCTGCGAATACTGCCAGAGTCAGCTCCGGTTTTCCGCCGACTCGTTTTCGGTCGAGCACGTCGTACCGCGCAGCCGCGGCGGCTCCGACGACGCGTCGAATCTCGCCCTGGCCTGCCAGCGGTGCAACAACGGCAAGTACGCGGCCAGCGAAGCCGTCGATCCGCTGACCGGGCGCATGGCGCCGCTCTTCCATCCGCGGCGCGACGATTGGTCGAATCATTTCGCGTGGTCTCATGACATGTTGCTCATACACGGGCTGACGCCGTCGGGCCGGGCCACGGTCGAGAAGCTGCAGCTCAACCGCGCCGGCCTCGTCAACTTGAGGCGGGTTCTCCACGCGGCCGGCGAGCACCCGCCGACGAGGGATTGACGCGGCGCCGACAGACGAGCGCAGCGGCCGCCTCGGCGTGGCGTCCCCGCGCGGCCGAGCCTCTCCGAGACGCACGCACGGCGCCGGGCCATGCCGGCGGCCAGCGCGGCGGTCAGAACCAGGGGGAGCGCCGCGGGCTCGGGGACGGCCCCTTGGCCGGGGGCGCCGGCCGCTGCCCCGGCGGCCGGCGCCCCGAAGTTGGACTTCCAGGTCTGCAGATCGTCCGCCGTGTAGAACGTCCCCAGGCCCCGCTGCCAGGCCAGGAAGTCGGAGCCGTCGACCACACCGTCGGCGTTGAAATCGCCGGGCGAGGGCTCGACGTCGACGAATTTCGCCACCCAGGCGTCGCTGCTGCCCGCATTCGGGCCGCCTAGGCTCCCCCCTTCGGTATGGCCCCCGACGTAGACGTTCCCCAGGCCGTCGACCGAGACGCCGTGGGCCTCGTCCCACGCTCTCACGCCGAACTGGCGAAGCCACTGAAGATCGCCGGCCGCGTCGTACTTCGCTACGAACGCGTCTCTGCCTCCCGCGGAGGGGCCGCCCAGGTTATCGCCGGTAAGGCCCACGACGTAGACGTTCCCCAGGCCGTCGGTCGAGACGCCTTCGATCCTGTCGTTGAAACTCGTGCCGAACTGGCGGATCCACGCGAGGTCGCCGGCCGCGTCGTACTTGGCCACGAACGCGTCGGCGACTCCGCCTGCCGAGGGCCCGCCCAGGCTGCCGCGGGTATCGCCCGCGATGTAGACGTTCCCCCGAGCGTCGGCCGAGACGCCATAGGGATAGTCCCACGCGCTGGTGCCGAGTTGTCGAGTCCACTCGTGGTTGCCAGCCGCGTCGTACTTCGCCACGAACGCATCGTAGGATCCCAACGAGCTCCATCCCGCATGCGAACCGGCGAGATTGCCGTCGGTAATGCCCGTGATGTAGACGTTCCCCAGGCCGTCGGCCGAGACGCCCGTACTATCCTCATAGCTTATGACGATGAAGCCGACCTGCGGCGGGATGCCGAGCTGGCGGGTCCACTGGAGGTTGCCGGCCGCGTCGTACTTCGTTACGAACGCGTCACCGCCATGGAGTCTGCCCGCGCCCAGATCGCCGGCGGTGTAGCCCGAGATGTAGACGTTTCCCAGGCCGTCGGCCGAGACGCCGTTGCTGCGGTCATCCCGGTCCGTGCCGAGCTGGCGAATCCAGAGTTGGTCGCCGGCGGCGTCGTACTTCGCCAGCCACGCGTCGTCGAGTCCTGCGTGGGGTCCGCCCAGGCTGCCGCCGGTGTAGCCTGTGATGTAGACGTTCCCCAGGCCGTCGGCCGAGACGCCCGTACCTTGCTCGTCGTACCGGGGGCCGTAGCCCGGCGTGCCGAGCTGGCGAATCCACTGGAGGCTGCCGGCGGCGTCGTACTTCGCCAAGAAGGGATCCAGCGATGCGAAGGGATTTGGGGAATAGTCTCCTCCCGGATACACTCCTCCCGCGTTGGGTCCGCCCAGGCTGCCGAGGGTCAAACCCGAGATGTAGACGTTCCCCAGGCTATCGGCTGAGACGCTGAGGGCTTCATCTGGGCTCTCCGTGCCGAACTGGCGCACCCACTCGAGCGTACCGCCACCCACCGGCGGGGCGTTGGTCAGGAACAGCGCCGCGCCAATAGCGGCGCAGGCGACGTCGAGCGGCAAGCGGCTCATGTGGGGATCCTCGGGAAGAGGTGAGAGGTCGGAGGTCAGAAGGGGAAAGGCGGAAGGGGGAGGGCGGAAGGGTTGCGCGTCCTCTCCCGGTCCTCCCGTCTCCCGCTTCCCCCCGGGGGCTCTCGCGGCGGGGTCGTCGCACGCTGTCCCCCCTACCTCTTAAGGAAACGAGATCCGTCGCCGGACCGGACGGAAAAAATGGAGATCTTCGTAGGACGAGTCGTTGTTTCGAATTCCCGTATCGCCCTCTATTGAGCCCTGCGCAGAGAAGGAACCCGTTGGGCTGGGCTGTCGGCTGTCAGCGATCGGCCAGAAATGGGGGCCTTGGCAGCGCAGGGCTCAATGAACATCAATTATTCCATGGGTTAAGTTCTTAATTGATCGCCGGCGCCGCGGCAGGTACGATGGCAGCCGTCGCGTCGACCCGGCCGGAGGATGCCACGCTGACGCCCGACGCTTCATCGACCGCCGATCGAACCTGTCCCGCCCCCGGCCGGGGCGCCGGAGGCGGTTCGCCCGCGGGCGTTCTCGACGACCTTGCCGAGGCGGTTCGCTGCTACCTCTGGCGGCTGGCCGACGAAGAGCTGGACTCCGAGTTGCGCACCAAGGTCGCCCCGTCGGACGTCGTGCAGGAAACGCTGCTCCGCGCCCAAAGGGGGCGCTGAGCGGCCTGATCCGACCGGCAAGATGTCCCGGGCCGAGCTGCGATTCTGGCTGCAGTCGATTTTGCGGAACTACCTCGTCGATCTCCGCCGCGCTTATGCGGCCGACAAACGAACGATCGACCGCGAGCGGCGGCAGGCGGACAACTCGCGGGCCTGGCGACGGTTGGCCAACACGAAGATCGACGGGACCGTGACGCCCTCGCGGGCGGCGATCGCGCTGGAAGAGGCGGCGGCGGTCGAACGGGCGATGGCCAGACTGTCGGACGACGACCAGACGGTCCTGCGATTGCGAAGCTGGGACCGGCTGCCGCTGGCCGAAGTCGCCCGGCGGATGAACCGCACGCCTGAAGCCGTTCGCAAACTGTGGGGCCGGGCGCTGGAGCGTTTGCAGCGGGAATTGAGGGGAGAAGTAACGGAGTAACGAACGAAGTAACAGAGTGCCGAATGAGACGCGCCGCGTGCCGGGGTCGAGGACGACCCGGCTCGCTTGTTTCTCCAACCCCTAACCCTCGATCACCGATCACCGATTCCCCCCAATCCCTCCCATGCCGCTTTCCGATGACCAACTGCTGGCCCGGCTGGAATCGTTCGCCGATCGGCTGAACCAGGGGGGCGAGTCTGCCGACGCGCAGGCGGCCGACGGCGAGGACGACGCCTTGGCCGCCGGGCAGGATCTGCTGCGGCTGCTCGACCGGGTGCGGCAAACGAAGGCCCGTGACGCGCTGCCCGCGGAATTGCTGGACGCGACCGCCCAGCCGCCCCGCGTCGGCCGGTTCGAGATCATCCGCGAGCTGGGCCGCGGGGGGTTCGGCATCGTGTTCCTGGCGTACGATCCCAAGCTCAACCGCTCGGTGGCGCTCAAAATCCCCCGCGGCGAGTTGCTGCTGGACGACGACAAGCAGCGGCGATTCCT
This sequence comes from uncultured Planctomycetaceae bacterium, assembly GCA_964430075.1. Classification (GTDB taxonomy): domain Bacteria; phylum Planctomycetota; class Planctomycetia; order Pirellulales; family Lacipirellulaceae; genus Lacipirellula. Next base: position 6,980 of record CAYSFP010000140.1, on the reverse strand, counting down.
CGGCGAGGCCGAGACGGCCGCGGCCCTCGATCATCCGCATATCGTGCCGATCTACGAAGCGGGGACGATCGGGGCGACGGCGTACATCGTGTCGGCCTATTGCCCGGGGCCGGACCTGGCGGCGTGGCTCGACGCGGCGGCCGAGCCGCCGCCCGTTCGGCACGCCGCCGAGTTGGTTTGCAAGCTGGCCGAGGCGGTCCACGCCGCTCATCAGAAGGGGGTCGTCCATCGCGACCTGAAGCCGAGCAACGTCCTGCTGGTCCCGCGAACGAACCACTCCGACGCGCATCAGCCGCTGGAGTCCTACGAGCCGCGGTTGACCGACTTCGGGCTGGCGAAGCTCGTGGAAAACGACTTTCGCCAGACCCGCACGAGCCTGGTCATCGGCACGCCGCTGTACATGGCGCCGGAGCTGCTGGAGCGCGTTCGGGACAAGGTGGGCCCGGCGGTCGACGTTTACTCGCTGGGGGTGATCCTGTTCGAGTTGGTGAGCGGGCGTCCGCCGATCGAAGGGGCGACGTATCTGGAGGTGGCCGACCAGATTCGCGAGGCGCCGCCGCCGCGCCTCCGGAGCCGCCGGCCGGACTGCCCGCGCGACCTCGAGACGGTGTGCGAGCGGTGCCTGGAGAAGGCGCCGGAGCTGCGCTACGAGTCGGCGGCGGACCTGGCGCGCGACCTGGGCGCGATCGTCAACGGCGAGCCGATCCAAGAATTCGCGCGGCGTCCGCTGGCGCGGCTGCTGTACTGGAGCCGCCGGCCGCATCGCATCCGCGACGCGGCGGTGTTCTCCATCGGCTTCCAGGCGTTCGTGGCGATCTGGCTGGTCGTTATGATCGCGATGCTCCCCATCTACGAAATTCAGCCCGAAGTGATCCGGCGTACGCACGCCGAGGCGGCGATCGTCATCGTGACGATCCACGGACTGATGGCGGCGGTAAGCTGGTTGGCGTTGCGCGGCAAGCGTTGGGCCGTCAACGTCGGCTTTGCGTTATCGTCGCTGCACCTCCTGACGCCGTTAAGCCGGCTGGCCGGCAACGGGCTGTTCGCCGACATCTATCGGGGCGAGGATTTTTACGCGTTCAACATCTTCGCACTAATCTTCCTGGGGTTCATCACGCAGTTTGTGTTGTACGCGTTTGCGCTGATCGCTAACCGGGCCAGCAAGTAGGGTGCGTGAAACGCACCGCGGCCAGCGCGGCGAGCGGTGCGTTTCACGCACCCTACGGCGGAACGCCAGTTTGCCCAGCTTCCGATCTAGACGACGCCGTTTCGCGGTGCGTAGAATCAAGGTGTCCGCCCGCGGCCGACGCACCCGCCGTTAGCCGCCCACGCGCCGCCCCCGAGCGTGTAAGACCTCCCGCCAAGGACGATGGGTCGAGTTTCCACACACGCCGACTGCTCGGGGTCCGCGCCTCCTCAAGCACCAGGGATTGAATGAACCCCTCGACGACGATCTTGCAAGGGACGCGCACGATCACCTTTGACGGCCATGAGGCCAACCGCTGTCCCACCGACCTGTACGACCGCTACGAGCAACTTCTCGAAGGTCAGCACCTGGGGTGGACCGAGCATCTTCGTTTCCGCCGCCTGTTGGGCACCGGCGGTCAGGGCGTCGTCTACCTCAGCGACCGCCGCGGCTGCGACAATTTCACGCTGCCGGTCGCGCTGAAGGTGTTCTCGCCGGAGCGGTTCGCGAGCCAGCAGAGCTACGACAATGCCATGAACCGCATCGCCCACGTGGCGTGCGCGGTGGCCCAGATTCAGCACGACTCGCTGCTGGACGTGCAGAATTTCATCGAGCGCAATCGCATCCGCATCATGGAAATGGAGTGGGTCGACGGCTACGACCTCGACCGGCTGTTGACGCCCGCGATGCTCGCCCGCGTGCAGCAGCGCGTCTCTAATCGCCGCTGGGAGTATATCAACAACGTGATCGTGACCGCCGGCCCGGTGCGCCCGCGATTGAAGCCGGGCATCGCCGCCTCGATCGTCCGCCAGTGCCTGTCGGCCCTGGCCGCGCTGCACCGCGAAGAGATCGTGCACGGCGACCTGAAGCCGGCCAACATCATGGTCAAGCGCACCGGCAACGCGAAGATCGTCGACATCGGGTCGGCCCTGCACCTGAACAACATGCCCGAGCAGCGCACCTGCACGCCGCAGTACGCGGCGCCGGAGATGCTCGAACGCAACGAGTTCACGCCGCGGAGCGACCTGGCCAGCCTGGGCTACGTGTTCATCGAGATGCTCGCCGGCCGGCCGCTGTTCGCGGGGCTCAACAGCCTGGGCGAGCTGCTCGAGGCGAAGTGGACGCTGCCGCAGCGGCTGGAGCGCATCCTGCCGGACGACGTGGCCGACAGCGAACTGCTGATGGCGCTCTGCCGCCGGCTGACGGCGCCGGACCCGCTGCTGCGCTACGGCAGCGCCGAGGACGCCAACACGGGCCCGGACGGGCTGGCCGATTTCCAGCGGAGCCTGGTGATCGGCGACTTGGCCAGCGAGTACGACAACGAGCTGCGGGTGTGGCTCGAAGAGCTGGATTGAGTTTTCGCCCCCGAGGAGGGCCGGATTGTGAATACGACCGTGGTCACGTCCCGCGTGGGCGCCGACGGCGTTCTGTCGGTGGTGCTTCCGTTGGGACCCGCCGGGGCCAATCAAGAGGTCCGCGTCACGGTCGAGCCGATCGCCTCGAAGCCCGCGATGACGCAAGAGGAATGGACGGCGTGGGTGAAGTCGATGGCGGGCAGCATCGATGATCCTACCTTTCGGCGTCACGAACAGGGCGACTTTGAGCAGCGCGACCCACTCGAGTGACTCACCTTCTGGATACGAATTGCTGCGTGCTCTATCTCCGACGCAGCGGCTCCACGCGCGTTGGTCAGCGCCTCGGGGCGGCGTCGCCCGGAAGCGTTGCGATCTGCCGGCCGCTCGCGCCGTGATTCCTTGAGCAGAGCACGCATGCGCACGCTGTTCCATATTCTCTTCGGCGCGGCGGGCGGGTTTGCACTCGGGGTTCTGGCGCCAATGGGTCTTTACTTCGCGTTGGCGTGGCTGAATCCCGAGATGCGCAAGGGAGGCGGGACGCCCTTCGCCATCATGACCATCCTCACCGCACCGGCCGGCGCCGTCGCAGGCGGTCTGTGGGGCTTCCGACGCGCCAATCCCCCGCCGAAAATCATCGCCAGCGGTCCAAGCCACGCGATCGAGGCATTCGAGCGGCAATACGGCGGCTCTTCGATCGAGGAGCAACGCGCAGCGCTTTCCGAAGCATTACCCCGCTGGCTCGACGATTACCGACGGGAAATGAGGATTCACATGACCATTGCCGCGGTTCTTGCCGCCTCCGTCATCTTCGCGCCGCTGCTCGTCATCTTTTTCTTCCTTGCTTACCTCGGCCGCGTCATACGAGACGTTATGAGCATGCGAGCCGCGTTGGACACGATCCGTGCGCGATGGGGCGACGACGTGATCGAGCAATGCGGCCGCCTGCCGTTGACGCTGCGTCCGCGACGCCAAGGAATGGTTGATTGAAGCCCCCGGGCTCAGGGCTCCAAACGGCTCCGCTGCAGTTCGCGAACGCGCGCTACGGGGATGTCACTGCGGAGCCCGCGTCGGACGCCGCGGCGCCGACGCCCTGGGCCGGCGCCGTCGCTGCCGTAGGCAAGTTGGCGTAGACGATCTCCGACCCGAACAGGCTCTTCGCCGAAGAGACGACTTCGCCGTCGCGGGAAATAATCACGCTGAACCCGTAGCCGCGCCAGCGTTGCGGAGCGTCGACGCTCCAGTTCGCCCCGATCACGTGATGGCGAAACGGCTTCACCCGGGCAGGCAGCCGGTGGAAAAACCACTCGGCGGGGTGCTCGTCGTCCACCCAGGCAATCGGGTACAAGAGCGCCCACAGGCCGCTCTCTTGATATTGTTCCAGGATGGTGTGGATGTCGAAGCAAATGGCCAGCCCGACGCGCCCAAATTCGGTGTCATAAATCTGGATCCCGCGATCGCCGGCAGTGGCCCAGGATTTTTCGGGGTACGGCCACGGCGTCAGCTTTCGATAGTGGGCGGCCAGTTCTCCCGCGGGAGTTGCCAGGCACACGGTATTGAAGAATTTGGGCCGGCCTGGATCGCCGGTGCGGTCGACTTCCAACAAGGGAATGGTGAGATAGACGCCCAGGCGCTTGGCAAGGCGGCAAAAATGATCCGTGGACGGTCCGGGAACGGTCTCGGCGAATTCCGTGGGATCGAGTCCGACGAACTTGGCGTCCAGCGGGCGTCCCTGCAAATGCCAGTTCGTCTTGAGGTCCTGCGAAAGATACCCGGTGATCGCCGTTTCGGGCAGGACGACGATCTTGGCGCCGTTCGCAGCCGCCTCGGCGACCAACTCGGTGAGCTTCCGCGCGTTGGCCTCGACGTCGCCCAGTTCGGACGAGCACTGGACGGCGGCCACTTTCACCGTGGCCGGCGGCGGGGTCTCCGCCTGGCACGCGCCCGCGGGGCGCCCGAATGCAACAGCCAACGCGACGATGGCGGCAAATTGCTTTGCGGTCATGCGCAGAGCCCTGTCGAGGAGACTTTCGTCCTTCATTGTATCCTAGAGATCGCGATCGAATGGCCCCAGCCGTCAGGTTTGTTCAACGTTTCACACTGCGCAGAAGGGCTTCCGCTAGCCGGCGGCCTACCGGCTGCCGTGTGACAGGGGCCTATCGACCCCTGCGCGACACATGCCCTTAGCTTCTGGCCGATAGCTGATAGCCGACAGCCGATAGCCAGCCCGACTGGCTCATTGAGATCGATAAATTGCCTGCAGGCGGTTCTGCCCCCACCATTGACGCAAACTGCCCGTCGTGCCACCCTATTGCGGTGTCAAATTGGCGTATTGATGCGGGTTGCGCGGCGCGACCTTGCGGATGCGGAAAGACTTGAGGGGAGATCGTGATGCACGCACTGTTGGCCGGCCTGCTCATTGCGTTGACCGGACAAGCTTCCGAGCCGCGCTACGACTTCGACGCCGTCCCCCCGGCTGAGGCGGACGCCGTCGCCGGGGCTCCCACGCCGATCACGCTGCCTCCCGAAACGCCGCCGCCCACGCTCGTCGATGGCGCGCCGCCTGTCGGCGCCGATCCCACGACGCCGGAGGCCGCGGCTGCCGCAGCGTTTGAATCGAATCCGTTTCGCAGCGAACAGCCCCAAGCGGAGGCCGCCGCTGACGGTGCGTCCGCCGGCGCCGAGCCGCCCGCCGCGGCCGCCTCGCCGGAAACCTCGGTGCTCGCCGCCAATGGTCCCAAGCCCGCCGAGGTCATGCAAAGTTTGCTGATCGTCCCCGCCGGCTCGCAACTGCCCGGCATCGCGATATCGCTGGGCGATGCCGTCCGCGGCGCCGCGGACCGGCGTTCGCAAACCGAGTTGGCCAAAGCTTATTGGGAACTCTCCGCCGCGGCCGCCCAGTACTACCTCGCCGTGCACGAGCAAGCGGACCTGAATACGCTCCGCCAGGGCGTCGCCAATCCCGCGGCGGCGTGGTCCGCCGCCACGGAAGATGCTTCACGCCGCGTCGCAATTGCACGAGAGGTCGCCACGGCGGCGCAACTGCGATTGCACCGATTGATGGGCGCCGCCGCCAACGTGTCGCTCCCGCTGCCGGTCGACTCGCCCCATGCCGGGCGCTACAACACGCGGTACGAAGAGATCTTCACCACGCGGCAAGACCCCGCAGCTCGACAGTTGAACGACCTGCTGCCGATGCACTACAAGACGCTCGTCGACCAGGCGCGCCTCATTGCCGAAGCCGGCGAGTGGCTCCTGTTCGTCAGCGAGAATCGCGACACGGCCAACGACGGGTTGGGTCTGCTGCGGGCCTACGACCTCGTTGCCCTGCGACGCCGGGCCTTCGTCGACGCGGTCGCCGAGTATAATCAGGACATCGCCGAGTACGCGGAACTCGCCGCCCCCGACGAGGTTCGCCCCGAGCGGCTCGTGTCGATGCTGATTCGCGTGTCGAATACGACGGGCGGAGATTCCGCCGGCAACGTTCAAACGGCCAGCGCCGAAGAACCCGTCGTCGCCGACGTGAGCGCGACGGGCCGCAGCGCCGCAGTTCCCGAAGCTCGCGACGGCCGCCCGCGGACGTTTGCCAACTGGCGCCCGTTCGAACGCCTCCGCAATCGCGAACGCTCGATCGTTTCCAGCCGCCAACTGCTCCGACGCGGGGCCCGCGACCGCGATTAGGCCGCGGAAGTGTGGGGCGCGCCAGGAGGCCTCTTAGGACCGACGCGACCCCAACCCCATGACGATCGTTTCGCCCAAGTTGCCGATTGCATCGCTGGAGGCCGGCACGAGCCCGACGTTCCAGCGCGAAGTCCGCCCCCTCGCCGCGGCGTTCTTCATCGGCTCGCTGAAAGTCGATCCGCCGATTCTTCAGGCCCCCATGGCGGGGTTCACGAACTACGCCTTCCGCCAGATCGTGCGCGAGTTCGGCGGCGCCGGTTTGCTGGCCACCGAGATGGTGAACGCCCGCGGTTTCGTGTGGCTCGACGAGCAAGAAGCCGAGCACCCCGACCGGCTGTGGGGCGTGGCCGAGGAGCCGCGGCCGCTGGCCGTGCAAATTTGGGATAACGACCCCGAAACGCTCGCTCGCGTAGGTCACAAACTGGCGACCGAGTTCGGCGTGAGCGTCGTCGATTTGAATTTCGGCTGCCCAGTGAAAGACGTTTCCGAGAAGGCGCATAGTGGTTCGTATTTGCTGCGCGATCCCGATCGCATCGGCCGCATTGTCGAACGCGTTGTCGCCGCGTGCGCGCCGACGCCGGTCACCGCGAAAATTCGCCTGGGCTGCACGCGCGATTGCATTACGGCGCCGCACGTGGCGGTCGCCGTTGAACAAGCAGGCGCTGCCGCCCTCACCGTACATGGGCGAACCGCGCAAGATTATTTCCAAGGCAACGCCAATTGGGATGCCATCGCTTCACTCAAGTCGCAACTCAAGCGCA
>CAYSFP010000139.1:1351-16048 GCA_964430075.1 uncultured Planctomycetaceae bacterium | reverse complement strand
CTAACAATTTGGACCAACCCCAGCTCACAAGCAAGATCAACCTAGCGCTGTAGTATTAAAAGACCAGATAAACCACGGAGGCACGGAGGACGCGGAGACAAGACGAATGAAAAGGAACCGCAGATAGACGCAGATGAACGCAGATCATTGGTGCACGGAATTCATCTCTCTGCGTGCATCTGCGTGCCTCTGCGGATAGTCGTCTTTCTCCGTGTTCTCCGTGCCTCCGTGGCCAATCTCCTCTCGAAGCGGAGGAACTGACAAGCGCTATGCCCACGATTCTCGAACTGCTGCAGCAAGGCATTGCGTTGCAAAACGCGGGGCGCCTGGCCGAGGCGGCGGGCTGCTATGACGCCGTGCTGCGGGCCGACCCGCGGCAGGCCGATGCGCTGCATCTGCTGGGGCTCGTCCATTCCGCGCAGGGCCGTCACGAGCGCGGCGCCGAGCTGATCCGCCAGGCCCTGGAGGTGATGCCCGACAATGCGACGTTCCTGGGCAATCTGGGCGTCGTGCTCCGCAATGCCGGACGCATCGAGGAGGCGATCGCCGCCTATCGGCGATCCTTGGAACTGACGCCCGACGCGCCGGACACCCACTTTAATCTCGGCAAATCGCTGAAGCTCAAGGGCGACGTCGCCGGGGCCGAGCGGGAGTATCGCCGCGCGATCGAGATCGATTCCCGGCGCCCGTCGCCGTATTTGAGCCTGACCAACTTGCTCGCCGAGCGCGGCGACGTGGCCGGGGCGATCGACGTGGCGGGGCAGGCGGCAGCGCGGTGCCCGTCGTCGGTACAGGCTCACCTCAACTTGGGCGCGATGCTCAAGCGGGCGGAACGGCCCGAGGAGGCGCTGGCGAGCTATCGCCGGGCGGTCGAGGCGGGGCCGAACAATGTCGAAGCGCTGTGCAAACTTGGCTCGACGCTCATCGGCCGGCACAAAATCGAGGAAGGCCGCGCGCTGATCGAACGGGCCCGGGCGCTGGCACCGGAGGACGGCGAAGTCCACAACGCGATCGGCATCTGGTGCAAGACCGTCGGCGAGACGGCCAAGGCCGTCGAGGCCTACCGGAAGGCGATCGCCTGCAAACCGGACAACGGCGCCGCCCACGGGAATCTCGCGATGGCGTTGAAGGATCAGGGGCGGCTGAGCGAGGCCCTGGAGCACGTTGACCGGGCTCTCGCACTTCAGCCGGGCAGTCGAGAATCCTTGGTCAACAAGGGCGGAGTTCTCATGTCGCTGGGCCGGCTCGACGACGCCGACGCCTGCCTGCGCGAAGCGCTCGACGCCAAGGCGGCGTACAGCTTCGCGTACGATAGCCTGCTGATGTGCCAGCAATACAAGCCGGGAGTCACGCTGGCCGGCTTGGGCGCGAGTCATCGCGAGTGGGACCAAGTCGCGGGCGTGACGCCAACGCCGGCTGCGCGCTCGGCGGCGCGCGAGGCCGACCGGCCGCTACGAGTCGGCTTCGTCTCGCCCGACCTGGGCTGCCATCCCGTGGGTTACTTCACGGTACGGATGTTCGAAGCGCTGAAGCAGTTGGGCGGACTGGGGCTCTCGACGACGGTGTACAGCGATCGCGGGTCGGTCGACCGCGTGGGCGAGCGGATCAAGGCAGCCGTCGATCGGTGGCACGAGTCGCTCGGCTGGGACGACGCCGATCTCGCGGATCGAATTCGCAAGGACAGGATCGACGTGCTGTTCGATCTGGCGGGCCACACCGCGCACAATCGGTTGAAACTGTTCGCCGGTCGCGCGGCGCCGCTGCAAATCACCTGGGCCGGTTATGTTGGCACGACGGGCGTTGCGGCCATGGATTGCCTGCTCGCCGACGGCCGGCATGTGCCCGAGGGCGCCGAGGGCCACTACGGCGAGCGCGTGCTGCGGATGCCGCACGGCTACATCTGCTACGACCCCGCGCCGGACGTTCCCGAGGTGACGCCGCTGCCCGCCCTGGAGCGCGACTTCCTCCAGTTTGCCGCGATGTGCAATCCGGCCAAGGTGAACGACGGTGTGCTGCGCGTGTGGGGCCGGGTGCTCGAGGCTGTGCCGAATGCACGGCTGCTGTTGTGTTACGGCGGCTGGCCCGATGTGGCCAACCAGTCCCGCGTCCGCAAGGCGCTGGTCGAGTTCGGCTGCCAGGACCGCGTGCGGTTCGAGCACCAGGAGGGCTCCTTGAACCTGATGACCCGCTACGGGCGCGTCGACATGGCGCTCGACACGTTCCCGTATTCCGGCGGCCTGACCACGTGCGAAGCGCTGTGGATGGGCGTCCCGACGATCACCTGGCCGGGGGAGACGTTCGCCGGCAGGCATTCGCTGAGCCATCTCACGAACGTGGGACTGGCGGATTGGATCGTGGCGAGCGCGGACGAGTACGTGGAGAAGGCTCGTGCGTGGGCGAATGACCTCGATCGGCTCGCGGCGCTGCGACGCGGCCTGCGCGAGCAGGTGGCCCGCTCGCCGTTGTGCGACGGCGAACGATTCGCGCGCGATTTCGCGATGGTGATTCGCGAGGCGTGGCGAAAGAGCACTTGTTGACGACCTGCAACGCTTTCTCGGAATGGGATTTACTACAGAGGGCACGGAGGACACAGAGGTCGAAAAAGTAAGGATAGACGGAGAATTCTGAGGCCCCGCCCGAGCCACTCTGTCGCCCCTTCTCAACCTCCGTGTCCTCTGTACTACTTATCCGTCAACTTTTACTCGCGTCGCGAAGATTTCGTACGGAACGGATGAACCACAGAACACAGAAATCTCAGAGGAAAAATGCAGATTTTGTCCGCAGATGAACGCGGATTAACGCAGATTGAATGCCTTGACTCTATCTGCGTCCATCTGCGGACCACCTTCCCCATCCCCTCTCTGTGTCCTCCGTGCCCTCTGTGGTGAATCTTCTTCCCAGAACCATGTACATCAGGACGCTCCAGGATCCTGCTTCATGACGCTGAGGTAGTGCTCGTCAAACGCGGCCACCATCGACTCGAGCCGCGAATAGGGCCCAGGTCGAAACGCCGGCGACTCGGCGCCGAGTTGCGTCAGCTCGCACATCTGCCAGTCCTGACGGTTGATCTCGTCCCACAGGCCGGTCGCTTGCGAGAGTCGTTCGCGCGACATTGCTAAATCGCCCGGCGCCGCCAGAAAGTGGCAGGCCACGCCGGTCGTGGCCCGGTCGCGCCGCGTCAGCACGTGCACCATCGCATAGTCGGGGTGCAGGCTGACGCACATCGTGGGGAACGCCGTGTAGTAGTACACGCGGCGTCGCTGGGCGCCGTCGAGTCTCGGCAAGACGCCCGCGACGAGTCGGCCGTCGCGGCTGACCGTCTCGCACGAGGCGTCCAATTCCATCGGCCCCCCGAGGAACGGGCCGCTCGTGAGATCGTTGGTCGCCGTGCGATAGGGCGTCAGCCGATTGAGCGCCGGGTGCACCGTAGGGCAGTGGTAGCACTCGCTGTAGTTCTGGAAGAGCAGCTTCCAGTTGCACCGCACGTCGTAGCGCCGCGTCTGGGCGAGGACGAGCTCGCCCAGGCGCCAATTGGCGAGCCGCGCATCGAGCGGGCCATAGTCGTCCGCAAACGCGGCGGACGGCTTCTCCAGGTGCAGCATGACGAAGCCGTTCCACGCGACCACGCTCACGGGCAGCAGCGGAAACGCCGCTCGGTCGAAGCCGTCCTGCTCGCTCATGTTCGGGGCGCCCATGAGCCGCCCGGCGGCGTCGTAAGTCCATGCGTGGTAGGGACACGTCACGCAGTCGTTGTCGAGGGCCGCGTGCGGTTCGCTGCAGAGGCGGGCGCCGCGGTGACGGCACACGTTGTGAAACGCGTGCAGGCGGCCGTCGCGCGACTGGGTGACGACGACGCTATAGTCGCCGATCGGGACCACGCGGTACGAAGGCGCCGGCGGAAACTCGGCCAGGTGGCCTGCGCACACCCAATGGCGAGCAAAGACGCGCTCGCTTTCCGCCGCGAAGATCTCCGGCGAGATGAAATACTCGCGCGGCAGGTTGGTCTTCAGCATAGAGCATTCGACGAGCGCACGGGCGGCCAAGGGGAACGACAAGAGCTATAATAGGGAGGGTTTCAAAACCCCTCTCCCCTGAGGGGAGAGGTTGGGTGAGGGGCGGAACAGTCAGGCGCCTCAATCCCTCCCCTAGCCCCTCCCTTCGAGGGAGGGGGATTTTGAAACCTGTTCTTGAAGGGTATCCCACGCCTTCCGCGTTCGCTACTTCTATGCAAGCTCCGTTTCTCGGACATCGTCGGTTCGCTCTGGGAATGGCCGTCGTCCTGGCAGGCGGGACCCTGCGCACCGCCGCCGCGGAGACGCCCGCCTGGGATCCGGCGCGCACCCACGCCGTCATCGTCGGCGTGCTGCACTGGCAAGCCGCCACGCTGTCGACGTATCCCCCGGCCGATCGGCAAGATCGCGCGCTGTATGAGGCGCTCGTCGAGCGCGGCGTACCGAGCGGTCAGATCGAGCTCCTGCTCGACGATCAGGCGACGCTCGCCGCCATGCGCCGTGCGGTGCGAACGGCCGCGTCGCGCGCCCGCGACGGCGACACGCTCGTCTTCTACTACGCCGGCCACGGAGTCAGCAAGGACGGCCACGCCTGTCTCATGAACTACGACGTCGACCCGCAGCGGTCGGACGCGTCGTTCACCGGCCGGGACCTGGTGACGATCGTCGCGGCCGAGTTCGACGGCAACCGGGTGCTGATGTTCGCCGACTGTTGCTACAGCGGCGCGCTGGCCCGCGCCGCAGAGGAACTTGCGGAGCAAGGGTTCGAAACGGCGACGATCACCTCCGCCGGCGCCGCCGTCGCGTCGACCAACAACTGGACGTTCACGCACGCGCTGGTGGAGATCGTGCGCGGCGACGGCGACGCCGACCGCAACGGCGACGGCGCCATCGCGCTGGGCGAGGCGGCCGAGGAAATCGAGGACGCGATGCGTCACTTCGAGAACCAGGCGAGCGGATCGTCGCGGTTCGGCCTCGACGAAAACTTCCGATTAGGCCATGTGACGACGCGCCGGCCGCGCTCGCGCGTCCCGGCCCCGTACGCCGTGGGCGAGTACGTGCAGATCGCCGTGGGCGGCGCGTGGAAGCCCGCGCGGATCGTCGACTACCGTGCCGGGGAATTCATCGTCGAAGTGCAGCGATATGCAAAACGGATGCTCGTGGAAATCGCCGCCGACCGCGTGCGCAAGTTCCAAGCGCCGCCGGCGCCGCCCAGCGAACGGCTGCCGATGCGCGAGGCACTGGCCAAGGCCCGCGTCGGCGGCAAGTACAAGACGCTGCTGGAAATCATCGAGGTCGAGGCCGATTACCGGCAATACGCCGCATTCCACGACTTTGGCCGTTACGACGCGACGGACTACGCCGGCCACGAGAACCTGCCCGCGGGTTATTGGGTATATGTCTACCCCAACTGGTTCATCTGGCAGGATCGGGCGGAGTGAACACAGGATTACGGAATTCACCACAGAGGACACGGAGGGCCCAGCGCGGCCTCCGGCCGCAACCCATCAGGAACAGAAGGACGCAGAGAACAAGCGGGGGACGGCTCGCCTGGCCGACGCCCACCTCGCACGACAGTCAGACGCAGTGCACAGGATGTTCTAAGCTGATCTCTTCTTCGTGGCCTCTGCGTCCTTCTGTTCAAGCTCTTCTGTCCAAATATATGCGCACGCTGCGAAGATTTTGACCGTTAGTAGCACAGAGGGAGGAAAGACAATAGGGAATCGAGAAGCCGCGAGTCCGCCTAAGTGGCGTGTTCCTCCAATTCCCCCTTCTGATCATTCCTGTCTTTCCTCTGTGCACTCTGTGGTAAATCTCCCCAACGATCAATCGTAAGAGGGGGTCCACTCTTGCGAGACGCCCGTCGGCGCGCGACGATGGCAGGTGCGGCCGGCGCGTGCGGCCAGCGCGTTCTCGTCTTTCTCGCGAGGCAGCTTTCATGTCGCAGTCCGCCACGACCCACCGCGTCCCGCGTGGGATCATCGTGCCGATGGTCACCCCGCTGGTCGAGGCCGACCGGCTCGACGTCGCTGGCCTGGAGCGGCTGGTCGATCGCTTGCTGACCGGCGGCGTGCACGGCCTGTTTCTGCTCGGCACGTGCGGCGAGGGTCCCTCGCTGGCGGGTGAGGTGCGGCGCGAACTGGTGGAGCGCGTCTGCCGCCAGGCGCGCGGCCGCGCCGCGGTGCTCGTCGCGGTCACGAGCGCGGCCGCGGGTGAGTCGCTCGCCCTGGCGCGGCACGCCGCGGACGTCGGCGCCGATGCGGTCGTGCTGGCGCCACCGTTCTACTTCCCGATCACCCAGCAGGAGCTGGCCGGGGCGGTGGAGCGATTGGCCGCCGCGTCGCCGCTGCCGGTCATGCTGTACAACACGCCGGGCATCGCGAAGGTCGCTTTCGAGCTCGACACGCTGCGGCGGCTCGCCGAGCATCCGCGGATCGTGGGCCTCAAGGACAGCTCCGGCGACATGGAGTACTTCGCCCAGGTCCGCCAGCTCTCGCGCTCGCGCGACGACTGGCGCCTGCTGGTGGGCCCCGAGCACTTGTTGCCCGAAACGATCGAGCTGGGCGGCGACGGCGGCGTCAACGGCGGGGCCAACGTGTGGCCCGAGCTGTTCGTGCAGTTGTTCGACGCGGCCAGCGCCGGCTTCGACGACGAGCTGGCGGCGCTGCGGTCCAACGCGGCGCTGTTCGGACATATTTATACGGTGGGTCGGTTCGATGCGGCCTCGGTGGTTAAGGGTCTCAAGGCGGCGCTCGCCCACCTGGGCGTCTGCAGCGGCGCGCTCAATCCGCCGCTGGAGCCGCTTTCCGCCAGCGAAGTTGCCGAGGTGGGCCGCATCCTCGATTCGCTCGGGCTCAATCGGGCGGCAAGGCATGCCGCGGCCATGCAGCAACAGTGATCCGCGGGGGAAGTCTTTTGATGATGGTAGCAGTGCAGCGAGTCGCCGTGGCAGTCACCGTGTTGGTTTGCGCAGTGGGCAGGGCAGGGGCTGCGCCGGTCGACTTCGCCCACGACATCTTACCGCTCGTCGCCAAGCATTGCGCGAAGTGCCACACGGCGGGGCGTTATGAAGGCGACGTGTCGCTGGACACGCGCGAAGCGATCCTGGAGATGGGCCTCGCGGAACCGGGCGCCGGCGCCGATAGCCCGCTGGTGGATCGAGTGACCAGCGACGATCCCGACTACCGCATGCCGCCCGAGGGACCGCCGCTGAGTGCGGAGGAGGTCGACTTGCTGCGGCGGTGGATCGACGAAGGGCTCGCTTGGGAGGCGGGGTTCACATTCAAGAAATCAACTTATGAAGCGCCGTTGAAGCCGCGGCGTCCGGAATTGCCGCCGGCGGAGCAGGGCGTCGAGAACCCGATCGATCGGATCGTGCTGGCCTACTGGCGGGAGCGGGGCATGACCCCGCCGGCGGCCGCCGACGATGCGACCTATTGCCGGCGCGTCCACCTCGACCTCGTCGGCCTGTTGCCCGCGCCCGAAGACGTCGCGGCCTTCGTCGCGGACGAGGACGACGCCAAGCGCGCCAAGCTGGTCGATAAGCTCCTCGCCGACGACGTCGCCTATGCGGACCACTGGCTGACGTTTTGGAACGATCTGTTGCGGAACGACTACGCCGGCACCGGCTACATCGACGGCGGCCGCGAACAGATCACCGCCTGGCTGTACGAAGCGCTGCTGGGCAACATGCCGTACGACGAGTTCGTCCGCGAACTGGTGGCGCCGCGGCCCGAGTCCGCGGGGTTTGCCAAGGGCATTGTGTGGCGCGGCCAGGTGAACGCCAGCCAGATTCCCGCATTGCAGTTCTCGCAGAACTTGGGACAGGTGTTCCTGGGCATCAATCTCAAGTGCGCCTCCTGCCACGACAGCTTCGTCGACGATTGGAAGCTGGCCGACGCTTACGGCCTGGCGGCGATCATCACGGAAGAGCCGCTCGAGCTGCACCGCTGCGACAAGCCGACCGGCGAGATGGCCGCGGCGAGATTTCTGTTCCCCGAGCTGGGCGAGGTCGACGCCGCGGCGCCGCGCGACGCACGGCTCCATCAGCTCGCGGCGCTGATGACGCATCCGCAGAACGGCCGATTGACCCGCACCATCGTCAACCGGCTCTGGCAGCGGCTCGTCGGCCGCGGCATCGTTCATCCGGTCGATTCGATGGGCACGCCGCCCTGGAACGCCGACTTGCTCGACGAGTTGGCCATCCGCTTGAGCGACGCGAACTACGACCTCAAAGCGGTGCTGAAACTGATTGCCGCCTCCCAGGTCTACGGCGCCCGGTCGACCGCGTGGGACGAGTCCGAGGCGATCGAGGACTATGTGTTCGCGGGACCAGCGCCCAAGCGGATGACGGCCGAGCAGTTCGTCGATGCGCTCGCGCGCATCACAGGCGCGTCGTCTGAATCGACGGCAAACGATGACGTGTTCGTCAAGCTCGCAGCCAAGGCCAGCGAGCAGCCGGCCGGCCGCCCGTTCGTCCGTGCTTCATTGGTGCAGTCGACGCCGCTGATGCGAACGCTAGGTCGGCCCAACCGCGAACAGGTCGTCACCACCCGGCCGTCGGCGCTCACCACGCTCGAGGCGCTCGAGCTCAGCAACGGCCAGTCGCTGGCCGAGCGGCTGCACGCCGGGGCGGAGCATTTGATCGCGAACCGCCCCGAGGCGACGACCGCCGAACTGTGCCGCACGGCGTTTCTCGCCGCCTTGTCGCGGGAGCCCACGGCGGAAGAATTGGAGCGGCTCGTCGCCGTCGCCGGCGACGAACCCTCCACGGCGGGCCTCGCCGATGCGCTGTGGTGCATCGTCATGCTGCCGGAGTTTCAGATCATTCAGTAAGCCAGTAACTTCCCGATGTTCCACAAACGCCGACCCTTCGTTCCCATGCCCTGGATGTGGATGCTGGCAGGCGTCTTCCTGCTGATTCAGTTCGTGATTCTCAGCCTCGACGCGACCCTCTACCTCAACTTCCTAACAACCCAAGGGCGAGGACTGCTCGGGGCGCTCAATCCGGCCAACATCATCCGTTATATCGCGACCCCGGCGGGAATCGCGATGCGCGTCGCGATTGTGGCAACGACCCCGGAATTGCTCCTGCTCCTGGCGGCAACACTATGGCTACGAAAGAAAAGATGAACGACCGTCTGGACCGCCGCGATTTCCTCCGCGCCACCACCGCGGCAACCCTCTCCGCGATGGCGGCGCGCGAGCCCCTCTTTGCCCAAGAGACGGGCGCCGCCATCGAGCACCCCGCGCCGCGGGCCGACGCGTGCATCCTCCTCTGGATGGCCGGCGGCATGGCCGCGCCGGACACGTTCGATCCCAAGCGCTACCAGCCCTTCGAGAAGGGACTGGCCGTCGAGCGCGTCATGAGCACGTTCCCCGCAATCGACACGGCGGTCGACAACGTCAAGCTCACCGCGGGGCTGGAGCACATCGCCGCCGTCTTAGACCGCGGCACGCTCATCCGCTCGCACGTGCAGCCCGACCTGGGGCACATCCTGCACTCGCGGCACCAGTACCATTGGCACACCGGCTACGTGCCGCCGCAAACGGTGGCTGCCCCGCACATCGGCGCCTGGATGGCCCGCGTCCTGGGGCCGCGCAATCCGGTGATGCCCGCGTTCGTCGACATCGGCCAGCGGCTCGAAGGCGTCGGCGAGAAGGAAGAGCTCAAGGCGTTCCACACAGCCGGCTTCCTCGGCGGCGAGTTCGGCCCGTTCATGTTGCCGTATCCCGGCGACGCCGCCTCGGCCGTGCGGCCCCCGGCCGGCATGACGCCCGAGCGGTTCGCCAGCCGGTACAAACACTATCAGGAACTGGTGAAGCGCAGCCCCTTGGGCGAGCATGGCAGCGACTTCCAGCAGGAGTCGATGATCCGCGCCATGGAAAACGCCTACCGGTTGCTCAGCTCGCCGGAACGCGTGGCGTTCGACCTGTCCGACGAGCCGGCCGACAGCGTGGCCAAATACGACACGGGCCGCTTCGGCCTGGGCTGCCTGCTCGCCCGCCGGCTGGTCGAGGCGGGTTCGCGGTTCATCGAAGTGACAACGGAGTATGTCCCCTTCGAAGGCTGGGACACGCACGAAGAGGGGCACCAGCGCGTCGAGAACATGAAGAAGTCGATCGACCGCCCCATCGCCCAGCTCGTGCTCGATCTGGAAGAGCGCGGCCTGCTCGACCGCACGCTGGTGGTCGTCGCCAGCGAGTTCAGCCGCGACATGATGATCGAGGGCGTCCCCGGCAGCGCCGCCAAGGACCAGTCGCGCGCCGCCAGCGACGTGCTGCTCGAGGCCAAGCACTACGGCCTGCACCGGCACTTCACCGGCGGATCGAGCGCGCTGATGTTCGGCGGCGGCGTGAAGCGCGGCGTGCTCTACGGCGAGACCGCCGAGGAGCGACCGTGCCTGGCCATCAAGGATCCGATCTCGGTCACGGACATGCACGCCACGATCTTCACCGCGATGGGCGTCTCGCCGGCGACGCAGTTCACCGTCGAAAAGCGCCCCTTCTACGCCACCGAAGACGGGAAAGGCCGCGCCATCGAAGCCCTCTTCGCGTAACCACCGCGCGCCCCCGCCCGCTTGCGTCTTCGCTTCCCCACCCGTTCGCCCCTCAGGCGTCTAACGCCCCCCGCACGCCCCAGCTTATAATGCACCGCACACCGGCCGCCCTCCGCGGCCCCACCGCGGAGCGCCCCATGCGCGTCAGCCCCCTTCTCCCGGCACTCGCGCTGACGGTCGCCGTCGCATCGCCCCTGTGCGCCGCCGCGCCCGATTACGATCGCGACATCCGCCCCATCCTCTCGGACCGCTGCTTCGTCTGCCACGGCCCCGACGCCGAACAGCGGCAGGCTGATTTGCGGCTCGACACGTTCGAGGGCCTCACGGCGCACGTCGTCGTGCCAGGCAAGCCGGAGGACAGCGAGCTGGTGGCCCGCATCGCCAGCGACGACGAGTCGCTGCGGATGCCGCCGCCGGAATCGAACCTCGCGCTGAGCGCCGCCGAGATCGAGCTCTTGCGCGCCTGGATCGCCGCCGGCGCCGAAGTGACGCCGCACTGGGCGTTCCGCCCGCTGCCCGCCGAGGTGGCCGTGCCCGCGGTGAACGACCCCGCTTGGCCGCGCGGCGACCTCGACCGCTTCGTCCTGGCTCGGCTCGAATCGGAAGGCCTCGCGCCGTCGCCCCCCGCCGATCCGCTCCGCCTGCTACGGCGTCTCACGCTCGACCTCACCGGCCTGCCGCCGTCAGTCGAGGACATCGCCGACTTTCGCCAAGCCGCCAAACGCGATCGCGACGCCGCGATCGACGCTGCCGTCGACCGCCTCCTCGCCAGCCCCGCCTACGGCGAGCACATGGCCGTCGCGTGGCTCGACGCGTCGCACTACGCCGACTCCTACGGCTACCAGTCCGACCAGCTCAACCCGCAGTGGCCGTACCGCGACTGGGTCGTGCGGGCCTTCAACGCGAACCTGCCGTACGACGAGTTTGTCACCCAGCAGCTCGCCGGCGACCTGCTGCCCGGCGCCACGCGCGACCAGCGGCTGGCCACCGCGTTCAATCGCCTCCACCGCCTGACCAACGAAGGCGGCTCGATCGCCGAGGAGTGGCTGGCCGAAAACGCCGCCGATCGCGTGCACACGTTCGGCATGGCCGTGCTGGGCCTCACGCTCGAATGCGCCCGTTGCCACGACCACAAATACGACCCCATCTCGCAGCGCGACTACTACGCGCTGGCGGCGTTCTTCAACTCGATCGACGAGAACGGACTGTACGACAACGCGAGCAAGACGCCGTCGCCCTCGCTGCTGCTGCCGACCGCAGAACAGGAGCGACAGCTCGCCGCAGCGCACAGCGAACTCGCCGAGGCCGAGGCAGCGCTCTCGCAGGCGATCGTCGACGGCGAATCACGGTTCCAAGCCTGGCGGCCCAATCGCTCGCAGCCGCCGCCAGACGCCGACCTGGTCCGCCACGTCACGTTCGACGAACCCGGCGTCGCCGTCGACGTGCCGCGCATTCCCGGCGTGAAGGGGCAGGCCGCCCAGTTCGACGGCGACCGCAGCGCCGACTTCGCCGACATGCTCGCCATCGATCGCTGGCAGCCATTTACCATCGCCTTCTGGCTGCGGGACGCCGCGGCCAACCCCCAGCCGGTGGTCGTGGTGCAGCAAACGCGCGGCACCGACGTGGGCTACAACGGCTTCGACCTCATGCTCGCCGGCGGCGTGCTCGAAGCCCGCCTGTACCGCGTCTGGCCGGGCAACGCGATCGGCGTCCGCGCGCGGCGCCCACTACCCCGCGACCACTGGCAACACGTCGTCGTGACCTATGATGGTTCGAGCCGCGCCGAGGGCCTGCGGCTGTACCTCGATGGCGTCGAGCTGCCCACCCGCATCGTCCGCGACCGCATCCGCAAGAGCGCCAGCGTCGCCGGCTACGGCGGCGGCGAACTGACCCTGGGGGCCCGCTTTCGCGATCGCGGCTTCAAGGACGGCGCGATCGACGAGCTCCGCGTGTACAGCCGGGATCTTGCGCCGCTCGAAGTTGCCGACCGCTTCGCAAGAGAAACGAAAACGTCAGCGGCCGACGAATCTGCAGACGACACGCACGAGTCCGCCCTCCGCGAACTCTACTTCTCCGCGATCGACGCCGAAGTCCGCGAGCAGCGGAAGCTCGTCGCCGCGGCCCGCCGCCGCCTCGTCGAAGCGGAAGAACCGATCCACGAAGTCGCCGTCATGGAAGAGCTGCCCGCGCCGCGGCCCGCGTACATCCTGGCGCGCGGCGCCTATGATGCACCCAAGTCGGCCGCCAATCGCGTCGGCCGCGACACGTTCGCCGAGCTCGCGCCGCCGTTCCCCTTGGGCGCCCCGCGGAATCGCCGCGGCCTGGCCCAGTGGGCGACCGACCCGTCGCACCCGCTCACCGCCCGCGTCCTGGTCAACCGCCTGTGGGCCAACTTCTTCGGCCGCGGCCTCGTGGCCACGCCGGAAAACTTCGGCCGGCAAGGCGCCGCCCCGTCGCATCCGGAATTGCTCGACTGGCTTGCCCGCGACGTCGTCGCCCACGGCTGGGACATCAAGCGATTGTGCCGGCAAATCGTCGCGTCGGCAACCTATCAGCAAGACTCGCGGGCGATGCCCGAGCTGCGCGCCCGAGATCCCGAAAACGTGTTGCTCGCCCGCGGCCCGAGCCGCCGACTCTCCGCCGAGCAAATCCGCGATCTCGCCCTGGCCGCGTCGGGGTTGCTCGATCGCACGCTCGGCGGGCCGCCCGTCTCGCCCTACCAGCCGGGCGGCGACCTGTGGCGCGAAGTGAACACGATGTCGCCAGCGTACCAGCAGTCCACCGGCACGGCGCTGCACCGGCGGTCGCTGTATTCCGTGTGGAAGCGCACGGCGCCGCTGCCCAATATGCTGGCCTTCGACGCGGTGACGCGCGAGGTCTGCACGGTCGCCCGTTCGCGAACGAACACGCCGCTGCAGGCCCTTGTGCTGATGAACGACGTGCAGTTCGTCGAGGCGGCCCGCGTGCTGGCCGCGGCCGTCGCCGGCGACGCTGCGGACCCGCCCAAACAGATCACGGCCGCATTTCTTCACCTTGCGGGCCGCGATCCTGACGAGATCGAGCTTGATTTGCTCCTCGACGCTTACGAGGAGCAACTTGAGCTCTTCGCCAACGACGAAGCTCAACATGCCTCAGCCTATCTCGCCCTGGGCGAAGCGCCGCTCGGCGCCGAAACGCCCTCCGCGGAGCTCGCCGCACTCGCGGCGACGTGCCAGATCATCATGAACCTCGACGCCACAATCTACGAGCGCTGAACTGCCGCAAACAGGCGAAACGACCGCGTATGAATCACGCCTTCCAACCAAGCGAACTGCAGCAGGTCACCCGCCGCCATTTCTTCGGCGCCACCGCGGCGGGACTTGGCGGCGCCGCGCTCGCGTCGCTGCTGCCAGCGCCCGCGTATGGCGCGGCCGCGTCGACCGTGCTGCATCACCCGCCGCGCGCCAAACGCGTCATCTACTTATTCCAATCCGGCGGCCCCGCCCAACAGGATCTGTTCGACTACAAGCCGCTGCTCAATCAGCAAAATGGCCAGCAACTGCCGGCGCACATCCGCGGCGCCCAACGGCTCACCGGCATGAGCGCCCAGCAATCCTCGATCCCGCTCGCCGGATCGGCGTTCAAGTTCGCCCAGCACGGCCAGAGCGGCGCCTGGCTCAGCGAGCTCCTGCCGCACCACCGCCAAGTCGCCGACGAGCTATGCATCGTCCGCAGCATGTGGACCGAGGCGATCAATCACGACCCCGCGATCACGTTTTTCCAAACCGGCTCGCAAATCGCCGGCCGCCCGTCGCTGGGAGCCTGGCTGTCCTACGGCCTGGGGTCGATCAGCGACGACCTCCCCGCGTTCATCGTGCTCATCACGGCAGGGCAGGGCGATCAGCCGCTGTACGCCCGCCTGTGGGGCTCGGGCTTCCTCGACTCGAAATACCAGGGCGTCCAGTTCCGCGCCGGCAAGGATCCCGTGCTCTATCTCAGCAACCCCGACGGCGTGTGCCGCTCCGGCCGCCGGGCGATGTTCGACAAGCTCGCCGCGCTCAACCGCCGCCAGTTCGAGAAGGAGCTCGACCCCGAGATCGAATCACGGATCGCGCAGTACGAAATGGCGTTCCGCATGCAGGCCAGCG